>NZ_CACSJW010000009.1:0-376769 GCF_902706145.1 Sphingobacterium sp. 18053
GAATAAGATGATATGAATATCATAGATCAGCCAATAAAGATTTTTAGGTGCCTATATCGGCGGTGTCTACCTCTTCCCATTCCGAACAGAGCAGTCAAGCCCGCCAGAGCCGATGGTATTGCCGTAACAGGTGGGAGAGTAGGTCGGTGCCTTTTTTTACACGGAAGCCCTTGCTGGAAACAGTCAAGGGCTTCTTTCGTTTAAGTACTTCCATGTGAAGCAGCATCTCGCCTGTTCTAGAACTCCCGTATCTAGGTTTTTTGTATATTGCTGTAAATATTACTTACTGGCCATATGAGAAATTGTTTGATCATCGTCTGCCTTCTCTTGTTTAATTTGAGATCAGGTATTTGCCAAGACGGACAGGATTACATTTTTGTTTCTTACGAAAACTATCTTCCAACCCCCAAGATAGGTATTGTTGATTTTTATAGGCAGTTAAATGAAAAATGGAAACGTGATAAGAATATGCTTAATGATGAAGGACATGTGGGATTCGAGGTTAGTAAGGATAGCACTGTCAGAGTTGTTTCTAGCAATTTTGGCCATGTAGATAAGACTGAAGAAATGAATCAAAAATTTTCATCCATATCAAAGTGGATACCGGCAAATAAAGATGGTAGATCGACCAATATAGCTCGCCAGTATATCATTAATCTTGGGGAAAGATCTTCTATAGGGGAATTGGGGACATATACAGGGAGTAGGGATACAATGGTCGTCATCGATCCTGGTCATATCCAATTTATTGGCGGTAAATGGTTGAATGCACTGTATTATAAAACACTTGATTATTTTTATACAAATGGCAGACTAAAAAAAATTGAGATATTAGTTTCAAGAAATAGGAATAGGTTTTATAGCTATTTGTCATTTAAAGAATTTGAACAATTTTTCGTATTCTATTACGGTTTACCTACTTATTATGATAATTCCCCCAATTTAGCCATTAAAAGAAATTACTTCGATTTGGAGAAAACAGTTAAGGATAGTTCGTATAAATTATCTTGGGAAGATTTTCGTGATGGCCATATCAGTTTAACATTTGATCCTGAGAAAGTAATGGTCACATATGATTTTTATTGAGTAACTTTGCAGCGCAATGGGTACATTATTGGACAACGGAATTAAACCGTATAATCATTACGGGGCTTATTTAAAGCAAAAGTATAACGGACAGAAAGTGTTTAAAGTGATTGTGGATGGTAATTTTACTTGTCCCAATCGTGATGGTAGTAAGGGTTATGGTGGTTGTACTTACTGTAATGTAGATTCTTTTACACCGGATACTGCCCGGAAAATTCCTTCGATACGGGAGCAGGTGGAATCGGGTATTGAAAGAGCACGTAATAGCTATGGCGCCGAGAAGTTTATTATTTATTTCCAACCAAATACAAATACATATGCGCCGACTCATCTACTGAAAATGATGTATGATGAGGCCTTAAGTATTGATCCTGAAAATACTTTGGGGCTTTCTGTTGGCACACGTCCTGATTGTTTGGATTTTGAAAAGATTGCATTGTTGGAGTCTTATACAGATCGTTACGATGTGGATTTGGAAATGGGTATGGAATCTATCTACAACGATACATTGGAGCAGATCAATAGAGGCTGTTCTCACGACGAATTTGTTCAGGCCATGGATATGCTGAAAGATACCCCTTTGGAGCTTTGTGTGCATACAATCTTTGGCTTCCCATGGGAATCTGAAGAAATGATGTTGAAATATGCAGATGAAATCAACCGGTTTCCACAGATTAAATTTGTGAAGTTGCATCACCTACATATTGTAGAGGGATCTATTATGGGGGTTAAGTTCAAACGTGAGCCCTTTGAACTTTTTTCGATGGAAGGTTACACCGAGTTCTTAGCGAAGTTTATTCCTCGATTGCGTCCTGATCTGATCATTCAACGTATTTTCGGGATTGCAGATAAAGAATTGTTAATTGCCCCGAACTGGGGCTTACCGAAATCAGGTATTCAAACATACATCGATAAGGGATTGGAAGCGCGTCAGGTCGTGCAGGGAAGTCTTTTTTAGTCGCCCCTAATATTTTCTACTCTTTTGATAGATCATTGTATGCTATCGCGTTTAATGAATATATTTCGCCCTATAAAAACAGCAAAGGCTTCTCTAAAGAAGCCTTTGCTGTTTACCTGCAAAAAATAGCGTACGATCACCATCTTTTATTTAGCCTTCAATAATCGTTTTTAGATCGGCTGGAGAATAATTGATAGATTTTAACGTTTTATTGTCGGCTGTTCTGAATACCAGAAATTTGCCATCAACTTCTTTATAATAGGATTCTACACCTTTTAATTTATAGTGCTCCTGTGTAGCGATGGCTTCTGCTTCGTCTTTACATGCCTTGCTCATATTGGAACGTTGAACTTCATCAAAAAGAGCGGAGAATTTATCTTTTAAACCAAATTCTAATACCGCTCCAGCAAGTACATATTGAATGTCACATAGTGCGTCTGCAATCTCTACCAAATCCTTATCCTGGATGGCTTCTTCTAATTCTTTTAATTCCTCAGCGATCAATGATACCCGTAAGGCACATCTTTGTTCAGATGGAATAGTAGGGGTGTCTAGGATTGGATGTTGGAATGTTTTATGGAATTCCGCAACGGATGAAAGTGTTTTCGGATCAGTCATATTCTTTGTTGTTTTATTTGAAAGAGCAAATATAAAAAATAAAGGACGGTTAACTGAATGACCGTCCTTTATTTTTATTTATCTTCTTAAGCGATTAAATCAGGTGCTTTAATTGCACGATTTCACGCTCCTCTAAATATCTCCAACGGCCACGTGGAAGATCTTTTTTCGTTAGGTTTGCATAAACCACGCGGTCCAATTTAACGACTTCATATCCTAGTGACTCAAAAATACGACGTACGATACGATTTTTTCCCGAGTGGATTTGGATGCCAACTTCACGTTTTGATCCACCTTGGACATAGCTCAAGTCATCGGGTTTGATTACACCATCTTCTAATTCGATACCAAAGTTGATTTTGTTAAAATCGCCTTGTGTAAGGCTTTTGTTTAACTCGACATTATAGATTTTGCTGATGCTGTTGCGCGGGTGTGAAAGTTTTTCAGCAAGACTACCATCATTTGTCATTAAAAGTAGCCCCGTTGTGTTTCTGTCAAGACGACCAACAGGATAGATTCTTTCTTTTGTCGCTTTAGAAACTAGTTCCATTACGGTATGACGCTCCTGAGGATCATCTGTAGTCGTGATATAATCTTTTGGTTTGTTCAACAAAACATAAACATTTTTTTCACGTTTTAATCGTTCGTTATTGTAACGGATTTCATCTGTTGCAGGATCTACCTTAGTACCCAATTCTGTAACAGGTTCTCCATTTACCCAAATGACACCAGCAGTGATAAGCTCATCAGCTTTACGTCTTGAACAAATACCAGCATTGGCGATGTAACGATTTAAACGAACTAAGCCGTCATCCTCTGCATCCTCTGCTTTTTTCTTTGGACGTTTAATATATTGTTTATCACCAAAGTTTTTGTTGTCATCAAAATTTCTACTTCTTTCGCCATCAAACTTTCTGTTAGAAGGTCTTGAAGAGTCATTTCTGTCTGAACGTTTGAAGCTATCTTTTTTATCGGAAGAACGTTCTGATCTATCAAAAGATCTTGGAGAATCACTTCTGTCTGAACGTTTGAAATTATCTTTTTTATCGAAAGAACGTTCTGAACGGTCAAAAGATCTTGTGGAATCATTTCTGTCTGTACGTTTGAAGTTATCCTTTTTATCGAAAGAACGCTCTGAACGGTCAAAAGATCTTGTGGAATCATTTCTATCTGTACGTTTGAAGTTATCCTTTTTATCGAAAGAACGCTCTGAACGGTCAAAAGATCTTGAAGAGTCATTTCTATCTGAACGTTTGAAGTTATCTTTTTTGTCAAAAGAACGCTCTGAACGGTCAAAAGATCTTGAAGAGTCATTTCTATCTGAACGTTTGAAACTATCTCTTTTATCAAAAGAACGTTCTGAACGGTCAAAAGATCTTGAAGAGTCATTTCTATCGGAACGTTTGAAGTTATCTTTTTTGTCAAAAGAACGTTCTGATCTATCAAATTTATTGAAGGAATCTTTTTTGTCAAAAGATCTTGAAGAATCATTTTTATCAAATGAACGGCTTCCTCTACCAAAGGATTTTTCTGAATTATCTTTTGAACGAAAGGAATTGTTCTCTCCTCGGAAGGGAGGTTTGTCTGAGAATTTTTTAGATCCGAATGATCTGTTCTCACGATTATCATCTTTTCTGAAAGAGCCTCTTTCAGATTGGTCATTTGACCCATATGATTTTTTTCCGAAACTATTATTATTATCGCCTCTAGATTTGAAGCTATCTGAGTTGCCTCGTGACTTTCTGGAGTTGTCATCACGACTGTTCCTTTTATTGCTGAATGGCATTGTGTTTTGCTAAAATGTGAACCACAAAGTTAGGTATAATTTTGGGTTTTGCGAAAAAATCCTTATCTTTTTGTCTTTTCTTGAATTTACTGCGTTTTTACGCTAAAAAAGCCGCTTTAAATTGTCTGTATTGTAACTATTTGTTTTTTAAATAAATAGTGTTTACCTTTGTACCCTTGAATTTGAACCAAGCTATTTTTTGATCGATTAGAGTCGTGGATAGGATAGCATTAAGGGAGTGAATGATAAGAAAGAAAGTTTTATGTAGTAGTTTGATTTTGTTTGCTTTATTGCTGTCAAAATTATACTCAACCCCACACAACAACGCTTCAAACGGCGATAAGATCGTTGAACCGAAGCTCGTAGTAGTTCCCGCTCATCATGGGGACGAAGAAGAAAAAAAAGAAAAAAGCAATTCGTTTGAATCTTATATGAATTCATTGACATTTGCCGAAGATTCATTACCGATGGATCGTCCGCTTGTGGAAAGTAAATTGCGCAAATTTTTCAATCGATTCTCGTTTAAAAAAACAGGATCATACGATATGCACAAAAAGGCAGAGACCTATTTGCCTATGATTGCAAAGATCCTTAAATCACATGGTATTCCGGAAGATTTTAAGTATATCCCCTTAGTGGAAAGCGGGCTTAGTAAAGCTGTTGTTTCATCTAAGGGAGCTGGTGGTTATTGGCAGTTTATGCCGGCAACAGCGCGATTGTATGGATTGAAAGTCAATAGTACAGTAGATGACCGGAAAGATCTTGTCAAATCTACACATGCTGCTGCCAGATACCTGAAATACCTGTATGCCCAATTTGGAAACTGGACCTTGGTAGCTGCAGCATATAATGTCGGTGATGGTAGTTTAAGAGGTTCTATAAGAAGACAAAAAAAGGACGACTATTTTGCATTGAAATTGAATAATGAAACGGGTTCGTATGTTTACAAACTTGTTTCTATGAAGGAAATTATCGAACATCCGCAAAAGCATGGTTATTCGCGTTATGCAAACAAAGAAAGCGAGACGTTGGATAAAGAACCTAATATGCTATAAAATTGCGCAAAGTACAATAACGATTAAAGTACCATAAAAAAGGCTTTCCAATACTGGAAAGCCTTTTTTATGGTACTGCGTTTAATCAGTGTTATAGCGTCGGTAGATTTTTATCTTAAATCGACGATTTCAAAACCTTTGTAATCATTTTTGTTGAATGCGAATAGATTAGCTGAAAAGCCCTTATTGCCCTCTTGCGAAGCTAATGTATAGGTATAGCGATTACCACTTTTATCAAAAACGGTCGTGTCATAGATCAGGTTGCTTGCCTTATTGATACGTAGCTTTATCTTTGAATAGTTTTTTTTGCTATCGAGCGGACTTAATTCAACGACACTTAGCGTAAGCCCCTTTACCTTTTCAGTATTGGTCAAGGTATATTTAAAACCGCTGGTGTAGAAGCTGAATATGTTTGTTGGATTGATCTCGTTGGTCGAATTGCTTGCTTCTGAGATTTCAACTTCCTTTTCTGTTTTCATGATATTCCACTGTGTCTTGGAATCCGATATCAATACTTGATTTTTGGTATTGACCTGGTACTTGTTGTTACTCTTGTCCAGGTATATTGTTCCAGCGTCAGTATGTGAGCCACCATTAGCTTGTTTAATATCTAATGAGAAGTTGGCCTGTATTGTTTTGTATGCACTGTACTTTTGGCTTACTTTCGTCAGTAATGCTTTAGCAGCGGCATCATTTTGTGCATAACTGTTTTGGCTGTATGCAATAATTAGCAAACCTACCATAAACCACAATTGTTTTTTCATCTTAGTTGTCCTTTCTTAACGTCTCCAAAAATTGTTCTAATGAATACTCATCTGGATAAAGTACCTCGCGGGCCTTACTTCCTTCAAATGGACCTACAATTCCAGCAGCTTCCAATTGATCGATGATTCGTCCTGCTCTGTTATAACCCAATTTTAATTTACGTTGGATTAATGAAGTAGAGCCTTGCTGATGCATGACAATCAATCGGGCAGCTTCTTCGAACAACTGATCGCGGTCTTTGGGATCAAAATCCACACTACCAGAACCATCTCCGTTTTCGTCTACGTATTCCGGAAGCATAAATGCCGAAGGGTAGCCTCGTTGTGCACCGATATAGTCGGAAATTTGTTCAACCTCTGGAGTATCAACAAAAGCACACTGAATACGTATCAAATCACTTCCAGTCGCTAGAAGCATGTCACCTCGACCGATCAACTGATCTGCCCCGCCTGTATCTAGAATGGTCCGTGAATCGACTTTCGATAATACACGGAATGCAAGACGTGCAGGGAAGTTGGCCTTGATTGTACCGGTAATGATATTGACAGAAGGACGTTGGGTTGCAATAACCAAGTGAATCCCTACCGCGCGGGCCAATTGTGCCAATCGTGCAATCGGTGTTTCGACCTCTTTTCCTGCTGTCATCATTAAGTCGGCAAACTCATCAACAATAAGAACGATATATGGTAAGAATCGATGACCCTCCTCAGGGTTTAATCTGCGATTGATAAATTTTGCATTATATTCCTTTAAATTCCGTACCTGCGCATTTTTTAACAAATCATAACGTTGATCCATTTCTATACACAGAGAATTTAAGGTGTTGATTACCTTCTTCGTATCGGTGATAATTGCATCTCCGTCGTCAGGCAATTTTGCGAGGAAGTGGCGCTCTACTTTTTTGAATAGAGAAAGTTCCACCTTCTTAGGGTCAACAAGGACAAATTTTAGTTCGGCCGGATGCTTTTTATACAGTAAGGAGGTCAGAATGGCGTTGATACCTACTGATTTACCTTGTCCGGTAGCCCCTGCAACTAGAAGGTGAGGCATTTTAGCTAAATCGGCAATATAGACTTCATTAGAAATCGTTTTACCTAAAGCAATTGGGAGATCCATGTCTGTTTTCTGAAACTTCTCCGTAGCAAGTACAGATCGCATGGATACCATTTCCGGACTGGAGTTTGGCACCTCAATACCGATCGTTCCCTTTCCTGGCATAGGTGCAATAATACGTATACCCAATGCCGCAAGACTTAAGGCAATGTCATCTTCCAGATTTTTGATTTTTGAAATCCGTACACCTGGTTTTGGTATAATTTCATACAAAGTTACCGTTGGACCTATAGTTGCTTTGATACTTTCGATCTCGATGCTATAGTTTCTTAGTGTATCAACAATCCTGTTTTTGTTCGCTTCGAGTTCCTGTTGATTGATGGTAATTTTACCACCACCATAGTCCTTCAATAAATCCAATGTCGGATGTTGGTAGCCAGAAAGGTCCAATTTTGGGTCATATTGTCCGAATTGGGCCACAAGGTCACTAGCAGTGATTTCTTTTTCCTCTTTGATATCTTCAACCACCAGACCAGGTACTGCATCGGGTTCAATGGCAGCTTCTAGCTCTTGTTGAGGTTCTGCTTCGATTTTCGGTGCTTGATATTCCCGGATTAGCGGTAAGTCTTCCGCTCCAAATTCTTCATTCGGCTGATCAATTGTAAAACTGATTGAAGGCGTATTATCTGTTCGTTCCAGCGGACTGTCGTCGAATGAGAGCACCACTTTGTCTTTCGGATCAATTTGTACTTCAGGTACGGGGTGATGTGTAAAGGCAGGGCGCTGAAGTTCTTCCTGTAAATCTTTTTCACGAGCAGATTGAAATCGCTCATTGATTGATGTTGGCCGTTGAATAGATTCCCGTACAGATTGGATGGAATCATCTTCAATATGAATTTTGTTTCTTAGATTGTGTGGAGCGTATTCATCCTCATCCTCTTCGTCCAAATCTTCGGAGAATGACTTGGATTTTCTGTTACTGAATAGGACAAATTTAAAATCGAGGTTGTAAAGTAAGATTAATGTTGTCAGGTAGGCAAAAGCCAATATACAGCCTACGCCGACAATGCCAACTTGTGCTTCCAGTAATTTATTAGTCCAAAAACCAAATTTCCCCTCAAGCATATGCGGTGTATCGGCCATAAATCCATGGAGGAAGCCTAATGTTACCGAGATAAAAACGATTGCAACAAAAGAATAGACTACAGTACGGTATAATGGAAGCAATGATTTCTTGAACAACAAGCGATATCCTAAAATGAATAATACCGGGATAAAAAGAAAAGATGCGACGCCAAACCATTCGTACATGAATTGGTTGGCAAGTAATGCGCCAAATTTCCCTAGTTTATTATCGACAACGGGTAGATCAACAGCTTCATCATGAATTTCTTCTGTAGATCTGAATAATGTCGACCATCCGCCATTGGTTTTTGCGATATAACTTTGATCGTCTTCCCAAGTGAATAGGTAGGAGACGAAAGCTGTAGCAAATGCCAATGAAAGCAAGATCAATAAAATCCCTAATATCTTGACAGCCTTCTGCTGTGCATCGGAATAATCTCTTGGTACACTGTTTTTTTGACTTTTTTCTTTTTTAAATGTTGTTGATTCCTTTTGAGGGGCACGTTTGCCGGAAACCGAATTCCCTGTCTGCCTAAATGTATTTCCTTTGTTTGACATTGAAAAGCTCACAATTATACTGCTTACAAACTTAGTTATTTTGATAGTATTTTAAAGATGCTGATGGCCTATTATTTTAAGTTTGTCGTTTTTTATGAATGAATAAATTTAGATGTAGCTAAAAAGCTTGATAGCTATAATGACTAGCAAATACTATGCCCTGCAAATAGGTTTGATCAAAGAATGTGCATATCTATACAGATTGCTGTTTTGGTGTATTCTTTGGAGTTGCTGTAAAATATGTAGTTTTACGAATAAAAATAACAGATAGGATGAACAAGTTTGAAATACGAAAAGCTACATTGGCTGATAAAGGACGGATTTGGGAAATTATACAACAAGCAATTGCCCTCAGGAAAGAACAAGGGAGCCGACAATGGCAAGATGGTTATCCGAATGAAGATGTTGTGCAGTCGGATATTGATAAGGGCTACGGGCATGTCGTTGAAGTGGAGCATAGGATTGTAGGTTATGTTGCTATTATTTTTGATGTCGAACCTGCTTATAATGATATTGACGGAAAATGGTTAAGTGATGGTCCTTATGTCGGTATACACCGATTGGCCTCGGCGCAGGATCCGCATATGAAAGGTGTGGGAACGGGAATCATGTCTGGGGTGGAGAAGATCGCGGTTGATCATGGGGTTTATAGTATTAAGGTGGATACTAATTTTGACAATGGAGGAATGTTGCATGTGTTCGAAAAGCTGGGGTATCAATATTGTGGGGAGGTACATTTTAGAGGAGCGTCGCGTAAGGCATTTGAAAAACTATTAAAATAACCGGACCGATTTTTTTAGCGGTGCAAGAATAGCTTTGGATTGTATAAAAAAGTCCCTTTTGATTTAATCAAAAGGGACTTTTTTATACTTATGGATTATTAAATCAGGATATTGCTGATCATTAATCTACGATAATCAGGTAGTAATTCTTTTTACCGCGTTGTGCAACAATATATTTATTGTTTACAAGGTGATTTTCCGTAACTGACTCTTCTATATCAGTTGCTTTTTCTCGGTTGATAGAAACTCCGCCGCCCTGAAGCATTTTGCGGGCTTCACCTTTGGAAGGGAATACTTGTGTCTGAACAGCCAGTAAATCAAGAATATTGATGCCTGCTGCAAGGTCTGCTTTAGCGACCTGAAACTGAGGGATGCCTTCAAATACCTCTAAAACAGCCTCGTGGTCTAAGTTGTTCAAAAATTCTAAAGAACCATTACCAAAAAGAAATTCAGAAGTTTTGATCGCAGTTTCGTATGCTTCTTCGGAGTGGGTACGAATGGTGATATCTTTTGCCAGTGCTTTTTGAACTAAACGTAAGTGTGGCGCTGCATCATGTTCTGCAATAATAGACTCTATTTCGTTCTGAGGTTTGAGCGTGAAAATTTTGATCCAGTTTTTAGCATCATCATCTGACGTATTTAACCAAAATTGGTAATATTTATACGGAGAGGTTTTCTTTGGATCTAACCATACGGCACCAGATTCGGTTTTTCCAAATTTCTGACCATCGGCTTTTTTGATTAATTGCGTAGTGATTGCATAGGCCGTTCCCTGATCTTGGCGACGAATCATTTCACTTCCTGTTACAATGTTACCCCATTGGTCGGACCCACCCATTTGAACTTTACAGTTATGGTGCTTCCAAAGGTAGTAGAAGTCATATCCTTGAATCAATTGATAGGTAAACTCTGTAAATGAAAGACCATTGTCGCCTTCCAGACGTTTTTTTACCGAATCTTTTGACATCATATAGTTAACGGTAATCATTTTACCGATATCACGAATAAAATCCAAAAATTTAAAATCTTTGAACCAGTCGTAATTATTAACCATTTGGGCGTCATTTTCACCTTCTCCAAATTCAAGAAATTTGCCTAACTGTTTTTTCAGACAAGCTACATTATGCTGTAAGGTAGCTTCGTCCAACAAGTTACGCTCTGCAGATTTGAAAGAAGGGTCTCCGATCATTCCTGTCGCTCCTCCAACCAGGGCAACTGGTTTGTGGCCTGCATTTTGGAAGTGAATCAAAGTCATGATCTGCGTCAAGTGTCCTACGTGTAGAGAGTCGCCTGTGGGATCAAAGCCGATATAACCAGCGACTTTTTCTTTATTCAGTAAGTCTTCAGTGCCTGGCATAATATCTTGCAACATGCCTCTCCAACGTAATTCTTCTACAAAGCTCATTGTTAAATGGATTTAATTTTTTAATTTACAAGATGCAAAGATAGGAGATTAAGCGTATATTGAGCGAATAATTCCATATAAAAGCACACGCTAATAAGCTGGTATGAATTTTTTATCACATTTCTATTTTGAGCGGTTTGCAACCAATCCCGAGCGTATTGTGGGTGGATTGTTACCCGATCTATTAAAAAATGCTGATAAATCCTTTATGCTAAAACCACGTCAGTATGAAGATGAGCTTTTGGACAACCCTTTACTCGAGCAATTGTATATAGGTTGGAACCGTCATATCGAGGTAGATCGACTGTTTCACAATTCACCTTATTTTTTTCGTCATACACATCAACTGAAACTAAAAATACAGTCTAGTTTAGCGGGGCTGCCTATCCGGCCCTCCTTTATGGCCCATATCGCGTTGGAGCTATTGCTGGATCATATCCTAACACAAAATAAAGCGGTCTCCATCGATAAATTCTACGCTGCACTAATGCATGTCAATGAAGACGCTGTTCGGAAGTTTTTGAAAATTAATCAACTGAATGATATTCCTAAGTTTGAAAAGTTCTATCATCAGTTCATTGAGTGGGAGTATATTTATGACTATGCACAGGTGGAAAAAATTGCAGGTGCACTTTTTAATATTTGTAAGCGATTGTGGCAATTTGAAGTTTCAGTGGAGCAAAGACAGCTTCTGACAGAACAGCTGATTTCCTATTTATATACGCAGATGACCGATTATCAGGAAATTTACCAGTATATTCAATATGAGCTGGTGGACTTTAATTAGTCTATCAGAAAATACCAATAGTATAAGACCTTGAAAATATTTATTTTCGCATAATTTTAAGTATCAAAAACTAAATTTACATGTCACATAGACTTTTTCGGAAGAAAAGTGTTGATCAGATTCTGCATGACTCTCAAAAAGAGGGTGGAACGGGCCTTGCAAAGGTATTGGGGGTAACAGATCTGGTTTCGTTGGGTATCGCCGCTATTGTAGGGGCCGGAATCTTTAGCACAATTGGATTGGCGAGTTATGAAGGTGGGCCAGCAGTCTCACTTCTCTTCGTTTTTACGGCTTTTGCCTGTGTTTTTACAGCATTGGCCTATGCTCAATTTGCCAGTACAGTTCCTGTTTCAGGATCGGCGTATACGTATGCTTATGTAGCCTTTGGTGAGTTGTTTGCATGGATTATAGGTTGGGCATTGGTCTTAGAGTATGCTGTTTCCAATACGGTTATTGCCATTTCCTGGTCGCAGTATTTTGTTTCGATGTTGGAGGGCTTTGGTCTGCATATACCGGCTTGGTTATCCATGGCACCAGGCTACGCTTATGATGCTGTAGACAAGATGAACCAATATGGCGCGGCTGCCCTTACCGCAATCGACCAACATGGTCTGGATGCTTTTAATAGTGCTCCACGAATTGGAAGTCTACCTATTATTTTCGATTTACCAGCCGGTGTTATTACATTTTTGGTCACTTGGTTGGTTTACATCGGAATCAAAGAGTCCCAGAAAGCCAGTATGGTCATGGTGATGATTAAGGTAGCTATTATCCTGGCTGTAATTTTTGGAGGTATATTTTTCATTAAACCAGAAAATTGGACCCCTTTTGCACCGAATGGTCTCAAAGGCGTACTCGGAAGTGTGGCCGCAGTTTTCTTCGCGTTTATTGGATTCGATTCAATTTCGACGACTGCTGAGGAATGTAAAAATCCGCAGCGCGATCTGCCTAAGGCAATGATCTATTGTTTGTTGATTTGTACTGTACTATATGTTGCCATTACTTTGGTATTGACAGGTATGGTAAACTATACAGAATTAAATGTAAAAGATCCACTTGCTTTTGTTTTTAAATATGTAGGCTTTGACCATATGGCCGGAATTATATCGGTGACCTCTGTGATTGCCATTACCAGTGCCTTGCTGGTGTATCAATTGGCTCAACCAAGAATTTGGATGACTATGAGTCGGGACGGTTTGTTGTGGAAAAAATTCGCGACGATCCACCCAAAATATAAAACACCTTCTTTTGCGACTATTATAACGGGTTTGGTGGTTGCTATCCCTTCGTTATTTTTTAAAATGGACTTCTTTGTGGATCTAACGAGCGTGGGTACCTTTTTTGCCTTCATCCTTGTTTGTGCAGGTGTATTGTATATGGATTATTCGGGCTTATCTGCAAAATCCAAATTTAAAGTTCCTTACATCAACGGTAAATATTTAGTTGGTGCGGGACTACTGATCGCTATTGTGTTCATTTTTATCTATGGGCAAGAGACGATACAAGAGTGGAAATCGCTTTCCATCCTTGAAATTATAGAACATAAAATGTTGGTCATTATATTTTGGTTAACCTGGCTTGGATTGAGTATTTATAGCTTTAAAATGAACTTTTCGCTATTGCCTGTCGTTGGTATCCTGATCAATCTGTATTTGATGACGGAATTGGGGGCAAGTAACTGGATAATATTTGTGATCTGGCTCGTAATTGGATTGGCTGTATATTTTATGTATGGCTATAAACATTCAAAGTTAAATAAACAGGCGCAAGTATAGTATACGAGAAGCGTCGTACAATAATGGATCAAAGAAAAGGAGCTATCTGATAAAAGATAGCTCCTTTTCTTTGAATATCAGGGACGTATTAGAATCTCCATAAAAGGATTCGGCTTACCTTATTGCCTTGTTCCATGCGGATCACCTCGGTCTCTTTTACATTTATTTTCTTTAGTTTGTGTTGTAGAAAGCGAATGTCTTCGCGGTGGGCAACTAATGTTGTGAACCATTTTACTTGATCTTTGTGAAATTGACTTTCAAAGATCATGCGTGACAAGAAAGCTTTTTCACCACCATCACACCACAACTCGCTTCCTTGTCCAGAAAATGCTTGTGTTACAGGTTTTTCGTCTATTTTAGCTTCTTTAATGCCTGTGGTCTTACGGATGGACTGCTGTAAAGCCTCGGTTTGAGAGCTAAAAAATGGGGGATTACAGATCACCACATCATATTTCTCACCTGGCAGAATAATATCTTTGAATATGGCTTTCGGGTTATTTTGTAGACGGATTTGTATGCTCTTTTTTAAGCTCATATTTGTCCGCGTTATCTCGATTGCATTTTTGTATGCGCTCTTGATAATTTCAGATCCTACAAAGCTCCATCCATACTCCTGATGCCCGATGATGGGGTAGATACAATTTGCACCAACACCGATGTCGAGTATATGGATATTTCCACCTTTTGGAATCTCACCATTATTATCCCTTGCAAGCACGTCTGCGATATAATGAATATAATCTGCTCGGCCCGGAATAGGGGGGCAAAGATTCTCTTTGGGAATATCCCAGTGTTGAATGTGGTAATATTTTTTTAGAAGCGCCTTGTTTAACGTTTTAACGGCATCGGGATTGTTAAAATCGATGGATTTTACTTTATAAGCATTTTCTATAACAAAATCTTTGAGCGAAGGTTCGACTTTGCTCAATTCTTCAAAATTGTAGTTATCGAGATGTCTATTTCTAGGGTGTAATTTCTTTTTTGGATTAGCGTCTGCCATGATGTATTATTTGCAACAAAAGTAATGCAATTCTATTGAATAAAAAAGGTGATGCCTGAGCATCACCTTGAGGAGTATTAATCTTTCCGTATGAGATGGACCTCTGAAGTCTGTGGAAAATTGAGTGGAACCCGTTCAATTGTAACAAAGCTGGAATCTAAACCGAAACCTTTTTCTTCGGACAGACTCATTTTTTTGAGGTAACCATAGATGTCCATAATTACCTTTTCTATCCATGTCATTTGGTTGGTTTTGGAGAGTACTTTTTCCAAAACAACAAACTTAAAGTCACCTGGAATATTGTGTTTACGTAAGGTGTCGTATTGACTGGTAATATCAATTTCACCTTTTTTTACCATTTCCTCAACTACTTTTCTGAACAGCAGGCTGATGCGCTGTTCTTCTCTAAAGCCAAGTTTAAAATCAACCCGTATTAACTTACCCGGAATAAGCTGATCGATCGAATATTCTTTTGTATGTGGATGATCCATTACATCAACGTGGACCAGCCAATATACATCCGCACGCTTTGGTTTTTTATTAATAATTGAATAAATAATTTTAGCCTCTATCTCGGATTTGAAATTTGCACTTGTCAGATATACCAAATGTGATGCATATGGGGGAACCGATTTGTCCTCACTCAATTCGGAGATAATTGGGTAGTATTTATTGATATTGATGAAATTAACGAAACGATTTTTAATTTTTCGCGCCGTATACCAGCAATACATTGTTCCAAATAACGCAGTTGCAAGCATAAGGGTTAACCAACCACCATGGGCTATTTTGACACCATTTCCTATTAAGAAAGTTAGTTCAATAACAAAATAAGCGACCAAAAATACCGCAATAAGTACACGGTTGACTTTTTTCATGGCAAGGAAATATCCCATTAGGATCGTGGTCATCAATACCGTTAAGTTGATCGCAAGACCATAGGCTGCATCCATTCGGCTTGATTCTTCAAAAACCCAGATGACGATCATACAGCCGACCCATAAAATTAAATTGATGGATGGTACATACAACTGTCCTTTATGCTCGCTGGGGTAGCGGATAGCGACTTTAGGCCATATATTCAAACGTACTGCTTCCGAAATTAGGGTATAAGATCCGGATATCATGGCTTGGCTGGCGATGACCGCCGCAATCGTCGCGATAGCGATACCGTAACCGATAAACCAATCGGGCATGATTGAATAGAACGGATTTTCACCCCCTAGGACACGTCCTTCCTGTGTTAATAACCAGGCTCCTTGTCCGAAATAATTTAGTATAAGTGTGATTTTTACGTAGATCCAGCTGATGCGGATATTGTTTTTACCACAGTGTCCCATATCCGAATACAATGCTTCAGCTCCGGTAGTACATAGAAATACAGCTCCGATCAATAATAGCGAATGTGGATAGGTAATTAAAATATGGAAAGCATAGTAGGGGTTGATCGCTTTCATCACTTCCGGTGCGAGGTGTAGATGGGATAAACCAATAATACCGATGATAGAGAACCAGATGGTCATTAATGGACCGAAAACCTTTCCTACTACAGATGTTCCAAATCGTTGAATAATAAACAATAAGGAGATAATCGTAACTACAATAGGTACTGTAGGTAATCCTGGGAATTTGAGATCCAAACCTTCAATAGCCGAGGATATTGTGATGGCAGGGGTGATCATTCCGTCTGCTAATAAGGTCGCCGCACCAATCATCGCTGGAAAAATTAACCAAGGGGCACGCTTGCGTACCAATGAATAAAGGGATAGGATACCACCTTCACCTTTATTGTCCGCCCGGAGTGTGATCCAAACATACTTTACTGTTGTCTGGAGAGTCAGTGTCCAAAAAACACAGGATAGTCCGCCCAAAACTAAGTCTTTTTGAATGGCTCCTTGTCCCATGATTGCTTTGAAAACATACAATGGAGAAGTTCCGATATCTCCAAAAACGATTCCTAAACTGATCAATAATCCGGCGAAACTCACCTTATTGATACTGTTGTGATGACTGTTGTCTGCCATTTATCAATTATTTTATTTCAAAATATACTGCAAAAATATACTTTTTGCCTGTACTTTAAGTAGGTACATTTCCTGCGCCAAATTTTAGCATTTACTTTGACATGCGCAAGAGCTGTTAAAATTTGTTAAAAGAAACTTATAATGAATCTATTTGCTGAAAAACTTTTAAACAAAATACTAACTTTGTTGTTGATAATTCAAATAGTTAGCGTTATATTTGATTAAACCGTAACCAGTATTTGAAGTCTAATTTAACACTATGGGGAGAAATCTACTTAAAGCAGCTTGTTTAACACTTTTATCCGCACTGACATTGTGCAGCGGGGTGAGTCGGGTGTATGCAAAGTCTCCTTATGACCATACTATTTCGCAACATATTTGGGACGGCAGTGAGGCATTCGGGGAAGACAATAACATCAAGGACACAGAGAAACTTATCAATAATGTGAAGGTTTTCTATAATCCGATTGCGGAACAAATAAATCTTTCTTTCAAATTGGCAAAATCGTCAAGTGTCTCTATTAAAGTAATGGATGCATTGGGCAATGAGATTCTCCAATTAATGAATGGCAACCTAGACTCAGGAATTCAAAATCTTTCCTTTGAGCATGGCGGAAAATTAACGACAGGGTTTTATTTTGTACGGGTAGTCGCTGGTTCAGAAACTGTGGTGAAAAGATTTTCTGTTCGATAAGGAGGTCTGTTCGATAAGAAGGTAAGATATAATGTAAGTGCATTCGTATACATAAAACAGCAAAGGGAATCATTTGATTCCCTTTGCTGTTTTATGTAAAGCTTCATTTGTTAATTCTAGTCTTGTTGTATTTCTTCGATCCACAGTCCATCATCTTGAATGATCTTGATCAATTCGTCTAAGGCATGTGCGGAACTTACATTTTTCTTAACGATCTGCTGACCTCTATATAGCGTCACCTTATCAGGTCCCGCCCCAACATAACCATAGTCAGCGTCCGCCATTTCTCCAGGGCCATTAACGATACAGCCCATAATACCAATTTTTAAGCCTTTTAAGTGATTGGTGCGGCTTCGGATCATCTGCGTCGTTTCTTGGAGATCAAATAAAGTTCTGCCACAACTTGGGCAGGAAATATATTCTGTCTTGGATATTCTGGATCGTGTTGCTTGTAAGATTCCGAAAGAAAGCGAGGCGATGTTCTCCAATGCTGTTGCCGGAGAGTCAATCCAAATTCCGGAACCCAAACCATCGATTAATAATGCTCCTAGATCAGTAGAGGCGTACAGCTGTATTTTTGAAATAGGTTCTTCGGGATTCATAAAATCACCAATGGGTCCTGAGAAATCTTCTTCCAAATAAGAACGTTTGATAATGACAGGATTATCGATACCGATTTCCTGTAGATTTCGAAAGAACTGTCTTTGATCTGCCATACCGTGGAAATAATCGGTTTCTACTATAAATACGACAGTTTTGTCAAGCTGTAAAGATTCAAACAGTGGGGTTAACAAATCTGAATTACAGATTTTGACCATATTCAGGACTTTATCCTTGTTGTCCGACTTTACGAATTCGTCTAAGGTAAAGAGGGGATGAATATTAGTTTGATCGGTAAGTTTTGACCAGGTGTTATAGTTATATACTTGCTTCAGATTTGCCGGCATCGTAAAGGATGGCAAATTGTCTGCGAGATAGACAAAGTCTACAGACTGCTCACCCATGTGGTATTTATCTAATAGGATATCATAGCGATAGCCAACTTTGGAAAGGATCTGAGCGTCTTTCAGATTTTCTTTAGAAATGTCGACCACAATTCGTGGTACCAAAGAACCACCGATGAAGGTATTTACTTCTTGGCTGGTATAAGGAATATGTGGTGTCTCTGGAGAGAGCTGAACAATCTCTTGTTTGGGTTGAATCGCGATGTTTGCCTTTCTTTTACTATATCTATTGACAAGTGCTATAGCGACTGGAGCTTCCCGTTCAGGCTCTTCGGTTAACGATACACGTACAGTATCACCCAGTCCATCTTCCAAAAGTGTTCCGATACCAACGGCAGATTTTACACGACCATCTTCACCGTCTCCAGCTTCGGTTACACCGAGATGTAGGGGATAGTTCATGTTTTCGGAAACCATTTTTTCGACCAGCAATCGGTAGGCTTTGACCATGACCTGTGGGTTGGATGATTTCATTGAGATACAGAGATTGTAGAAACTCAGATCTTCACACATCCGGATAAACTCCATGGCAGATTCGACCATTCCTTCGGGGGTGTCGCCGTAATGACTCATGATCCTGTCCGACAGTGAGCCATGGTTGGTACCAATACGCATGGCGGTACCATTTTCTTTGCAGATATTTACGAGCGGAGTGAATTTTTGATAGATGCGCTCTAACTCACGCTTGTATTCAGCATCGGTATAAGATAGCTGATCAAACTTTTTCTTGTCTGCATAGTTACCAGGATTGACTCTTACTTTCTCGACGATACGAGCGGCAACCTCGGCAGCATTTGGTGTAAAATGAATATCAGCAACTAAAGGGACCTTATAGCCTCTTCTGCGAAGTTCACTTTTTATGTTAGCTAAATTTTGTGCTTCTTTAATACTGGGAGCGGTAATACGAACGTATTCGCAGCCCGCCTCAACCATTCGAATGGTCTGCTCAACCGAGCCCATCGTATCCATTGTATCTACTGTAGTCATACTTTGAATACGAATGGGATTATCGCCACCCATGGGAATATCACCGATCTGAATTTCCCTCGTTTTCCATCTCGAATAATCTACCTTGGAATTGCAATAGATTCCAGGTAATGTCAACATATTACTTGTGTCCATATCTAACACAAAGTTAGCTTTTCTTGGCTAAAAATTGGCTGTCAATTAATATCTTCTAATTTTTATTGACGCGATGCCACCGTTGATGTCGAAATCGAATTTTTGAGCGGCCGAATCGTAATTCGTCGATTTTACCTCGCCTTCGCTTTTTAGAAAATCGCCCTCATAATCTGTTGAGGATAATGCATTGTCGCTTGTAATGCGGCAGGCAGCATTTTTTGGGATGGAGATTTCAATAGAGGAAGCTCCGGCATCCATCGAAATTTTAGTTGTTGCTAGGGGCTGTCCTAATTTTAGCTTTAGGCTAGTCGCTCCAGCATCAATATCCAATGTTTCTATCTTGTAGGGTGAAAGATCCAACTTGGCATCAATTGCACCTACGTCAAAATTCAGATTCCATAGGATGTTAGGGTTTAAAGCGATAAACGTATTGTTGTTTTTGCTGTTAAAATCCTTGTTTTTGAATTTTCCCTTTAAGTTGATATCTAATTTGTCTGCGGACTCTCCATGTACAGTTACGCCCAGTAAATATTCTTTTGATGTGTTAAATGCCGAGAAGATTTCTGTCGTAGTGCTACTATCATTTCTTAATGAAGTGGCCCCCAAATCGAGGTTTAAGGTAGCGCTATGGATTTTATCGTCCAACGGTACATTGAGTTTTTCTGTTGTATAATTTGTTTTGTCGTTAGGGTCGTCGATATTGATGTTGACACCTTTGCTTTTCAATAATTGTGTTAAAATCGGCTCTTTTGGTGTCGACAGCCCTATGTAAGTCAAAAAACCTAAAATCACTACGGTAGAACCAATGGCGACAAACTGTCCAATCTGTTGGTCTTTGGGTACCAGCATACGAATTCCGGCTAGGACAATAAACAGCGGCCAGTATCTAAAAATACCTACCCAGTTGAAAGAAATCGTGTTGAGCTGTGATAATAATAAGACAACTCCTATAAAGAGAATGGTGATACCAGTTGTTATTCTTCGTGTATTCATAACTAATTCCGTTTGTTAATATGTCTCAAAAGTAAGTCGCTTTGAGAGATACCGTATGAATGTTTAGGCTATTATACATAAAAAATCGGTAAATGTGACTAATTGATCGGTAAGTAATTTCGTTTTTCGTATACTTTTTGGGTTTTTGCTTGTTTATATATTTGTTGGAATTAATTACCTTTAATGGATTGCTTGGTTTAGCATAGCCGTAAAATTGGCGTAATACATTGAAATTAAATAGATAATATGATCTTTCATCACATTGGTGCATATCTCATACTCCTGAAATCAGTTTTTAAAAGACCAGAGAAAGGTCGAATTTATTGGAAGGAAACCGTATTGGCAATGACCGATATTGGTATAGGGTCTTTGGGACTTATCGTTATTATTTCCACCTTCATTGGAGCTGTTATGACCATGCAAATTGCCTTTCAGATGGTTTCCGACTTGATTCCAAATTCTATTATAGGTTCGATCAACCGGGATTCAAATATTTTGGAATTGGGACCAACGATCTCGGGACTAGTCTTAATGGGAAAAATTGGGTCTTCTATATCTTCACAGATCGGATCCATGCGTGTTACAGAGCAAATTGATGCCTTGGAAATTATGGGGATCAATGCCCCTGGTTATTTGATATTACCCAAAATATTGGCGGGTATTACCATGATTCCGATGTTGGTTATTATTTCCATCGTATGCGCCTTAGTGGGCGGTCTGTTGGGCGGGTCACTTTCGGGTGCTGTGACACAGGCGGATTATATTTTAGGAATTCAAGATGGCTTCAACGGTTTCACGGTGACAGTTGCCCTTGTTAAAGCTGTTGTGTTTGGGTTTATTATTACCTCGATATCAGCTTATAAAGGGTATAATGTAAAGGGAGGAGCTTTGGAAGTTGGGCAAGCTAGCACAGAAGCAGTTGTAGTTGGCTGTATAACTATTCTTGCAGCGGATTATGTGATAACCGCATTAATGCTTTAAAAAGATTTTATGATTCAAATCGAAGATATTAACAAGTCATTTGGAGACAATCACGTTCTGAAGGGTATCAGTGCAAATTTCGAACCTGGAAGAGTGAGTTTGATTATCGGAGGGTCGGGTTCCGGAAAGAGTACTTTATTGAAATGTATTGTGGGCCTGCATCAACCGGAAAAAGGAAAAGTGATTTTTGATGGCAAGGATTTTACTCGGATGAATTTTGAAGAGCGTGTTCCTATTCGAAAAGAAATAGGCATGCTTTTTCAAAATTCAGCGCTGTTTGATTCGATGACGGTCGAACAAAATATCATGTTTTCGTTGGACATGTTTACGGATATGTCCAAAGCGGAGAAATTGGATCGGGCAAATCATTGTCTGGAACAGGTTAATCTGGAGGGAAGAAATAAATTGTTTCCTGCGGAGCTTTCGGGGGGGATGAAGAAGCGGGTTGGAATTGCACGCGCAATTAGTATGAACCCCAAATACCTTTTTTGTGATGAACCCAATTCGGGATTAGATCCGGAGACTTCGATTGTTATTGATGAATTGGTGCTAAAAATTACACAAGAATTGAAATGTACAACAGTCGTTGTTACACATGATATGAATTCTGTGATGGGAATCGGTGAGTATATTTTGTTTCTCTATAAGGGACAAAAATTCTGGGAAGGTTCCAATAAGGATATGATGCGATCGGATGTGGAAGAATTGAACAACTTTGTTTTTGCAAGCCCATTAATGAAAAGTGCTAAGGCTTCTATGGGGCAATAACACGTGAGAAGAAGGCTTTATTGCGCTTAATTTTATGTGTTTGATCGGCGTTAGCATCGTGCAGATTTCTTTTATATTGAAATTTAGCTTAGTTTTGTCGGAAAATTTTGATTTTGGCAGCAACAAATATACAACTATTGACCCCACAGCATTGGAAGGACTATGAACTCATTGATTGTGGTGATTTTGAAAAACTGGAACGTTTTGGTGATTTAGTTTTAATCAGACCAGAACCTCAGGCTGTATGGCCTAAGGCATTGGGTGATCCAGAGTGGAACAAACGTTATCATATCAAATTCAAAGGTCGTTCGGCTACTTCTGGAGAATGGTTGAAGAAAAATCCAAAGGTCCAAGACCGTTGGCACATCGAATATAAAAATGAGGATGTGGCCATCAAATTTAGATTGGGCTTGACATCTTTTAAACACGTCGGGATATTTCCGGAGCAGGCTGTAAATTGGGATTATATCTCGGAATCTGTTCGCTCATTTAAGACGGAGAAACCGAAGGTTCTAAATCTTTTTGCATACACTGGTGGAGCATCTTTAATAGCAAAGGCTGCAGGTGCGGATACAACTCACGTCGATTCGATTAAACAGGTTGTTACCTGGGCTAATGAAAATATGGAAATTTCCAATTTGGATAACATTCGTTGGGTGGTTGAAGATGCTTTGAAGTTTGTAAAGCGTGAGCTGAAAAGAGGCAATACGTATAATGGGATTATTTTGGATCCACCGGCATACGGACATGGGCCGAAAGGAGAGAAATGGAAATTGGAAGATCACATTATGGAAATGATGACTGAGGTCGTTCAACTATTGGATCCTAAAGAACATTTCTTGATTTTGAATACGTATTCATTAGGGTTTTCTTCTGTTATTGTTGAAAATTTAATTAAGACGGCTTTTCCAAAAGTGGAAAACTTAGAAATAGGCGAGTTGTTTTTACAAGCAACTGCAGGACCAAAACTTCCACTTGGCGTATTTGGTAAATTCCGCAAAATAGCGAAGTAAGACTTGTCAAAAGATTCCTGATAATAACACGGGGCGCTTGTTTAAGCGCCCTGTGTTTGTTTAAAGTTATATTAGGGGGTTACATATGGATGTCTTTTAAACGTAGTGATGCCAGTTCAAGCTGTCTAGGTATCGCTGTGCTGATGTTGTGTGGAATAAGTGATAAGTGCTGGGTAAGTTCGTTGTAATAAGCTATTCCAGCTTGTAATTGTGCTTTGAATTTGGCTACATATTTTATTTTTTTATCGTTCATGATATTTTTATTGTCTGTGACATATTTTTGAATATGATCGATATAAAGGTTGAGTTCGTTGATCATAACAAAAGGTCTGTTTTCATTTTCAAAAACTGATATACGGCCATAGATGTGATCGATCATTTCCCGCAAAGAATATTGTTTTTTGAACCAGACAAGATTTGGACCTGGGCAGATGGATACAGCGGTCTGTTCTTTGCTATTCTGGATATTGTACTTGAGATAGGCGGGTGCTGCGAGCCCTTCACAAAGACAGGTTTTCTCTGTAATGGCGTCAAAGGCTTTATCGTATTCCGCAACGGACAGGTTTTGTTTTTGTAGTTCCTGGATCTTTTGATGTTGATATACGCGTGATGCGGTGCAGATCGGTTTATCACTAAACTCTGTGTTCGAAATAAGGTATTCTTTTTTACAAGGGCTACCGGGGCGCCCTTTTTTTATACGTTCCAATCGTAGGTGCTCCGCGCCACTTTGTCTGAAATTGTTAAAGGGAATTCCCAAGGGAGATGCTCCGCTACAGTAGAAGTCTTCTTGCTTGGCAGTTTCCAATGCTTTTAAGGTTTCTTGATCTACCGTGGTTGCTTCGGGAACCATCAGGAATGGGGAGCCCCATCCTACGGCATCGAATCCATAGTAGTCTAACAAGAACTGATGTTCTGAAGCAGTTCCCACACCTCCTTGAACTGTATATTTGATGATGGGGGGAGTTGTTAATGAGCGCTCTTGGGAAGTCCAATATTCGTGGTATATCTCGAAAAGTTCGGTTTTCAAACTTTCTTTTTTCTCTTTAAACTCTTGAAGGATTGGCCCTAGAAGAAAACCATCGGTTGCGAAAGCATGACCACCACAGTTCAAACCGGATTCTATTCTGAATTCAGACACCCATACACCGCGCTTAGCGAGATATTTTGCCTGGATGAGCGCCGATCGAAAGTCACTTACTTTCAAAACGATCTTTTTGTCAAATAGGCCTTCACTATTGGGGAAGAAACCCGGTAATTCAGCGAGGTAAGCATATAGGTGTGGATTCATCCCTGCGGAAAGAATAAGAGAGGAATGCAGTGTTGAATTTGCAAAACCACGTAAGGCTGCTGAAGCATCAGAATAACGCTGATCCAATAGGTTACTATCCTGGTAATTCATTTTATCTACTTTAGACATAATGTTAACATCGATGTCTCCCGCTTTGAGGTAATTGATCAATAGATCTTGCAGCTCGGTTTTAATCGCGCGATTGCTTTCAATTTCCATCGCATGATAAATTGGTTTTGAAGGGTGTGAATCGGGTAGAAGCTGAAAATATTTGGTAAGTTCGGAATTTTCGGTAAAGGGTTGACGCTTTAAGGCCTCGATTTGTCTATTGACCACAAACTGTACAAGATTGAGATAGGCCGTAATTCTCTTTGCTCGGTAATCGTCTTCTGTTTTAGCGATCGGACGATAGGAGATTTGATATTGTCCGCAGTAATAGCGGCGCATGCGCTCGATTAGTTCATCGTCAACAATAGACATTACGGAGGAGATGCCGTATTGTGCGACCTTAAGTGCGGAGTCGATGGAGAAAGCTAAGCCTAATACGGGGATATGAAAAGTATGCGTCATTCTTAAATATTTCTTTTACGAAATAATGGAGAATAACGCTGAAAAAAAGTAATGATTGTTTTATCGGGAAATGATTGTAATCACTATTCGAATACAATTGTCTTGTAATCGTTGCGCATCACACGATCTTCGCTAAGCAGACGAATTGCTCGGCTCAAAACAGCCTTTTCTATTTCTTTTCCGGCAGTTACCATATCTTTTACAGTATAGGTGTGGTTGACATGTCGTATATCCTGTACGATGATGGGACCTTCATCGAGCTGGTCGGTCACGAAATGCGCTGTGGCGCCTATGATCTTAACGCCTCTTGCATGGGCCTGCTTGTACGGATTGGCGCCAATAAAAGCGGGGAGAAATGAATGGTGTATGTTGACCAGTTTATTTTCAAAGGTACTGACAAACTGAGAAGACAAGATCCGCATGAACTTCGCCAAAATAATATAATCGAAATTATAGTTTTGGATTTGTGCGATCAGTTGTTTTTCGAATGTTTCCTTTGTCAGGTTTTCATGTGAGATACAATGAAATGGAATATCAAACTTTTCCGTAAAGGAGCGTAGTGATTCATAATTACCAATTACGGCCTGCACTTCTGCTCCCCATGTTTCGAAGTGTTGTCGTACCAGGATATCGGCAAGGCAGTGATGCTCTTTGGTCACGAGGACGACGATTTTTTTACGATTATTGGGGTTTATCTGTATTTGAGCGGATGGAGGAAGTACTTCGGCAAGGGAATCGGAAAGCTGTTTCTGCTCTGGCACGAGACCGTTACACACGACACGCACGAAGAATTTGTTGGCTTCTTCATCCACATATTCACGCATGGTGACAATATTGAGTTGAAATTTTGCTAGCGTATTAGAAATGTTGGCGACCAATCCAACGGCATCTTGACATTGGATCAGAATTAAGGTTTGGTTGTGCATGAAAGGTGGTTGTAGGTTGCTAAAAAAGCGGGTTATTTTAACCCGCTTTTTTTGTTAGTTCTTCTTCAAGGTCAACTTCAACACGTAGATTTTCGACAATATGCTTTTGTCGGTCTGGTGTGTTTTTGCCCATGTAATATTCTAATAACTGTTGAATTTTATTGTCTTTGGACAAGATAACCGGGTCAAGACGGATATCTTTTCCGATAAATAATCCAAATTCGGAAGGTGATATCTCACCTAAACCTTTGAATCGAGTAATTTCAGGTTTAGCGCCTAATTTTGCGATTGCTTTTTGTCGTTCTTCATCGGAATAGCAATAGATCGTTTCCTTTTTGTTGCGGACTCGGAAAAGTGGTGTCTGTAAGATGGAAACATGGCCAGCTTTGACAAGGTCTGGGAAAAACTGCAAGAAAAATGTCAATAACAACAGACGGATGTGCATTCCATCGACGTCGGCATCGGTAGCGATTACGATATTGTTGTAGCGTAATCCATCGAGACCGTCTTCAATATTAAGTGCATGTTGTAAGAGGTTAAATTCTTCGTTTTCATAAACAATCTTTTTGGACATACCGTAGGAGTTTAACGGTTTTCCTTTTAAACTGAAAACTGCCTGAGTCTGCACATCCCGCGATTTGGTAATTGAACCAGACGCAGAATCCCCTTCAGTGATAAACAAAGTTGTTTCTTGGTTACGTTCATTTTTATCGCTGAAGTGCACTTTACAGTCACGTAGTTTACGATTATGCAAAGAGGCTTTCTTCGCTCTTTCGTTGGCGAGTTTTTTGATACCGGCGATATCCTTACGTTCACGTTCAGATTGTAGAATACGTTTTTGAAGAGCATCTGCCGTAGCCGGATTTTTATGCAGGTAATCATCCAATGCTTTTTTGATAAAGTCACTAATGAACCCTCTTACTGTAGGACCTTCTGGACCGACACTCTGCGAGCCTAATTTAGTCTTGGTTTGAGACTCAAAAACAGGTTCTTGTACTTTGATAGCGATAGCACCAATGATCGAGGAACGAATATCCGATGCGTCAAATTCTTTTTTGTAGAACTCGCGAATTGTTTTGACAAGTGCTTCACGGAAGGCTGCCTGGTGTGTTCCACCTTGCGTGGTATGCTGACCGTTGACAAAAGAATAGTATTCTTCTCCGTACTGTTGACCATGTGTCATGGCAATTTCAATATCTTCACCACGGAGGTGAATGATCGGGTAGCGCATGGACTCGGCATCGATATTCCGTTCCAATAGATCTTTTAGACCATGCTCGGAAATAAATTTCTGATTATTGAAATTAATGGTAAGACCAGAATTTAAGAAGACATAATTCCAGATCATGTTTTCTACAAATTCAAGTCTATATTTATAATTTCGGAAAATCGAATCGTCCGGATAAAATGTTACTGCTGTCCCATTTCGTTGCGTGGTATCTTTTTGTTCATCGTTGATTAATTCTCCGTTAGAGAATTGGGCGATGCGCGTTATATTTTGACGATATGACTGTACGGTAAACTGACTGGACAAAGCATTTACGGCTTTTGTACCGACACCATTTAAACCAACTGACTTTTGGAAAGCCTTACTATCATATTTACCACCTGTATTGATTTTAGAAACAACATCAACCACAGAACCAATTGGAATACCACGTCCATAATCGCGTACGGAAACTTTATTTTCGTTTACCGTGATATCAATAATTTTACCAGCGCCCATAACAAACTCATCAATCGAGTTGTCAACGACCTCTTTCAATAAAACATAGATACCATCATCATAGGCCGAACCGTCCCCCAATTTTCCAATGTACATTCCCGGACGAAGGCGAATATGCTCTTTCCAATCCAGGGACCTAATGCTGTCTTCGTTATATGTACTCATAAATTAATGTAGAACTTAGCTAACAAAAGTAAAAAAAATAAACTACGATAAGTATTTAAAAGGCTAAATTTTTTAGATATCGATAGTTTGCGTGCTGCTGGAGAAAATTGCTGGTTTGCTGGGAAATGTTTACATTTAGTGTAAGTAATTGTAACGAGAATAATTTATGGGATTATTTGATAAAATCAGGAATGAGTTTGTCGACATTATCGAATGGGTCGATAATAGCACAGATACGATTGTGTGGAAGTTTCCACGGTATCAGAATGAAATAAAAATGGGTGCGCAGTTGACTGTGCGGGAAGGGCAGGCTGCGGTATTTTTAAATGAAGGTGTGGTTGCAGATGTCTTTCAGCCTGGTCGCTATGAATTGACAACACAGAATATGCCGATCATGACAACCATCAGAGGCTGGAAATATGGGTTCAATAGTCCATTCAAAGCCGATGTCTATTTTGTCAACCTTCGACAATTTGTCAATCAGAAATGGGGAACCAAAAATCCGATTATGCTGCGGGATCCTGAATTTGGACCAATTCGACTTCGGGCTTTCGGTAATTTCTCCTTTCAGGTGAAGGACGTTACTGTTTTTATGAAACAGCTGGTTGCGACGACGCCTGTTTTTACTGTTGAAGATATCATAGAGCAGCTTCGAAATATTGCGGTATCGCGTGGGATGGATGCTATTGCTGAGTCGAAGATACCAGCCTTAGACCTAGCATCCAACTACGATGAAGTTTCGGCCTTGATACAACAAAAAATTGGGGTTGATTTTGATGAGTTGGGTTTGAGCTTAACGAAATTCTTAATCGAAAATATTTCATTCCCAGAAGAGGTGGAAAAAGCCCTTGATAAGCGAAGCAGTATGGGGGTCGTTGGTAATCTAGGGGCATATGCCCAATTTCAAGCAGCTAATTCCATGGAGAAAGCTGCTGAGAATCCCAATAGTGGGGGGATCGTAGGTGCTGGATTTGGCGCCGGACTGGGGGCGGGAATGGTTGGTCAAATGGGCAATGTATTTCAGCAAAACAGCTTTGATGGGAATAATCCTGCCGGTACGGGCTCAGCTGCTGTGGCTTCGTCTGCCGGGGCAGTTGGACCGCCTCCATTGCCAAAAACGGCAGCTTATTACCTGGCCATTAAAGGTAAACAGGAAGGGCCATTTGATCCGGAACAGCTACGCGGTCTAGTAAAAGAGGGGACGATGACACTTGCCACCTTGGTTTGGAAAGAGGGACTTGAAAACTGGATTGAGGCTGAAAAGGTAGGCGAATTAAAGGATCTGTTTTCGCAGAACCCGCCACCGATACCAGGAGTTTAGGATAAAACGCACGACCGAGTTTTATGAGTTTTGAAGAAAAAACCTCCGAAATAGAGCAGGGGTTAAAATGCCAGGGCTGTGGTGCTATCTTGACTTATCAGCCTGGTACTTCCTATTTAGAATGTTCTTATTGTGGAACTAGAAATGAAATAGCGGACCCGATAGCGGAAAATGGGCATATTGAATCAACAGATTATAAAGTCTTTGGACAAGCAATGGAAGGAGTCGCCGATGAGCGCTATAGCTATTTGGCTGAAGTTGTGCATTGCAGTAACTGTGGTGCAAACTCGCGCTTGAATCCTCATGTTACAGCAGATTTATGTGCTTTTTGTGCTTCACCTTTGGTAATTGACCATCAGCAAAAGCGTATTGTGAAGCCACATGGTCTTGTTCCCTTTTCCGTTGATTACAAAAATGCTTTTGGGCTATTGACACAATGGGCCGGTAAGATATGGTTCGCTCCGAATGACTTTAAGCGAATTTTTAATTCAAGAAATGATCGTTTAAAAGGCGTGTATATACCATTTTGGTCCTATGATGCAGATGTACATTCTGATTACGTCGGGTCACGTGGAGAGTATTATTATGTGACGCGTACAAGACGCAATTCGGATGGTGAGACGGAAGAATACGAAGAAAGACGAACAAATTGGTATCCAGCTTCAGGTAGTATCTATAGTCAATTTAAGGATATTGTCATTTCGGGATCAACATCTCTTCCCGAAAAGTTCTCTGATAAAATCGGACCTTGGAATTTGGGCTATCTAAAACCTTTCAATGAGCAATATTTAAGTGGCTTTATCGCTGAAACTTTTAGTGTGGATCATGTAAAAGCGGCGGAAACTGCCCGGACTGTTATGGATCGGGAAATCGAACGTCAGGTTGAGAATGACATCGGTGGTGATACGCAGGATATTGATTCCATTGATAGCGATTTTAAATCCATTAAATTGAAGTATATTCTTTTGCCTGTGTGGTTATCTGCTTATCAGTACAAAGGAAAGAGTTATCAGATCATGGTCAATGCATTTAACGGTAAAGTTTATGGACAAAGACCTTATAGCTTTTGGAAAATAGCTTTTTTGGTGTTGGCAATCATTATTATTTTGTATCTATTGAGTTTTATGGGATAACAAAAAAGGTTATAAAAAAAGCGCTGTTCTCAATAAAAGAGAACAGCGCTTTTTTTATGTTAATCGTCTTGACTATTTGTTTAATGAAAGTAGGAATCCGATCGTGAAATTGGCATCCCAATCAAATACGAAGGTGTCGCAATTGGTTGCATCTTTAATTGCTTTATAGATGTTGACACCGCTCTTTGTTTTCACTTTATCTGTTTTGTAAGATGCTGGATCGTTCAAAACCGTAAAACGCTCTTCACCTTGGCGTGTTTGCGATGCTAATTCAAAAGGAACCCCGCCTATAATAAAACAAACTTCTCTTTTATTTGCTGGAATTTTTTCGCCTAATTTTTTTATTTCTGTATAGACCGCATCATCTTTGAGGTCTTTTTCATAATATTTCGCACCAGGTGCTTCTACCGATTTTGTGTCACCGTCGATCCAGGAGATTTTGGTGTTACCGGAGCCAATATCAACAACAAATGAATTGTCTTCGTAAGCTTTCGGAAGAACCGATTTTAACGCTAATTTTCCTTCCTGCTCTGCTGTAACCAGGTTGACCACAAAGCCCATTTTTCTAAGTTCAGCACTGATAATTGAAGTTTTAGGTTCTTTTTGAGCTCCGGAGCTAATAACGAAATGTATGTTTTTGGATTTGACGCCTTTGTCGAGCATCATGCCTATATAATCTTTTAATCCTTTACGGATGTCTTCCGTATTTGCCAATCCTTCGTATGCAAATGACTTTCCAAAGTCTTTGGAAATGATCTCCCAGCGATTTTCTTTGTCCATATTGACGACAAAGGAATTGAAACCCGAAGCGCCCACTTCAACGACGCCCTTGTATTCGCCGTCGACTGGTTTTTCGGGTTGATAGTTGAATGAACGAGTCGTTTCTGAGCCTGATGAAGGTGCGACCGCATGACCATTATTGCTTGTTGAATCTGTTGTTTGGACTGTCGAATTAGCATCAAATTTGCCCGATTGAATGGCCCAATAACCGATTGCGAGAATAGGTAAGGCGATGATAATTGCTTTGATTGGCCATCTTAATCTTGCCCATGTTGATTTTTCTTCCATGATGTTCGTATAATAAGTTTGATTTTAGTTAAATATTAATCGAGTAATGTAAATCCTTTATCTACTTTTTCTTCGGGTTTGAGTTCATAGCTAGCATCTGCCATTTGCGTTACGTTTAATACATTTAGATTACGTTCGTCAACTTTGCGGATAAACTCTTCCAGTTCACCTTGAGTAGGCGTGCCACCCACGGTGATGTTGTTGTTTTGATCCAAGAAATCAAGATTCGATCGGATAGAGGCAATATTTTGACTGATGGCACCTGTTGCTGCATTCATGGCCTCCTGAAATGCCCAGCCATCTTTAATATTGAAAACATCGGCTAGGCCATCGGTGGCATTTTTCATCTTTTGAGTGGCTTCTAGCTTCTTGGAAATGATGGAAATGCTGCTATCCAAGGTGCTGACATAGATACGCGCTGCGCTTTCATTATCTTTTAGGACTTCCAATACTTTTGCAAATTGATTGGCATATTGGACATAACTGCGCGCATTTTGCTCTTCAGATTCACCTTCTTTTCCCAATAGAAATGCTTTGGTACGTGTTTCTTTGGCATCTCTTGCATAAGCATTTGCCTTCTCTGCATTATTTTTGCTCGTTTCCTCTTTTGATTTCTCGTCGAGATTAGCCGCTTCAGCGGTGAAACGTTTCGCATAGGTGTACTTCTCTTCGGCTGTTTTTTGAGCAGTTTCACCGCTTTGAATCATGTCGATGCGGACACCGTCTACATTGCTGATTTTTTCCTTCACACGTTTCAGGGTGTCTTTTGCATCTCTTGATAACAGTTGTAAGGTTTCGATAGGGTTATTTCTAATGATGGATTTTTCACCTTTAAAAAGTAGGACGGTTCCCAATCGGTGCAATAGCGCAATGATCTTTGGAGCTAGCAATAATAAGGTAATCAGGATTATACTGAATATCACAAAAAGTATACTTTTTCCGGCATATTCCAACATAATCGGTAAGTACTTGAAAAAAGCAAAGGCTCCACCAAGTAAAAGTGCCCAAAAGAAGATCGACGAAGCTGTCTTCTTCGCTTCTGGTGATTTTAATTGTGCAGGCAAATGATCGCCCAGTACTTGAAATATCGGAAGTTGCGTCTTTATCTCAGCGGGAATATTAACATACTGATCTTTTCTTTCCATTGATTTATTTTTATGTTATTGATTGATTAATCATCTGCAATGCAGTGTTGATTTCGGTGACCACTTCATCAACGGCCGCGTTGCCGATGTTTATTTTTTGTTCGATATCTTTAATTCTTGGTTCGTACTTTTCATTAATTTGTTCCAAAGCGACTTGTTTTTTCTGTAGATCATCTTGCAATTTGGCGATATTCTCCGTTATTGTTTTGATTTCGGTGTTCAGATTTGCAATCTCCATGGTTCGGTCCTGTTCAGTCTTTTTCTTTTCAGCCTGTTTTTGTTCCGATTCTTTGGCAATGGTTTCTTTCAATTTATTAGCATAATTTGTGCCAGTTGCTACCAGTTTATCCTTGGTTAACGAACTGTCTACAAATTTCAGTGAAGTATAGGCTGCTTTTAATGTGTTTTCCTCTACTTTTCCCATTGCAGCAGCAGCGTTCCACACTTCGAAAAAATCTACACCTTGCTCGTTGAGTTTTTCAAGAATGGCATAGACCTTTAATTTCATTTCTTTGAGATCGGTTGTTCCATCATTGGCTGTTATAGGGATTGGGGGCGGTGTCTTTCCAGTTGGAGCCTGAGCCGTGGGCGATGAATATGCCGGTGGTACATGGAGTCTTTCAGGAGCAGCATTAGTGCTCGGAGTCGGGGGGGCTTGTACCGGTGGAGTTTGCTGCGGCTGATCGTCCTCAAAAATTAATTTCTTTAGACTGTTTAATATACTGGATCCTCTTTTAGTATCGTCGTTGCTCATCATGTCATAGTTGATTATATCTCTACTAAAATAATAAAAATTAATATTCTCTTCTAATGAATTGCGCTATGGAATACCCGAAATGGACATGGGGGTGATAGGAGCTTGAATAAAAGCGATGAAATGCAAAGTAGGGGGAGTGAATTGGCCTCTATGGCACTTTATGTTTAGGGTAAAAACAAAGATTCCCAATTGTTGATTGGGAATCTTTGTTTTGGCGGTAACGGTCCTGTGGGACTATTATCTGCCAAAATCATCTTGTACGCGAACAATATCGTCTTCATCAGAAGGGTTGTTGGCATCTGTGTGCTGCCAGATCTCGGCTAGAATACCGAAGCCATCCAATCCAATTAAACGGTGACGTTGCCCTTGACGCAATCTAATCGTTTCGCCTTCTTTCAATGTTGAAACAACCGATTCTTCATCTGTGTCAGAAACCATAACGCCTACGTTACCTTGGATAACACGCCAGATTTCGGCACGACGGTGGTGATATTGCCATGAAAGTCTTTTCTCTGGTGCAACAATTAAAATTTTTGGACTTAATTTCCCTGAGATTCTTAACTCTTGTACATCCATTCCGCCGAAGTATTCATCGGCAAATTCTTGTGCTTGGGATTCGTCAATAACGAAAAATCCTCCCCAAGGGCGTGCAGCATCTGATTTATCAATACGAAAACCTTTGGATGTCAGCATTTCCTGTACTTTCTCAAACAATGCGATTTTATCTATAGCCATATTAAAAATTCTAAAAATTTGTTATTCGTTAATTCAGTTGCTAAATATAAAAAAAATCCATTAATATTTTAAGTTAACCGTTTTAGCTTTATCTAAATACGTTATAATGGAGCGGTTTTAGGTGTCTTAAGCTATAATGTGTCGCGTGAAGTTAAAAATGAAATTGCTAATTTTGTGATCAATCTAATTTCAGGATATGTCAAACTTTCAAGTCGATCGAGAAAATACTGCATTTATGCAGGCTGTTGCTTTTGTTAACCAAACGAACCAGAACGTATTTATTACAGGAAAGGCGGGTACAGGAAAAACGACGTTCTTGAAGTATATCCGTGAGCATAGCTACAAGAAGATGGCTATTACGGCTCCTACGGGCGTCGCGGCGATGAATGCGGGCGGGACCACTTTACATTCTTTATTTTGGCTTCCTTTTGGAACCTTTATAGAAGATTATGAATTACGTTGGGACGAGCAGGATAGTCATATTTACAATAAATCACGTTTATTCAGTACGATTAAACTGACCAAGCAGCGCAGGGCTATCTTGCAGGAACTTGAGCTATTGGTGATTGATGAGGTTTCAATGGTCCGTGCAGATACATTGGATGCGATTAATGTGATCCTGCAATCTGTTCGTCGCGATATGCGACCTTTTGGTGGGTTGCAGGTTCTGTTTATCGGAGATTTGTATCAGTTGCCACCAGTTGTGAAAGACGCCGAATGGAATGTTTTACGGGATCATTATTCTTCTGTTTTCTTCTTTAACGCTAAAATTTTAAGAGATAATCCCTTGGTGATGTTAGAGCTTAATAAAATCTATCGCCAGCAAGATGAGGGTTTTATTTCCATTTTGAATGCCATACGAAACAATCAGTGTACAAGTGACATGCTCACGACCTTAAATGGTTACTATGAAAAAGACTTCGTCCCAAGCGAAGCTGAGCAGTATATTACATTGACCTCCCATAATCGAAATGCTGATGAAATAAACGGAGCCAAGTTGGCGTCATTATCGGGTAAAATGTTAAATCTTAAGGCAGTTGTAAAGGACGATTTCGCGCAGGGTTCCTATCCTGCTGAAGAAACGTTGTCTTTAAAAATAGGGGCACAGGTGATGTTTATTCGAAACGATTCGGGAGATGAACGTAAATATTACAACGGAAAGATCGGTACGGTAAAGGACATCGATACTGTGCAGGGCACAGTAACGGTTACATTTCCTGATGGGTCGGAATCTGTAACGGTAAAAAGGGAGACCTGGGAAAATATTCGGTATAATTACGATAAGGGGCAAGATCAGATTAAGGAGGAGATATTGGGTACATTTTCGCAATTTCCACTTCGACTGGCTTGGGCTATCACCATTCATAAAAGCCAGGGCTTAACTTTCCAAAAAGCAATCATCGACGCGGGGACCTCTTTTGCCGCGGGACAGGTATACGTTGCATTGAGCCGTTTAACGAGTTTGGATGGACTTGTATTAAAATCGATCATCCCTTCTTATGCCATCCGTACAGATTATCAAGTTGTTGAATTTGCGCAGCGTACTCAGGGTCAAGCTGATATCAATGAAATTCTAGAGCAATGCCAACGGAATTATCTTGGCCAGATTTTAATGCACGGTTTCCGTTGGGACGGTCTATTGGCCGAGACTTCTGAGTTACTGAAATCACTTGAGGAGCGTAATATTGATGGAAAGGAACAAGCATTACTATTTTTTCAACAATTGGTCAAGCACCTTCAGACCCAAGAGAAAGTTGCACATAAGTTTATTGTTGTACTGTATGATTTGTTGCGGGATAAAAACGCGATCGATTATGACGTAATCTGTGAGCGTTCTACTGCTGCGGTCAATTGGTTTTTACCGAAAATGGATGTAGATCTGATTGAGGCTTTAACCAAACATATCGAAGAGTACCAGATACGAAAACGTACGAAGAAATATATTGACGAGTTAAAAGCACTATTGCTTGATTACAAGCGAAAACGCGAGCAGTTGCAACATTGTCTGCTTATTGCTGAAACGCTTTCAAAACGGGAAGATTTTCAAACAGCGATGCTCGATGTTGCTGCCAGTGTGAAGACCAAAGAAAAAGATGAATTGGCTGCGCAAAGTGCAGATGAAGAAGGACCTAAGAAGTTGGATACAAAGGATATTTCCTTAGAAATGTTTAAGGATGGTATGAGTATTCCTGATATAGCGGTTAAGCGTGGGATGGTTGCGGGTACGATATATGGACATTTAATTAATTTTGTTGGTACGGAAGTGGAAGCAACAGAGTTGATCGAACAGGAGAAGTTGGATCGTATTCTTGGTGTTATTCGTGCAAATCCGGATAAGTCTTCTTCGGAACTTAAAATGCTTTTGGGGGCGGATATTGATTATCCGGATATTAAAATTGGACAAAAAGTTTTGGGATTGTAGGCAATAAAAATTTATAGCGTATATTTGTAACAAATTGTGTGATATAGTTTGTTGAAAGCCCATTGATAACCTTAAGATTGCTTATGGAAAACAAGAAAGATCCTAACAAGTGGCTTGTGCTGACGACTATTTCAACCCAGATGGTTTTTACCATTTACGCATTTTATTTATTGGGGGATTGGCTGGACGGTAAGTTTCATGCTGAGAACCAACTATGGATGAAGATCTGTACCCTTGGAGGGATTGGAATTTCTCTATATCAAGTCATTAGACAAGTGAATCGATTAAACGATAGATGATAGTATATATAAAGCAGGCCCTTATTTTATTTTTTGTTGCGGTATTAATTTTTGCCGTTCATTTCTTTTTGTTAAAGTCTTTTGATGGTATACATTCCCTGGAAGATCTACATTTTCCATTGTATGAAATTTATATTTTTCAACTGATATTATCCGTGATCATCATGGTGGGGATAAGTTACTGTTCGCAGAAATTTCCGCAATATGTTGGTTTTGTTTTCTTGGGACTATTGACTTTAAAGTTTGTCCTGAATTATGTATATATCCATAATGGGTTGGCAAAACCGCAGGCTGATATTTTAAAATATAACTATTTGATCGTTGTCGTTTTATTCCTTTTTTACGATGTTATATTTGCTTACAAGGCTTTAAACAAATCCTAAGGGAGAAAACGATAGTTTTTTCAAAAAAATGTAATATTAAAGTAGCTTTTGTGCTTTATATATAGTATTTTCGCAAAAAATTTTAAATAACATAATAGTAGTATCGTGAGTCTTAAAAGAACACTTCAATTTTTAGCAGTTATTCTGTTTGCAGTTGCGCCATTTTTAACAAAGGCGAATGAGGATGCACACGGAGAAAAATCGCAGGCTGAGGAAATCAATAGCCATATTGAGCATCACTTACAAGATGATTATTATTTTAGCTTCTTTTCGGATGAAGAGACAGGTAAACATTATGGTTTTTCATTGCCGGTAATTTTGATCGATAATGGCTTGAAAGTTTTTATGGCTTCGGCATTCGATCACGGTAATAAAGTTGCTGAGGTTGATGGCCAATATTATGCATTGTATCACGGGAAAATTTATAAGACTGATGCTACTGGTAATTTGACTGGTCATGAGTATCGTAAAAATGCTGATGGTAGTTATGTTATGACTATAAATGAAGATGGAAAAGAAGAGAAAAAGGAATTTGAAACTTCTTATGTGATTGGTTCTCATGAAATTCATGATGCTGTTGATTTTCATCCATCTGTAGCGATGCCTTTAGATTTTTCGATCACTAAAAGTGTTGTTGGTTTGTTTTTGGCTGCATTTTTAATGTTTTGGGCATTTATTAGTTTGGCTAAAACATATAAAAAAGGCGCTAACAATTTACCTAAAGGTGTTGGACGTGTATTGGAGCCTTTGGTTATCTATGTACGTGATGAGATGGCTATTCCAAACATTGGTCATCGTTACAAGGAATTCATGCCTTATTTATTGTCTGTATTCTTTTTGATCTGGATTTTAAACTTGGTTGGTTTGACACCACTAGGGTTTAACGTTACAGGAAACATTACAGTAACTTTATGTTTGGCTCTTTTTACATTCTTAATTGTTAATATCAAAGCAAACGCAAACTACTGGAAGCATATTTTTTGGATGCCAGGAGTTCCGGTTCCATTTAAATTTGTTTTAGCGCCAATTGAGGTATTGGGATTGTTTACAAAACCATTCTCTTTGATGGTACGTTTGTTTGCAAATATTACAGCTGGTCACACGGTCGTAATGGGACTGATTGCAATTGTTTATTTATTGCAACACCAATTGACAGTAGTGGGTAGTATCGGTGTTTCCATGTTCTTGACAATCTTCTTGATGGTTATCGAATTATTGGTAGCATTCTTACAAGCATTTATTTTTACGATGTTGTCATCCTTATTTATCGGTATGGCTGTTGAAGAACATCACGATCATTAATTAGTAAATTTTTTAATTATTCAAATCATACATTATGTACAATTTAATTGGAGCCGGTTTAATCGTTATCGGTGCAGGTTTAGGTTTAGGTAAAATTGGTGGTTCTGCAATGGAAGCTATCGCTCGTCAACCAGAAGCAGCATCTAAAATCCAAACTGCAATGATTATCATTGGTGCCTTACTTGAAGGTTTAGCATTCGGTGCTTTATTATTAGGTAAATAGTCACAACGGTTTTATGGTATAACCTGCAACGGTTGGTTGCAGGTTATATTATTCCTGAATCTTAAAAAATAAGAATTATCATTATATAGTATAACAATGGATAAATTAATACATTCGTTTTCGTACGGTTTGTTTTTTTGGATGGTCATCGTCCTTGTGGTTATTATCTTTTTATTAGGTAAATTCGCATGGAAACCAATTGTTGATGCCCTAGACGAACGTGAAAAAGGTATTGCAAGTGCTTTGGAGGCTGCTGAAAAAGCTAAATTAGAAATGGCTCGTTTAACAAATGAGAACGAACAATTACTAAAAGAAGCTCGCGCAGAACGCGATGTTATCCTTAAGGAAGCAAAAGAACTTAAAGATAAGATTGTAGCTGAGGCAAAAACTCAGGCACAGGCTGAAGGTGCAAAATTGATTGCACAAGCAAAAATCGAGATCAACGAACAAAAGAATAAAGCTTTGGCTGAGGTTAAGTCTCAGGTCTCTTCTTTGTCTTTGGATATTGCTCGTAAAGTGTTAAACAAAGAATTTGAGGACCAAGGAAAGCAAGAAGCTTTAGTAGCAGATTTGCTTAATGACGTTAAATTGAACTAATCCGGTCACTCAAATTACGAAATAGAATTATGTCAGTATTTAAAGTAGCATCAAGATACGCTAAGTCATTAATCGACTTGGCTAGCGAGCAAGGCTCACTGGAAACAATCAAGGCGGATATGGATTCATTCATTGCTGTTTTGAAATCCAGTACAGAATTGCAAGCGGTTTTTGCCAATCCTATTGTTCCTTTGGACAAGAAGAAAAACATATTGGATGCGCTATTTAAAGATAAGATCAATCCAAATATCTTGGCATTCTTTAAGATCATGATCAATAAAGGTCGTGGCGAGATTGTTTATGCCACTGCTCAAGAATTTATTCGTGAGTACAACGAGGTAAAAGGAATTGTGAAAGCTACAGTTACATCTGCAGCGCCGCTTTCTGAAGCTAATTTGGTAGCGATGAAAGATGTACTTGCGAAAGAAACCAACGCTCAAGTGATATTGATCAATAAAGTTGATCATAGTTTGATCGGTGGATTTGTAGTCAATATCGGCGATCGCCAAATTGATGCAAGTATTGCTGGTAAGTTGAATAAATTGGAAAGATATTTGAATCAGAATAATTAATTTGTTCTGATACTTGAAGTAAAATAAATCAAAAAACCCCTTATAATAATTAAAATGATAGAGGTAAGACCAGATGAAGTTTCGGCAATTCTAAGAGAGCAATTGTCGGGCTTTAAATCAGAAGCCGAACTAGAGGAAGTGGGTACCGTACTTGCTGTAGGTGACGGTATTGCTCGTATTTACGGCTTAACTAAAGTTCAGTCCGGTGAGTTGGTTGAATTTGATAACGGATTACAAGGTATTGTATTAAACTTAGAAGAAGACAACGTTGGTGTTGTACTTTTAGGTCCTTCTGATGAAATCAAAGAAGGAGATACTATTAAACGTACCAACCGTATTGCATCCATCAAAGTTGGTGAAGGCTTGTTGGGACGTGTTGTAAATACTTTAGGTCAGCCAATCGATGGTAAAGGGCCTATTCAAGGTGATTTGTATGAAATGCCTATCGAGCGTAAAGCTCCTGGTGTTATCTACCGTCAACCGGTAACTGAACCATTACAAACAGGTATCAAAGCGATCGATGCGATGATTCCAGTTGGTCGTGGTCAACGTGAGTTGGTTATTGGTGACCGTCAAACAGGTAAAACAGCTGTTTGTATCGATACAATCTTGAACCAAAAAGAATTCTATGATGCAGGAGAACCTGTATTTTGTATCTACGTTGCCGTAGGTCAAAAGAATTCTACAGTTGCGAATATCGTGCGTACATTGGAGGAAAGAGGTGCTATGGCTTATACAGTAGTTGTTGCTGCATCTGCTGCTGATCCAGCTCCACTTCAGTTCTATGCGCCAATGTCGGGTGCTGCTATCGGCGAGTTTTTCCGTGATACAGGCCGTCCAGCATTGATCGTTTATGATGATTTGTCTAAACAAGCGGTAGCGTACCGTGAGGTTTCTTTATTGTTACGTCGTCCACCGGGCCGCGAAGCATACCCAGGTGACGTATTTTATCTACACAGCCGTTTGTTGGAGCGTGCAGCGAAAATCAACTCTTCAGATGATATCGCACGCAACATGAATGATCTACCTGAGTCGATCAAACACTTGGTGAAAGGTGGTGGTTCATTAACTGCACTTCCGATCATCGAAACTCAAGCTGGTGACGTTTCTGCGTATATCCCAACCAACGTAATTTCAATTACAGATGGTCAGATCTTCTTGGAATCTAACTTGTTCAACGCAGGTATTCGTCCAGCGATCAACGTAGGTATCTCTGTATCTCGTGTAGGTGGTAACGCGCAGATCAAACCGATGAAAAAGGTATCTGGTACATTAAAGTTAGATCAAGCTCAGTACCGTGAATTGGAAGCTTTTGCGAAATTCGGTTCTGATCTAGATGCTGCTACTAAATCTGTCTTAGATAAAGGTGTTCGTAACGTTGAGATCTTGAAACAAGGTCAATACTCTCCAGTTTCTGTAGAGAAACAAGTTGCGATTATTTATATCGGAACAAAAGGTTTATTGCGTAATGTTCCCGTAAACAAGGTGAGAGAATTTGAAGAAGAATTCTTAACGCATTTGGAGCAACGTCATCCAGAAGTCTTGTCAGCTTTTAAAGCTAATAAGTTCTCCGATGAATTAACTGCAGTATTAGAAACAGTAGCTAAGGATTTAGCATCAAAATATTAATAGTAATGAGTATTTGGTATTGAGTCTATTGACAAGGCTCGATACTCAATACTAGATACTTAATACTTAAAACAAATATGGCAAATTTAAAAGAAGTAAGAAACCGGATTACCTCGGTATCATCAACACAGCAGATCACGAAAGCTATGAAAATGGTTTCGGCTGCTAAATTGAAGCGCGCTACTAACGCTATCTTACAATTGCGCCCATATGCGAATAAACTAAGAGATATTTTGGCGGATGTTTCTGCGAGTGTTGAGGGAAGTAACTCTCCTTTTACAGTAGACCGCGAGCCAAATAAGGTGTTGATCGTTGTTGTTTCTTCTAACAGAGGTTTGGCTGGAGCATTCAACGCAAATGTTATCAAAGCGACTAATAACTTGATCTTTAACAAATATGCCGAGCAACATGCAAAGGGTAATTTGAGTATCATTGGTATTGGTAAAAAGGGTTATGACTTCTACTCGAAACGTAACTTCAATGTGGTAGCTAATCACTCTGATTTGTTTTCTGATTTAAATTTTGGTTCTGTATCTGTGGTGACTGAATTTATCATGGAACAATTCAAAGAAGGTAATTTTGATCGTGTTGAAGTGGTTTATAATCAGTTCAAAAATGCAGCAGTTCAAGAGTTGACTGCAGAGCAGATTTTACCATTATTACCTGCGGAGGAAAACAAACAACATACGCATAAAGCAAAAATAGAAGCTGAGGTGGATTATATCATCGAGCCTTCCAAAGAGAAGATTATCGAGGAGTTGATTCCTAAAGCAATCAAGATTCAATTATACAAAGCTGTTTTAGATTCGAATGCTTCTGAGCATGGAGCACGTATGACGGCAATGGATAAAGCTACAGAGAATGCTGGTGACTTAATCAAATCACTTAAGCTATCTTACAACCAGGCACGTCAAGCTGCAATTACAACAGAATTGACGGAGATCGTATCTGGTGCAGCAGCATTATCAAACGGGTAATTTTTTTATTCGGGAATATATAGAAAAAGGGCTAATCATACATGATTAGCCCTTTTTCTATATACGCTATTATCTACCATCGAATTAAGGCTGAACCCCACGTAAATCCTGCTCCGAAAGCAGCCAAACATACGAGATCACCTTCTTTAATCTTTCCTTCTTCCCAAGCCTCGCATAGTGCTATCGGTACAGAGGCAGCAGTGGTATTACCATATTTCTGAATATTGTTGAATACCTGATCTTCCCTTAATCCAAGAGTTTTCTGTACAAATTGCGAGATGCGAAGATTGGCCTGATGTGGAATCAATAAATCGATATCACTGGTTTTTAAATTATTTTTTGCTAGTGCTTCATGAATGACCTCAGGAAATTTGACAACAGCTTTTTTGAAGACGGCCTGGCCATCCATATTTGGAAACGCAGTTCCATCTTCGAGCATCTCTTTGGTCATCAATAATCCGCCCAATTCCTGATCCGGCCAGTCGGGCATTTTATCCAGCCAAATTCCACTAGAAGCTCCGGGGTAATACATCGCTAGCTTTTCAGCATCGGCTCCGTCTGAATGTAAGTGCGTGCTCAGGATTCCTTTGCCATTTTCGGTTGTGGGTTGCACAACCACTGCTCCAGCACCATCGCCGAAAATCACGGAAACGGCTCGTCCTCTCGTAGAAAAGTCAAGTGCAAAAGAGTGTTTTTCGGAACCAACCACTAGCACATTTTTGTACATCCCTGTTTTGACAAATTGATCGGCAATGGAAAGCGCATATATAAAACCTGAACATTGGTTTCTAATATCCAGTGCCCCGACCTCCTTCATTTCCATTTCCCGTTGCAGTAGTACGGCGCAGCCCGGGAAATAATAATCTGGTGATAAGGTGGCAAAGATGATGAAGTCGACATCTTCGGGTGTAATATGGGCTCGTTCGATGGCAATTTTAGCTGCTTCGACACCCATAGTGGTGGTGGTTTCGCCTATTCGGTCTGCATATCTACGTTCTTTAATGCCAGTTCGTTCTTGAATCCATTCGTCACTGGTATCCATAAAGCGTGTTAGGTCATTATTGGTATATACGTTTTTTGGAACGTAGTAGCCAATTCCTGCAATTTTTGACTGTAACATAATAAATTCCTCTAATTGATTGTATTCTTCCCTTTTATATTATCGTTAATTTAGAAAAAAATATTCTATTTTTGCAGAATGGGTACCCAAACTGCTGAAGAAACCTTTACGTTAGAAGAGATATTAGCCTCTGTCAAAGAGTCTAATCGACTCATTTTGTGGAATGATGAAACCAATACGTTTGAACATGTGATTCATTGTCTCATCTATCATTTACAATATACCGAGAAGCAAGCTGAGAAGATTGCCTGGAAAGTGCATACTGAAGGGAAATGTGCTGTATTGGAGGGTACTTATACGGAGATGGAGATCTATCGTAAAATTCTGAAAGCCGAGGGATTGACTGTTTCTGTGGAGTAATTTGCTATTCTTTTGTTACCGTAATAATATGGTTACGCTTCAATTTTGTCTGTAAGTTTTAGTTTTCTTTGCACTATAACTATAAACTAAGCTGAAGCATGTTTTTTTACGCTAAATCGTTTAAATCTTTCTTATTCGTATTCTTTTTACCTGTTGTCCTTTTTGCTCAAACAGGTCAAATCAAAGCTATTTTAGTCGATAGCGAAACTTCTAAACCTATTTCATCGGCTAGTGTCGCGCTCTTGGACGTCAATAGTAACGTCTTTGTTAAGGGCGGACAGTCTGTATCCCAAGGATTCCTTTTGTTGTCTGATATTAAACCTGGTAAATATAATGTCCGTATCACTTATGTTGGCTACGAGACACATACTATTGATAGTATAGAGGTATTAGGGGATAAAAGTAAGGACTTAGGTCGAATCGCTTTGAAATCTACAGGTAATATGTTGAACGAAGTTGTTATTGAAGGAAGAGCTCCAGCTATGCAAATTGGTATAGACCGTAAAACCTTCAATGTAGGTGAGAGTTTGGTCAGCGCGGGTGGAACAGCGACCGATGTGCTTGCGAATGTTCCCACTTTGCAAGTTGATCAGGATGGATCGGTCAGTTTGCGTGGATCAAGTAGTGTGAAAATTTTAATCGACGGCCGAGAGTCTGCTTTAGCAGGAAACGATGTAACTTCTTTGCTTCAGAGTCTACCTGCCAATTCAATTGAAAAAGTTGAAGTTATCACGAACCCTTCCTCGAAATATGATGCGGAGGGGCAAACAGGAATTATCAATATCGTTTTAAAGAAGAATATTAGGACGGGATTAAATGGATCTGTAAATACTTCTGCAGGATCCTATGATAACTATATGGCGGGATTGACCTTGAATTATCGTGATCGGAAATTCAATTACTTCGGATCCTATAACTTCAATAAACGAAACATGGTGGGAAGTGGGAAAACGGACAACACGTTTTTTGGTGATAGCACGCGTAATCATAGCGAATCCGAATCGTCAAGAAAGGGCAATAGCCATACGGTAAAAGCTGGGTTTGATTATAATATGTCAGACCGTACTTCATTGAGTTTTTCGGGTAATTTAAGTATACGTGATAACAAGCGAATAGAAGACTTGAATTATGAGTTCTTTAAACAGTCACAGATGACAGGAACGAGCGTTCGAAATTCAACACAATTTGAAGACGATCTTGGTTATGAATTAAACGCCGATTTTAGACATCAATTTAAGCGAGAAGGAGAGGAGTTGACGGGGAATGCGAGTTATGGGAGAGATAAGGAAGATGGTACAAATGATTTTTCTCAAAATTACACCGATGGACGGAAGGCCACCTCACGGAAGAATGTTACGTCTGAGGATGGCAAGAATATCAACCTTCAATTGGATTATGTTTTACCTTTCTCCGAGGTAAGCAAATTCGAGGCGGGCTACAGGTCTCAAATCAGAAAATCATTTGATACCCAGTTTTCCAGATCACTCGATTCTATAGGTACCTATGTGCCGGACTATAGAATCAGCAACGATTTTGATTTCACGAGTACTGTCCATGCGATCTATGCGAATTATCAAAATAAATTAACAGATAAAATTGGTTATCAAATCGGACTCCGGGGAGAGCAATTTGAACTCAAGTCCACCTATTTCTCCAAGGATCCAGCTGCTGTGGAAAAGGAATCCAATGCTAAACAGAAATTTTTCAGGTTATATCCAACACTGTTTTTAACCTACGATGTTGGTGAAAATGGGGATAAAGTTCAATTTAGCTACTCGCGCCGTGTCCAACGGGCTCGTGGTTGGCAAGTTAACCCATTTTTAAATGTATCCGATGATTTGAATTATCGTCAGGGAAATCCGAATCTGAAACCGGAAGATGTGCACAGCTTGGAAATGAGCTTTGCCAAAACCTTTGGTAAAGTAAACCTGATATCTTCGGCTTATTTCAATCACGCTAGTGAGGTTATTCAGCCATTTGTTTACAAGATAGAGGATGGAAGAACATACAGTAGATGGGAGAATATGACCAGTCGTAATCTTTCGGGTTTTGAGTTTATTTCAAAAGTCAACGCAACGAAGGATTTTGACTTTACATTTAATCTCAATTTGATCCACATTCAGTATAATGCAAACCCGGACTACGATATTACAGAACGAAAGGATTTCGCTTATAATGCCAATCTGACCGCTAATTATCGTTTTACATCAACGTTTTCTGCTCAAATGAGAGGCGAGTATAATTCTTCGCGTGTAATGGCTCAGGGACAGATGAATGCAATGAAAGGTATGGATCTAGCCTTGAAAAAAGATGTGTTCAAGAAGAAATCTTCTATTATGTTGAATGTGAGAGATGTATTTAATTCGCGAAAAATGAATGGTGTGACAGAGACAGCTCAACTTATATCAAATTTTGAGTACCGTTGGATGAAGAGGATGGTAACCTTATCACTTTCCTATCGGTTTGGTAGCCAAGATTTAAACAAATCAAAGAAAAAAGTGTCGAATACAAATGAAATGGGGGGCGGAGAGGAATATTAAAAAATATTCCTCTTTATACACTCAAATGCTTAAATTTAATTTTAAAACAAACCTAAAACTAAAAAGAATGAAGTTATTAAAAACAGTTCTTGCGGTATCGGTGATTGCTTTTTCAGCACATCTTAATACTGCCGTAGCGCAAGCAAAAAAAGAGGTTCCTGCTTACAAAATCTTAGATTTACCCCGTGTAGATATCAAGAAATTTAAAAAGAATAAAGCTGGAGCCTATGTTATTTTTGATGGTACTTCGATGGAAGGCTGGAGAGGATATGATAAGACGGTAGTCCCAAAAAGATGGGTTATTAACGAAGGGGCGATCAAATTTGATAGTCAGGCCAATGTTGGTAAAGAAGAAGGTGGTGACTTGGTCTTTGCCCATGATTTCAAGAATTTCGAATTGGAGATGGAATGGAAAGTTGCTAAAGGAGCAAATTCAGGTATCTTCTTTTTAGCGAAGGAAGTGGAAGGACAACCGATTTATATCTCGTCTCCAGAATGTCAGGTTTTGGACAATGAGAACCATCCTGATGCTAAAATGGGTGTAGATGGAAATCGTAAATCGACATCATTGTACGATATGATCCCTGCTAAGCCTCAGAATGGTAAACCGTATGGCGAGTGGAATAAAGTTAAGATCAGAGTAAACAATGGCAAGGTAGAGCATTTTCAAAATGGTGTAAAGGTTGTTGAATATACATTATGGGATAAGTCCTGGATTGATTTATTGCAAAAAAGTAAATTCAGTGAAGAAAAATGGCCTTTGGCTTTTGAATTGTTGAGCCATGTTGGTGGCGATAGCAAATCGGGGCTTATCGGTCTTCAGGATCATGGAAATGATGTATGGTTTAAGAATATTACCGTTAAGGTTCTAAAATAGAAAAAGCAGCTTTAAGCTGCTTTTTCTATTTTCTATAGTATCGATTGTAGTTCTTTTAAGTCGATAATCATATGTGATACATCGTCTGGTTTTTCAATAACATTTGGGTTAAAGAAAATGGCGTCCATGCCTACATTTACGGCTCCACGGATGTCGGCATCAAGATTATCTCCGATCATCAGTGATTGCTGGGCCTGCGCTTGAGCAGTCGTCATAGCAAACTCAAATATTCGGGGATCCGGTTTATTCACACCGATGACTTCGGAAATAAAAATGTGTTTGAAATATTTGTTTAGGTTGCTCTTTTCCAGTTTGGTCTCACAGGCCTCTTTAAAACCATTAGATATCAAGTGAAGATTGTATCTGTCACCCAAATAAGCCAAGGTTTCATGTGCATGGGGAAACAGATTTGTTTTTTTGGGACAGATAGTGAGATACTCCAGTTCGAATTCTTCAGGAAACAACTCTGGATCCACACCGAGCTCAGTAAAGGTATCTGCAAAGCGAGCTTTCCTGAGTTCTGGTTTTGAAATCTTTCCGTGATGATAGAGTCCCCAAAGTCGATGATTGTTAACCGTATAAGTTTCTATAAAACGAGTGGATGACTGTTGATTAAACAAGTGATCAAACTTGTATTTAAAATATAGCTCGTGCAGACTTTCTTCGGCATTTTTATCAAAATCCCATATGGTATGATCTAGGTCGAAGAAAATGTCTTTTTTCTTGTGATTAAACATATGCAAAATTAAAACAAATTAACCTGAAATTCCAAGTCAGTTGGGTTATCTAGTGATGAAATTAAAGGTCACTTTTATCGATATGGGGTCTCCGATGGTTTATATGACTGTTTGGTGATTTTAGTCTTATTGCGAATCGGTTAATTTTCTTCTTTGTGTCATAATCCTTCTGATATTTCCGAATACATGGGTGAATACCTATTTTTGTCACATGAAGAAAGCGCTGTTACTCTTTTATTTTCTATTGTTCTATGCGGTTATGCAACTGATATGGTGGGGGGTGATGTTTATCCGTTTTGATCCGAGTAAAAAGAACATGATTATAGGAGAGGGAATATTCTTCTTGATTATTTTCTTGTGGGGTGCATGGCGGTTGAAGCGGCTGGTTGAAAGGGAGCAGAAGCTGCTTCAACAACAGCAGAACTTTCTCTTGGCTATTACGCATGAACTTAAATCGCCATTGGCTTCCGTCAAATTGTATATTCAAACTATTTTGAGACGTGATCTTGACAAAGAGCAACAACAAACGTTCTTGAGAAACTCGCTGAAGGATATCGAGCGTTTGGATGATCTGGTGGAAAATGTATTGATGACAACTAAGTTGGACAGCCGAAATTACAGTATGCCTAAAGAGGATTTTAATTTTACTGCTTTGGTAGAACAGGTTGTAGATAGGCTTCAGAAGAATTCCTGTAGTTCACAAGTTTTGAAACCTTATTTGGAAGCGGATATCATTATTCATGCGGATAAGTTTGCGATTAGTAATGTGGTTACTAATCTGATAGAAAATGCAATTAAGTATTCGCCGGCATGTGCTATGGTGGATGTGAAATTATATACGGAGAATAATAAAATAATTTTTTCTGTTGCTGACCATGGTATCGGTATCAGTGATGAAGAGAAAAAACTTATCTTTAATAAGTTTTATCGCGTGGGAAGTGAGGCAACACGAAAAACCAAAGGCACAGGTTTGGGGTTATATATCGTGAAAACCGTATTGCAGAAGCACGACGCGACCATAAAAGTTAAAGATAACACTCCTAAAGGGAGTATTTTTGAAGTAACATTTGAAAGAAATGCAAAGTAAACAAAGAATATTACTTGTCGAAGATGAAGAACACTTGTTAGAAGCTATCAAGTTGAATCTCGAAATGGAAGGTTACCGTGTTACTACGGCTACCGATGGAAAAAAAGCACTAAAAGTCTTCAAGGAGGAACGTTTCAACTTGGTGGTTTTGGATGTGATGATTCCAGAAATTGATGGATTCCAAGTGGCTGAAACTATTCGACTGCAAAACACTGAGGTTCCTATCATGTTTTTAACTGCGAAAAATAGCAGTGAGGATCGAATTACGGGTCTTAAGAAAGGGGCGGATGATTATCTGGTAAAACCTTTCAACTTAGAAGAATTGATCCTTCGTGTTGGAAATTTGGTGCGTCGTGGCATGAAACCGGATGATTTGAAAGAACTAAATTCTTATCAAATAGGTGATAAAACGATCTATTTTAATTCGTATGAGCTACATCATGCGGATGGCACGATCACTTCGTTGACAAAGAAGGAAACCATGCTGTTGAAACTGTTGATTGAGCGACGTAATGAGGCTGTATCCAGGGAACAAATATTGGAGACCGTATGGAATTACGATGTTTACCCATCTACACGTACCATCGACAATTTTATCTTAACCTTCCGAAAATATTTCGAACCAGATCAAAAGCATCCGATTTATTTCCATTCTATCAGAGGTGTTGGTTATAAGTTTACCGACAATAACGCATAGGTAGAAAGAGATGATGACAATCAGGGCTAGAATAGCCGTTATTTTTATTGCTGCATTATTTTTGGGCTATGGCTTATATGAAGGGCATTATCAGACGGCTGTTCTGATAGCTGGTGGGATAGGCTATTTGATTTGGAGCCATTTTAGAGAAGGCTCCGTTTTTTTGGCAACGCAGGCTTTTCATAGGCAAGATTATGAAAAGACAAAAAATTTGCTCAATGAGATCAAGAACCCTGATGCCCTTCGCAAGGGTAGACGTAATTTCTATGAATTTATGATGGGAAATATTGCGCTTAAAGAAGAACGTGTCGATGAGGCCGAATATCATTTTCAGCTAGCTTCACGTCTGCCTTGGAAAAAAGATAATGAAAAGGGCATGGTCATGATTAATCTGGCAAATATAGCGCTGCGAAAGTTGGATTATGAAAGAGCGAGAGCGTATACAGATGTTGCCAATAAGTTACATCTGACCGCTAGACAGAACAGCATTATTACAAAAATAGAAAACGAAATTTCAAAACATTTATAGTGAGTACTACTTTACAAAACGACTTATTGATTAAAGCTGCATTCTCGCAGCAAACGGAAAGACCCCCTGTGTGGATGATGCGTCAAGCTGGACGCTTTATGAAGGAATATTGGGATATCAAGAATAAATATTCCTTTTTGGAAATGTGTAAAACGCCAGAAATCGCTGCGGATGTCACTATGCTTCCGGTAGATTTGCTAGGTATTGATGCAGCTATTTTATTTTCTGATATTTTAGTTACAGCTGAAGCTATGGGAGGGGATCTGTCCTTTGAACAAGGTGTAGGCCCTCGTTTTTCTAATCCTGTTCGTTCTGTAAAGGATGCAGAAGCTTTGTCTACCAATTGTTTGGATAAATTGCAGTATGTTGCTGATGCAATCAAGGTCATTCAACAACGTCTTGACAGCCGTATCCCCTTGATTGGCTTTGCGGGAGCACCATTTACAATCTTAAGTTATCTGGTTGAAGGTGGATCTTCAAAAGATTTTAAGTTAACGAAGTTGATGTTGAATAATCAGCCCGAGTTGGCACATATGATCCTTCAAAAGATTGCAGATGTAACGGTTGAATATTTGAATATGCAGATCGCAGCTGGCGTAAATGCGATTCAATTATTTGATAGCTGGGCCTTGGCTTTATCATGGAATGATTACCGTGATTTTTCGCATTATTATAATAAGCAGATTATCGCTAAGTTGAACCGTAAGGATATTCCAGTCATTTCCTTTTGTAAAGGATCTTCTGTTTTTGCACCAATGATGGTCGAAGCGCAACCTGATGTTGTTTCTATCGATTGGAACGCAGATTTAAAAAATATTAAACAATCTCTGCCACAGGGTATTGCTGTTCAAGGAAATTTGGATCCATTTGTTTTGTATGCAGATAAACCTGTTATCAAAAAGAAGATTATCGAACTATTTGAGCGCATGAGAGGTGAAAATGGTTTTATCTTTAACTTGGGACATGGTATCATGCCAGATATTCCTTTTGATAATGTAAAATATGCCATTGAGGTTGTAAAGGAATTTAGCTATTAGTTTGCTATCCGCTTCAAGAACAAAAACGACTTGCCAAAGGCAAGTCGTTTTTGTTTTAACAAGATCTAATCTATTTCGGTTGATATAGCACTTTTGTATATTGGATGTAAGATTTGCGCAATTGATGTTTGGACGTATTGAATGCTATTAACTTTTCTTATTTTTGTAACTATGGTCTATTTATATGCAAAAGCAGTTCATATTATCTTTGTGATTTGTTGGATGTCAGGTCTGTTTTATATGCCTCGACTCTTTATATATCATACAGAAGCTAAGGACAAGAGTCAAGAAGCGTTTGATGTTTTGCATAAAGAATTCAGTAAGATGGAAAAATTACTGTGGTGGGTTATTACTACTCCTGCGATGTACATCACAGTCCTTTCTGCACTAGTTATGTTATGCTATTCCCCTGGTTTATTATCCATGGGGTGGATGCATGTAAAACTGACATTCGTTCTGGGGATGATTATCTATCATTTTAGCTGCCAGAAGATTATGTTCAAATTGAGTCGTCAAGAATCCAAATTAACCTCAACAAATCTCCGTTTGTTTAATGAAGTCGCAACAGTTTTATTATTCGCGATTGTTTTTACTGTTGTCTTAAAATCGGCACTGAACTGGATATTTGGCGTTTTGGGGCTCTTAATTTTATCCATCGCTTTAATGATGGCCGTAAAACTTTATAAGAAGTACCGGAACAAGAAAGCATAACAAAATGTTAAATTCTTTGGTTTCTTAATCCTTTTTTATTCTGTGTAGTCGAAGGATTATTAATTGAATCGGATTATGTACAGGAAAATTTTGGTTATGGTCTCGTTGCTTATTGTCGCAACGGCTGGGTTTGCGCAGCGATACAGACCTTTTGGAGGGGCATTAAATATCTATTCTACAGATGTTCCATTTTTTCTTTATATCAACAACGTTTTGTATAATAATAGGGCTTCCACGGATATTAGGGTATCCAATTTGACGAGTCGTCGTTATGATTTGCGTATTGTATTTGCTGACAGACAGCAACGCACATTGAATGGCAGTGGCGTGCAACTTGTCAATCGAAATGGGCAATATATGAACGTTGTATTTTCTGTCAGTAGCAGAGGCGGAAATAGGGGGATTATCTTGGAATCCATGAATCCTGTTGATCGGTATAACAATGGGAATTATCGTGAGGATTTACCCTATGATAACCTGGATAGATATAATAATGAACAAGGTAATGAGCGATACAGACAATCAGAAGATCGTGACGATTTACCGAATAATAATCGAGATGGATATAATACTGGTTGGGGTAATGATCGCAGTAGACAGACAGGGGACTCTCAGATTTATCGCAACGGTGTAGAGGATCATCGTGGATATAATGAAAATAGTGGTCAGTCTGATAAAGGAGGAATGAATAAAACGAATTCCAATCGATTGAACGATCTATTAAATCAGAAGGAAAACGATCAGGATAGACTTGCTGTAGCTGCTCAGGAATTAAAAAGTATGCGTCTAAGTGTTACTGAAATTGTTGATTTAATGGAACTTTTTATACGAGATGATAATAAACTGGCCTTTGCTAAATATGCTTATCCGACCTGTGTGGATAAACAGAATTATGAGAAAGTAGGGGACGCCTTATCGTTCAGTTCAACAAGGGAAAAGCTAGTGGATTTTTTAAAAAAATAAAAGGAGCATTTTGCTCCTTTTTTTATTCACCGCCAAAGCAGATATATTTTAATTCCATATATTCATCCAAACCGTGTTTAGATCCTTCACGACCTACACCAGATTGTTTTACTCCACCAAAAGGAGCTGCTGCATTTGAAATAAGGCCTGTATTGACACCTACCATGCCAGCTTCTAGCTGTTCAGCGACACGAAAACAGCGATTTATATTTGTACTATAAAAATAGGAGGCTAGTCCAAATTCAGTCGTATTGGCCATTGCTATTCCATCTTCTTCTGTTTTGAAACTGAAAAGGGCGCAAATCGGACCAAAAGTCTCCTCGCGGAATATAAGCGCTTCTTTCGGAATGTTGGTCAGCACAGTTGGCTGGAAAAATAGATCTTTGATGACCTTTCCTCCAGTAGCCAATTCGGCACCATGATTTAATGCGTCTTGTACATGATGCTGTACTTTTTCTAGCCCTTTTGCATTGATTAAGGGACCTACCTGGACGTCTTTGTCAAGTCCGTTGCCAACTTTCAATTTACTGACAGCATGGCTAAGTTTCATCGAAAATTCATCATAGACATCTTCTTGGATTAGAAACCTATTGATGGAAACGCAAGTTTGCCCTGAGTTTCTAAATTTTCCGGCAATGGCTCCTTCGACAGCAGCATCAATATCCGCATCGTTAAAAACCAAAAAGGGAGCATTACCACCGAGCTCCATAGATACTTTTTTAATGTTAGAGGCTGATTGTTCTATGAGTGTTTTTCCGACTTCGGTTGAGCCTGTAAAGGATAGTTTTCTTATCAGGTCGTTCGTAGCTAGTTCTTTGCCTATACCAACACTGTCTTTTCCTGTAATGACATTAAAAACACCCTTCGGGATCCCAGCATCTTCAGCCAGTTTAGCCAATGCTATAGCGGAAAATGGGGTTTGGGAGGCCGGTTTTAGCACAACGGTACAACCAGCTACCAAAGCTGGAGCAACCTTTCGGGTGATCATCGCTAATGGAAAATTCCAGGGTGTAATTGCAGCTACGACCCCTACACCTTGCCTAATTGTAAGCATTCTCGTTCCTTTTTTATGAGAGGGTATCGTTTCGCCATAGGCCCTTTTTCCTTCTTCTGAAAACCATTCTACGAAAGAACTACCGTAGTCAACCTCTACCCTCGATTCGCTTAGCGGTTTGCCGCTTTCTAGGGTCATGATTTCCGCAAGATCGTCTTTATAGTGTTGAATAAGATCGTACCATTTGCGGACGATGTTGCAACGTTCCAGTACAGTTGTGTTTTTCCAGCTTTTCCATGCCTTGTCAGCATCAATTATGGCTTTAGTACAGTCAACAACTTTTAGATCTGGCAACGAAGCAATAACTTTTCCTGTTGCAGGATTTACCACATCAAAGGTGTGTTTTGACTTGATAAATTTCCCATTGATATAGGCACTGTCAATTAAAAGTGTATTTTTCATCGATGTAAATTTAATTGTCACAAGTATAATTAGAAGATTTCTGAACAAAACTTCACTTTAATATGATTGTTGTTTGTTCAAATGAATCTTTCTCGTTCAGATTTTGAAGGTATCGTACAAAACTCATTTTTTCCAAACCATCGATAGCGGTTTTTAGCAAAATAATCATAAAGCACATCTCTCCACTTGAGTGGTAAAATCTTCAGTAAATAACAAGTAATGTAGGGGAAGCCCAACTGCTTACAAATCTTTAAAACAGCTTCACTTTTGAGATAGGTACCGGCTGGAGATAGGAAAACGATGGAATCAGTATTTTTGGGAATATTTGTTAGCGCGGCCCGGGCAAATTCAGACTGCAAGGAACTAAATAAGAATTTCTTTCTGCGATCTATCCTTAATAATAGTTGAACAAAGCGATTACAGATCAAGCAATCACCATCGAAAAAGATGATATATCTCCCTTGTTGTTCCATATTATAAAGTTACTTCTATTTATTGAAAGTACTGCCATAACAAGATCATAAATGGGAGTGATTTTATCATCATCGGAGTTTAATTCTCTATGTTAAAAAAGGCGGTGTTTCCAATAGAAACACCGCCTTTTTTAATTCCTTTTTATAGATTTTTCATGATTGTATGTCCCATACGATCCCTTTTAGTTTTTAAGTACTCTTCATTAAAGGGATTTGCCGTTATTTCAATAGGTACATTTTCTATGATTTCAAGACCATAACCTACTAGGCCAGCACGTTTTGTCGGATTATTTGACATAAGACGCATTTTTGTGACACCAAGATTTCTAAGAATCTGGGCTCCTACACCGTAGTCTCTTAAATCTGCCTTGAACCCTAACTGCACATTGGCGTCTACCGTATCCAAACCATTTTCTTGTAATTTGTAAGCATGTAGCTTATTGATCAGTCCAATACCACGACCTTCTTGATTCATATAGACAATAACGCCTTTACCTTCTTGCTGGATCATTTCCATTGCTTTGTGCAATTGAGGGCCACAGTCACAACGGCAAGAACCAAAAATATCACCGGTAACACAAGAGCTGTGCACTCGTACTAAAATAGGTTCATCTTCATTCCACTCACCTTTGTAAAGCGCTAAATGTTGTTCGCCAGTGTCCTTTTGTGTAAAGGCTTTCATTTTAAAATCACCATATTGCGTAGGCATATTAACAGTGACTTCTTCATTGATTAAAGAGTCGTGCTTAAGACGGTATTCAATCAGATCTTCAATACTAACGATCTTTAAATCAAATTTTTTAGCAACTTCCATTAGTTCCGGAAGTCTGGCCATTTCACCATCTTCTTTTAGAATCTCAACCAATACACCCGCTGGTTCAAATCCTGCTAATCGAGCAAGGTCAACTGTAGCTTCAGTGTGTCCTGTGCGACGTAATACACCACCATCTTTCGCTATGAGCGGGAAAATATGTCCTGGTCTACCTAATTCTTCATAATGAATATTAGGATCGATCATTGCTTTAATTGTTTTCGAGCGGTCCGACGCAGAAATTCCGGTTGTACAACCATATCCCTGTAAGTCAATGGAAACTGTAAAGTTCGTTTCATATACAGCTGTATTCTGTCCCACCATTAAGTCAAGATGTAATGCATCTGCTCTTTCTTTTGTAATTGGGGCACACACTAGTCCACGACCGTGAGTCGCCATAAAGTTGATGATTTCGGGGGTTGCATTGCGGGCCGCAGTGACAAAGTCTCCTTCATTTTCGCGATCTTCGTCATCCACGACGATTACTACTTTTCCTGCTTGTATATCAGCGATCGCTTCTTCGATCGTGTTTAATTTGAAATCCATTTATTGATATATTGTAATTGGTACAAAGTTAGTGTAGAATCTAAATTTATTTATAATAGCGTTGTCACAATCTAATGTGATTCTTTTAATTTATTCTTTTTTGCAAGCTTTTCCTTAATCCACTTCCAAGCGGCTTCTATTTTTAATTTATATTGATCAATATCAAATAAGGCAGAATCAGTCGTCGACTTGTACGTTAGAAAAGCGGCTAATGGTGTTAAGACAATAATGGCCATCCACATACCTACGGCTGATGATATAGCACCATCTTTCGCTGTTTTTTCTGCAACTGTAGAGATAATGTGATAGATCAGAAAGAAAATGATGGCCATCACGACCGGAAGACCGAGTCCACCTTTTCTGATAATGGCTCCTAGTGGAGCTCCGATTGCAAATAGTAAAAGACAGGAGACAGCTAGAGTAAACTTGCGATGCCATTCAATACGATAGCGTATATCTTTCGATTTGTAATCTTTAAATTCAAGTGTACGGCCATTCAGATCTTCCTTTAAATAATTCAACTGGTTTAACGCATTCATGGTGATCTGTGCCCGTTGTTCTTGGGGAACCAGATCGGTAAGCAAATTTTTAAAAGGTTTGATCTTAGCTTCTTTGACTTTTGGCTGTCCAGGTTGATTCGCACTAAAATATTTCGAATAGATATTATATCGGGTGTCTAATGTACGGACGATTGCTTTTCCCATACTGTCTATCTTAATATGGTTGGAATCGATGTACATGTCTAACTGTTTCAGGTTTAACATTGCATGGTGGCTCTTGAAGAGATTTTCATCCGTTTTACCTTGTTGAAAACTTCCCATATCAAACTTTTGCTCTGTTTCCTTGAACTTAAATCGCGTAAATTGCTGACGTGGATCGTAGGTTTTTGAGTTTTTAGTCCGTGCTTCCTCATAGCGTATACCATCCTTAAGTTTTAGGATCATATAATTGTTGTCAGGAGAGTTATAGATATACCCTTCTTTAGCCATAAGTACATTATTGGCTGTATTTCCGCCACGATGATCATAGATCATCAAGTCATAGAGAATTGTTCCCGCTTTGTTTTTTCCTCTAGCGCGGATCGAGTAACCTGGAATGGTGTTGTTAAAGATTCCGGGTTTGATGAGGAAATCTGCCTTTTTATTACGTACATCAGTAAGTAGGGTACCCATTTTTAGGTTCACTACGGGGAGAATATAGTCGGAGAACAGAAAAGAACTTGTTGCGAAAATTGCAACGAGTATGAATAGCGGGGTCATCGCTTTACGTAAAGATACGCCCGCAGCCTTGATCGCAACTAATTCATAGCTTTCACCCAGATTTCCGAAAGTCATAATGGAGGAAAGGAGCATGGATAAAGGCATTGCCATTTGGATTTGAACAACGCATTGATATCCAATTAGCTCCATGATCGTATACCATTCAAATCCTTTTCCAATCAAATCATCAATGTACTTGAATAGGAAAAGCATCAATAAGACAAACATCACAATAAAGAATGTGACAATAAATGGTTTTATGAAAGCTTGAAGAATAAGTAAATGAACCTTTTTCATCCGTGACGCAAAGCAAATTGATGCCTTTACATTAAGGCATCTACCAACTAAGGAGCTCCAGCTGGAGCCCTTAGTGGAAATATATTGCAAAGATAGGCTTTTTTATGCACCTATAACACTTTGAAGATAGACTATTGAATTTTTCCAAATTAACTTCCTATTTTCAAGGTCTTCTTCTTTAGCGTAATCTGTTATTTTAAGAGCAACATCATTTGTTAGCTCGTCTTGATCGATCTCCAGATCGAAATAATAGGGATCATCATCGAGCCATTTAAAGCGTACAGATTTATTTTCTTTCGATGCTACAATTTTTGCTCGGTGAGGTTCATCATCCCAAATGAAAGTATAAACGGTGTCTTTATAGTTTACATCATCTGCAAACCATTGTGCCAATTCGTTTGGTTCTTGCAAATACGGAAATAAAATTCTAGGTGAAGAGTTGATGATATATTCTAGTTGGAATTTTATTTTATCTGCCATAAAAATGTTTTTTTAAATTTTAGTTTGTTTAAATCAAAAATAAGCTATATTTGCATTCCCAAAATGGCGGGGTAGCTCAGATGGTTAGAGCGTTGGATTCATAACCCAAAGGTCGGCAGTTCGATTCTGCTCCCCGCTACAAATCTCTTCCAAAATTGCTTTTTACTACATGAACTTATTATTTGTAATAATACATATTTATTTTGTTATTGCAAGTTTTTTTGTAAAAAGTTGCCCCTGTTTTTTGATAAACATGTTGTTTTTAGGACTATCAATTTTTTCAACATCAGTTTCTATTTTTCAATGATAAATTTATTGAGTTAAAAATGAGTTTGTTGTGTTTAATGCGAGTTTTAAATAGGTCAGAATTGGTAAAAAAATAAAAAAATCTTTTGAATTGACATACGAAGTGGTATATTTGCATACCGAAACGGCGGGGTAGCTCAGATGGTTAGAGCGTTGGATTCATAACCCAAAGGTCGGCAGTTCGATTCTGCTCCCCGCTACCAAAAGCATCAGTCTGTTAAGATTGATGCTTTTTTTATGATTGCATGTATTTCCTTTTTATCGCATTACCTTTTTTTCGCCGCTGACAAGAGTACATCTATCTTTGTATTGTTTCATGGATAATACTTAAATAATGAATATAAGATCTATACTAACTCTATTCTATTTTTTTATCTGCTATCATGTTTTTGCACAACAAGGCACAATAAGCCATGTCGTTACACATCAACGGAAGACCATTCTATGTGATGTACAGAAAGGCGAGAATTCCTATCCAGCTTGGGGGATATTTCCAAAAGAAAACTATCCTGTAAGGAAGGTTACTATGTTTGTTACGCTTGGGAGCCCCGATAGTTTGCGCACAGCGCATTGGGATTATTTGGATCACATCTTATTGCGTCGTAAAGGAGGAAAAAATGGACCTGTGCTAAATTATGAATTAGGAAGAATGCTTACGCCATATGGTAGTATTTACAATAAAGGATGGAGTTGGAAATGGCAGGTCGATGTAACTGATTTTGCTCCTTTCTTAAGGGATAGCGTGGAAATTGTCTATACTCATTCTGGTTTTGAGGACAAGACTGTAGGGTGGGCACTTACTGTAGATTTTGAAATTTTATCAGGTCCACCAGTTGTTACCCCATTGGGAATAACAGCGCTGTGGAATAAAGCATATAAATACGGGGATGTCAACGAAAAGATAGGAGAAAATCTACTACCAATAACATATACCTCGAGTCCGGGAGCAGCATTGAGCCGAATACGTATTCAGCATACAGGGCATGGTATGGATAAACCACGTGGCTGTAGTGAATTCTGTAGCCGATGGCGCGAACTCACCTTCGATGGAAAGACTGTAGACAGACGTGATATGTGGAAGAAATGTGGTGGTAATCCACTTTATCCACAAGGCGGGACCTGGGTACATGACCGCGCATATTGGTGTCCTGGAGATTTACAGCAGCCTGATTTTATTGATGTATTTACTAAAGTTGGTACTCATCAAGTTGCCTTACAAATGGAACCCTATACAGCGACTGATAATGTACAGGCAGTCGAAAATATATCCGCTTACTTGTTTCAATATTCAGCCCCAAAACAAAAAGTAGATGCTGCGGTCGAGTCAATAATGGTTCCAAGTGATGAACAGCGTTTTTCTAGATTAAATCCGGCGAGTGCTGGTCCAAAGATTTCTTTCAGAAATTTGGGTGCTGACCCGATTCGATCCCTAGAAATTGTTTATGGCACGAAAGGATTTCCAGTCAAAACTTTCCATTGGAAAGGTAATCTTTCTTTTAATCAAGTTGCAGAAGTTATCCTACCAGCAGAAATACAGGAAAAAGATCAGGAGAATGTATTTACGGTGTCACTTCTTAAACCTAATGGAAAGCCGGATGCGTGGCCCACAGACAATAAGGCGGAAAGCGTCTTTACAGCTCTGCAGAAATTTCCCACTGATTTTATTTTGGAGTTTATGACCAATAATAAACCAGCGGATAATCGTATATTTCTAATTAATGCAAAGCAGGATACAGTCTTTCGTAAAAAAGGCTCTCAACTTGCTACTGAAACTATGTATAGAGATACTTTACATCTTACTGAGGGAAATCACTCGCTCTCTTTGGTTGATACCGCAGGTAACGGACTGCAGTTTTGGGCACAACCTGAAAATGGTGATGGCCATTTACGGATCTTCGATCTGAAAGGAAACCTTATTCATGCTTTTGAAAGCGATTGTGGAAATGGCGAGATGTTTAGTTTCAATGCCAAACGTGGATTTGAGATGAACACAATTTCAACGCAATATGCCTTCTCACTTTATCCAAGGTCGGTTGTGGATAAGACACAACTGAGCGTAGTGTCCAATAAAAAGAGTGAGATGACTGTCCTTTTTATGGTTGATGGCGTTTTGTGGCAAAAACATGAATACAAATCTGTTCAACAAGCTGTCCTGAACTATGATCTGAGCCATTTACCTTCAGGAAGAATAATCGTTGAAGTTCTGATGGATGGTATTAGCCGATTTAAAGGACGGATAAATAAAAGATAACCGGATAAAAGAAAAGGACGAAGATATTTTGTGCCTAGATTTTGAAGAATTAGATAAAAAAGCTCCATTAATGGAGCTTTTTTTATCTGTTTAATCAATTGTCGTCGTAAGCTAAGCCTTTCCAGTCTTCTCTCTGTAAGTACTTCAGCATAAAAAAGAATACGACCCATGCAAGTCCAGCTAAGATCCAAATTAGAGTTTCATAATGGAAAATTGTTTTATGTAAGTATCCCAAAATACCCAATAGACCTAATATCAGTAGATTAGTTATTGCTTTTGAATTGGATTGACTAGCCTTCGAAAATGGATAGTTTTTGACAATGAAAAGCATAATCAGAATACTTTCGATTCCGCCAATCGCGGAAGATAATAGCAGATCATTAATAGAACTGAGACCAAATAGCGGTACACAGATAGAAAGAAACAGTATGTTGAACGGTAAAACATATTTAATCAGACATGCTTTAAGAACTCCAGTCATCAGCTGTCCCGGTTTTTGTATCGGAGTCACATGGTAGACCCAGGCCGCTTTATATTTATTACTTTGAGTAATAAGCTGGAAAACGGTTAGTATGGTTAATAACGAAAGATAAAACATAATGATATACAAGCCTGAATCCCGAAGCTTCGCTATTTTGCCAGCTATTGGGAGATCATCTCCTGTACGTAGAAATAAAAAAATAAAATAAATAGGTAGATAAGCCAACGAAGGGTATAGCTGTTGCTTAAATTCTCTCGTTTTAGAACTTATTAGCCATACGATGCCAAATCCAGCCTCTTCAACCGGGGATGAGCAAACGTTCGAAGAGATCCTTTTATATAGCGGTAATTTGGAGGGATTATCTCGGGTTAATTGTGAAGTTTCACTAGGGAGGTTGTCGGCACTTGCTAGTGCAGCTATTTTTGCATTAAATCCCCGTGAAAATAGCTTAGTACAAGCGTAGATACCAGCAAAGGGAGTTAGTATTCCCAGTGTTGATAAGATGACCAAATGTACATTGTGGTTACCAAAGAGTAATGGTTGGAATGATGCAATCCAGGTACTTGGGAATATCCAAAGAAATCTGAGCTGTTCCATCGTTAAATGGGATTCCACAATAGATTGGATCAAATTTGGGCCAACATAATAGGATAGAAAAAGAACCAGTGAGAGACCGATCTGTATATAAGTAATTACATCTTTAAACTTTTGGATGGGGAGATATTTGATGCTAATCAGATAAAATCCATTAACAAATATCAGCGCGATTAAAGTGCTTAGTATAAGCTGCAGGCATAAAAGAAAGACGGAGACGATATCCCAATTGAATAATACATAAATAAGCACGGGTAAGGTCAACGCGATTACTTGATTAAAAAGCTTGATTGCAATAAAAGTTATTCGGGAAATAGCTAAAGTCTTGTCATTAACTGGTCTAGGCATAATGATATACTGATCCCGAGTATCTAATAATATGGGTGAAAAATCGGACACCAACGTAATGCTTAACATGCTAATGAAACTGAGTAGCATAATCGAAATGGCTAAGTACCTATCTGGAATCGAAAAAATAATTACCATGAATATCAGGCCAAAGATGAGATACAATAGGAATTGTAAAATCGATGACGAAGAAGATGATTTTCCTGAGCTACGTTTTCTAAAGCTAATAGGTTTTCTATTCTCTAAGATTACTTTGGTTTCTAAGATGATCTTAAACTGTTCATAATTGATGCCTAGGCCTTTCCAAACCCCACGAAAAAGAAGGATAAATTTTAAGATAAATTTTTCCATGTTATTGAATGGCTGTAATGATATTGGAAGCATCTAATGCACTGCTGCCAGTATTGGTTAATTTAGCAAATATATGCTCCAGGGATTCGCTAGGATCTGTTTTTAGTTCCTCAATCGTGCCATTCGCAATGATGCTGCCCTGGTTTATCAGTAAAATCCGATCAGATACTTTTTCAACAACGTCCATCATATGTGAACAATAGAAAATTGTTTTCCCTTCTTTTGCAAGTAATGAAATAAGTTCTTTAACAACGATAACAGCATTGGCATCGAGTCCAGATAATGGTTCATCTAGCACGATAATTTGTGGGTTATGAATAATTCCTGAAATTAAAAGTACTTTTTGACGCATTCCTTTGGAGAAGGTATCCATCCTATTATTTGCATTAGCTTCAAGGCCAAAGGCTGCTAACAGTTTTAAGGAACGTTCTAGGATGACATTATCTTTCATTCCATAGAGTTTACCTACAAAATCCAAGTATTCCATGGGAGTCAGGACGTCATATAATTCTGCGTTTTCGGGAACATATCCCAATAATGCTTTTACTGCAAGTGGATCTTCTTGAATATTGATGCCATTAATTTCTACAGTGCCTGTGAAATCTTCGATTAGTCCTGTTAATATTTTAACGGTAGTGGATTTACCGGCACCATTTGGGCCAATATATCCGATAACTTGACCTGGGAATATGTCAAGGTTGATTCCTTTCAATATTTCTTTTACTCCGTATGATTTTTTTAGGTCAACAATTCGGATGAGAGGTAATATACTTTCCATATGATTATAATCTTCAAAGTAAACTTACATAAAAAATTGGAGTTATAGTTTCCAATTGAAAAGTATATACTTAATATTCTTGAGAAGAATGTCTCTATTTTAATCAATGGAAAAGGGACCTTTTGGTCCCTTCAAAAACTATGTTATTTTTCGGAAATACTACCTGTCGTTCTTGGGATATCCCTCTTCATCGAGATCATCTCTCAGATCTTCTTCGTTCTCGGCTAATTTCTTGTCTAAAGGGGATAACCGTTCATGTTTAAAAGTCTCAATTCGCATGTTAGCTTCATCTAGATCTTCTTCTTCGAGCTCACCTTGTGTTGCATACTCATCTCCGACAAATGGATTAGAATCATCGTATGTTGAATCATCATCGATTGCGCCCTCAGCTACTGTATTATAGTCAGCGGGGTGGTCATAGTCTGGATCATTGTCATCGACATCCATTTCATAACTGTCAAGCTCTTCATTAAAAGCAAGGTCCTGATCCATATCGGGATAGTCTTCTTCGACTTTCCCATTTTTACGCTCTTTTTTTGACATAATCCTACTCATGTTATTCATTTGTAAAACAGTTCTCAAAAAAAAAAGTTTTGGATTTATTCGGCAAACCGATTATTCCAAAAGTATTAGGAGATTATGGGGTCGAATATCCTTTGGAAAGTTAAAAACGCAAAAAATGGTTAAAGCAGTAAAACAATGTAATTATATGTTTGTTCTATCCTAAAACAGGAATTATGATCTTCAAGCGTTTAAATTATCAGACTTTACAGAGTTTACGCCTACAAGGCTACAATATTTTATTGACTATTGGTCGAGCTGAAGACGAGAACCCAATTTATTTCCCGATGAAATTGGATTCTTTTAATTCCAGTAGCTCAAATTTTGAAAGTGATGATGCAGCGACTTTTCAAGGAAAGAAGATTCTTATTTTGGATGAAGCCATTCAACGCTCCTTAAATCATGATCTTAATGGTATAATCCAGCTTGATAATTAAGCGCTATTTTTAGCTCTTTTATAAGAGCTGGGTGTAATATTTCTTTTCTTCTTATAGAAATTGGTCAGGTGACTTTCATCATTAAATCCTAGTTCTTCTACAATTTGTTTCATTGTGTATCTGTTGGATGCTAATCTCTCTTCAACTAGTTTAATACGAATATCATCTATATATACTTTGTAGCTTTTTGAGTATCTTTTTTTAAAAAATGCCCCAAAATAATTTGCTGAAATTTGGAACTGATCTGCGATCGACTTGATTTGTAATTTATCCGGGAAATAAATATTTTGCTGTATGTATTGCTCGATCTCTTGAGACATTTCATATGACTCGTTAATAGGTAGCTCCAGATCCTTCAATATATTTTCGACTAAAGCGAAAAGGGACATTGTCTGGTGGAATATAAAAATTGAAGATGCTGTATCTTCACTCTCATATTGTTGAATCAGAGATATTACCCGCTCGATTAGTTTTTTATTTTCCTTTTTAAGCGATAGGCTCTTATTTAATAAAGTCTTCGAGTTGAAGATATCAACCGGATTGTGAGAAAGTCTGAAATTTTGCTGTATAAAGTGCAGGTCTTTAAAATAGGAGTTTGAGAAATAGAGGACAAATGCGATTGTATCTTTTTTTGTCTCAAGTGTTTCGAAATCTTTATTCAAAAAAAGTAAATTCTCTTTTGAAAATTTCAAGTTATTCCCTTTCGATACGAGTATGCCTTCGGATATATAAACTAACGCAAAATCAAAACCCGTTTTGTTTAGTTCTAATTTTTGTTTGTGTTTGATTTTTTGAGATTCGAAAGATAAATTCATCATATGTACAGACCCTATTGGAAAATAATCGCTACAAACCTAAGAAAAATGGATTAAAGACTTTACTTTTTTCCTCTTTTAAATCTGAATGGATTACAGTCGCGTATTCACAATAAAATATAAATCATTTGTTAAACGGTTATCAAGTGCTTTTTGCATTTCTGGTCATCTTTTCAATAGTATCCCATTGATCTTCAGGAATAATATCCAATCCATTGAACTCTCCAGCCCCCTTAAGCCATTCGCCGCCATCTATCGTGATAACATCTCCGTTGATATAACTAGCATAATCGGATACCAGATAGGCCGCGAGGTTAGCTAATTCCTCCAGTTTGCCCAAGCGGCCCAAGGGAATACGTTTGGTAGGTGAGAGGAGTTCGCCTAATTCGCCCGGGAGTAACCGTTCCATGGCGCCCGAAGTTTGGAATGGACCAGGAGCTATAGCGTTGAGTCTTATTCCTTTTTTTCCCCATTCTACAGCTAGAGATCTGGTTAGCGCAAGAACTCCGGCTTTAGCAGTTGCAGAAGGAACAACATATCCAGACCCCGTCCAAGCATAGGTGGTGACGATACTGAGTATAGCTTTATTAGGTTCATTTGCCTCAATCCACCGCTTGCCCAGTGCTAGGGTATAGTTTATACTCCCTTGGAGAACGATACCAATGACAGATTCGAAAGCTCGGGGGCTTAAACGTTCGGTAGGGGAGATAAAATTTCCAGCAGCATTGTTTATGAGGATATCTATCCCCCCAAAATGTTCATATCCATAGGAAACGACGCGTTCGACATCTTCATAATTACGCACGTCTCCAGCTACTGCAAGACATTTTGCCTGATGTTTTTCCGACAATTCGTTTGCTGTATGTTGTATAACATCATCTTTGCGGCTTGTGATCAGGCAAGAAGCGCCAAGCTCGAGAAAGTAATCTGTCATGGCTTTCCCTAGACCTGTACCACCACCCGTAATCAAAATTCGTTTTCCTTTTAACGCGTTTTCCTTTAACATGCCCATATGCTGTTCAGTTTTTATGTATCCTTAAGTTACAAAAATTTGGGGTAAAATAAAAGCCACGGTGGAGCGGATAAAAATAGTTCGGGAATAAATGGAGGTAGAGATATAAACAGAAACAGGAGCTATTCGATGAATAGCTCCTGTTTTAAAATTTCCATTCTGAATAGAATGGAGGTATGCTTATGCGCCTAATTGTACGCGTTTGAAAGCAGTTACAGTCAATCCTTTAGAAACTGAATCTAGGAATTGAGCGATGTTTTTAGAAGAATCTTTTACGAATTCTTGGTTTAACAACGTTGTATCTTTGAAGAATTTGTTCAATTTACCTTGAGCAATTTTCTCAGCCATTTCAGCTGGTTTTCCTTCAGCAATGATTTGCTCTTTTGCAATAGCAATTTCACGCTCAATTGTGTTTTGATCAACACCGTCTTTGTCAATTGCAATAGGGTTCATTGCAGCAATTTGCATTGCAACATCTTTACCAGCTTCTTCAGCACCAGCTGCATCAGCAGAAAGACCTACTAATACACCTAAACGGTAGTTACCGTGGATATAAGCGATTACTTTTTCAGCAGTGATAGTTTCGTATTTAGAAACGTCGATTTTCTCGCCAATTACACCAGTTTGCTCGATTAAAGAATCAGCGATTTTTTTGCCATCAAGTTCCAACCCTTTTAGTTCTTCCAAAGAAGCAGGTTTATTGTTTAATGCAAGATCTGCAATTTTTTCTGCGAAAGCGACGAAATCTGCGTTTTTAGCTACGAAGTCAGTTTCACAGTTAACTTCAACTACGATACCTGATTTACCATCCGCAGTGGCTTTAGCGATGATAACACCTTCGTTAGAGTCGCGATCTTGACGGCTAGCAGCTACTTTAGCGCCTTTTTTACGCAAGTAATCTACAGCAGCTTCAAAGTCACCATTAGACTCAACTAAAGCTTTTTTACAATCCATCATACCAGCGCCAGTTTGTTGACGCAATTTGTTTACATCTGATGCAGAAATTTGTACTGACATGTTTATTTCTTTTTATTATTATTTACGACTGAAATTTGTACAATATTAACTTAAAACATGTTAAGCTAATATGAAGTTTAACATTCCTTGATAAACGAGTGTTGTTAAACCAAAAAACCGGACAGATAGGCTAGTTCAAGAAAAGTAAACTTTTCCAGAAACTAACGCTACGCTATCCGGTTTGGAATAAAAATATTATTCTCCGTCTTTCGCTTTGCGAGGACGTTTAGCTTCTGAAGCATCTCCATTATCAGCTTTTGCTTTAGCAGCAGCAGCATCTTTTTCCGCTTCTTCTTCTTTGTCGCGTTTGCGCTCGTCCAAACCTTCTTGGATTGCTTGACCAATAATACCTGCGATTAAGCTAATAGATTTGCTAGCGTCATCATTTGCAGGGATTGGGAAATCAATGTTTGAAGGGTCAGAGTTTGTATCTACCATTGCAAAAGTAGGGATGTTCAATTTCATTGCTTCAGAAACAGCGATGTGTTCTTTTTTCACATCGATGATGAATAAAGCAGCTGGCAAACGGTTCAAATCAGCGATACCTCCTAAAAGGTTTTCTAATTTGATACGCTCACGTTGAATCATTAACTTCTCTTTTTTAGACAATACATCGTAAGTACCGTCTTTTTGCATTTTGTCAATGTTAGACATTTTTTTGATAGACTTACGAACTGTAGCGAAGTTTGTAAGCATACCACCTAACCAACGCTCAGTTACGAAAGGCATGTTAACCTCTTTTGCTTGTTGTGCGATGATCTCTTTTGCTTGTTTTTTCGTAGCTACGAATAAAACTTTGCGACCTGATTTTACGATTTGTTTGATAGCTGAAGCAGCTTCTTCTAATTTCGTAAGAGTTTTGTTCAAGTCAATGATGTGGATACCGTTGCGCTCCATGAAAATGTACTTAGCCATTTTCGGATCCCATTTACGTGTAAGGTGACCAAAGTGCACACCTGCATCCAATAAATCTTGATAAGTAGTTCTTGCCATTTTTTGATCCTCCTTTGATTAACGTTTACTGAATTGGAATCTTCTACGAGCCTTACGACGTCCTGGTTTCTTACGCTCAACCATACGGTCATCACGTGTTACTAAACCTTTCGCGCGTAATGCAGGTTTAACTTCTGGGTTAAGTTCAACCAAAGCTTTTGCGATCGCTAAGCGAACAGCTTCTGCTTGACCTTTAACACCACCTCCGTTAACGTTTACTTTTACATCAAAGTTTGCTAATTCACCAGCTACATTCAATGATTGAGTAGCGATGTATTGCAAAGGTAATGTTGGGAAATACTCTTTGAAGTCTTTACCGTTTATGATAATGTTTCCGCTACCAGCAGTTAAGTAAATGCGGGCAACAGCAGTTTTTCTTCTTCCTGAAGTGTTAGTTGTTGACATGTCGATTCTCCTTAAAATTTAACTGGTTTTGGATTTTGTGCCTCATGTTTGTGCTCTGTACCGGCATAAACGTAAAGGTTTTTAAACAATTGACGACCTAAACGGTTTTTAGGAAGCATACCACGAACAGCTTTTTCAATGATGCGCTCAGGGAATTTAGCCATTAACTCTTTAGGAGAAACGAAACGTTGACCACCTGGGTATCCAGTGTAGCGCACGTAAACTTTGTCGCCTAATTTGTTTCCTGTTAATCTGATTTTGTCTGCATTGATAACAATCACGTTATCTCCACAGTCTACGTGTGGGGTGAATGTAGGCTTGTGCTTACCACGAATTACTTTCGCGATGTTGCTCGCCAAACGCCCCAAAATCTCTCCTTCAGCGTCAACAACGATCCACTCTTTGTTAACGGTGTTCTTGTTGGCAGAGACAGTTTTGTAACTTAACGTATTCACTTGCTTTTGTTTAAATAATTTATTAAAAAATTTTTCTTCCCCTTATCTCAAGGGTCTGCAAAGGTACATCTATTATTCTATATTTTAAAATCTATTTTGCTTATTTTATTGAAAACGAGTCGAATTTCAAACAAGCCCCACTAATCTCAATATTTTTACAACTTCCTCGAATGAATATTGTTACATTAGTTAGTATATTGCAGGAAGAATTTTTTAATTATTTAGCGGAAGTAGATGAGATTGAATTTTTTAAATAAACGATTTTTTTTAAGTTTTATTGGTGTATTCCTTTTTGCGGCGTCTTCATTGCAAGCGCAATCGCTAGATAAGAAGACAAAACCGTATGATGCTCGATTTAAAAATGTGCAGGAAATATTGAAGCAAGGCAAAATTGGTCCGGGCATGGATTCTCTGGACGCCATTATAGCAGACTTTCCGCAGGCAGATGACATCTATTTTACAAAGGCAATTCTTCTTGCGCAGATGCGAAATCAGGACGGAGCGATCCAAGCCATTAAAGATGCGCTGGCGATCCAGTCTAAACCTGAATATCTAAGCTTCGCAGTCGACGCATTTAAAAGTAAAAATGATGCTGACAGTGCGTTGATTTACCTCGATAAGCTGATTGATCAGGACGATAATAATACGGCCTCACTAAAACGCGAACGCATCATGCTCCTTTTCAACGGTGGGTATAAAGATGTGGCTTTGGAGTATTTCTATAAAACCAAAGAAATTGCAACAGCTTCGGATACATTGGACATGGTTGGTAGTGTTTTATTAAATGATGCTGGTAATTATAAAGCTGTTATTGATCTTTTGAAACCTTGGGCAGACAAAGGGACTTCGTTGGCTCAGGTGTATGGTCAGTTGGCGCAGGCGTACAATCTTTCCAAAAATTCAAAACTTGCACTGGAATATATTAACAAGGGGATTCAGACTACAAAAGAGGATTTCCTTTATTTCGATTTAGCTGATCTCTATCGATTTGATAAAAAACTCAAGTTATCTTTCGATGCACTCAAACAGGGATTTCAGTCTAAAAAGGTTGACTTTACAGACAAAAATCGGATTATAATGACCTTATTGAATCCGAAAGGACCCTATACGAAAGATCAGCTTTTGGAATTGGTCAATATCCTAGTTGAAGTTCACCCACGGATTGCAGAAAGCCATATGGCGAAAGGACAGGTGCTTTGGTTGAAAGATGATAAAACTGCTGCACAAAGTTCCCTAGCAGTCGCCGTTAGTATGAACCCTTATCAAATCGATGCATGGCGGATGTTGATGAGCCTGGATATGGACAAAGGCGAGTTTGACCAAGCAATCGCTCATGGCGGAGAGGCCTTACATTATGTCTCCAACAACGCCACAATACTCTATTTTACGAGTATGGCCTATCTCATGAAAAAGGATATGGAAAATAGCCGGAAATTTATGGAAGCTGCACTTAATAATGCACAGGAGGAATCTCCTTTTCTCCAGGCAAATATCTATGGAGGATTGGGTGATATTTATAACTCACTTAAAATGTATAAAGCCTCCGATGCAGCTTATATCGAAGCTATACGGCTCGATAGTACAAATGTGACGGCGATGAACAATTTAGCATACTATTTGTCGTTAAGAAAAGAACGACTTGATGATGCGACAAAATATGCTGCAATGGCGACGAAATTGCAACCCAATAACGGAACTTTTGAAGATACTTATGCTTGGGTGCTGTTTGCTGATGGAAAATATGACGATGCATTAGTCTGGATTCAAAAAGCATTGAAAAATACAAATCCGCAAACTTCGGTGTTGTTGGAGCATTATGGCGATATCCTAATTAAGTTAGGGAAAACAAACGATGCTATAAAACAGTGGAACCTTGCTTTAGAAAAGGGCGTGGACTCAGATGAAAATAAGCTGAAATTGAAAAAGAAGATTGAGACTAAAAGTTATGTGGAATAAAATTGTCTGTGTTGGTGCTGTGCTGTTGCTGCTCTCTTCTTGTAGTTCGAAGAAGAAACTACTCAAAGAAGCGGAGCTCAAAGCTCAAAACGAGTTGACGATAAAAGATAACACAAGGGAGGCAAAGAAAAATAGCTTACGTAATCTTTTTTTGACCAATTTGAACTATACCACTTTTTCTGGCAAAGCGAAAATGCGTCTTGACCTTGGAAAGGACAATTATGATGTCACTTCTAATATTAGAATAGAGAAAGATAAAAGGATCTGGATTTCTATTTCTGCGACACTGGGTATAGAGGTTGCCCGGGTATTAATAACCCCAGACAGCGTACAGATCTTAAATAAATTTCAGAGCGAATATATGGTTAAGCCATTTGACTACCTGTATCGTTTTGCTAGTCCGGATTTAACTTTCGGAAACCTACAAGATTTGTTGCTAGCCAATCTTTCTGTGAATCTATTGTCAGATATTGATCAGGTTAATTTTAAACAGGATTCGATATCTGTCCAGTTAGATGGCAAGTTGAATGAACTAGATTTTTTATATAAATTAAATAATAACAATAGGCCTTATCAATTTAGATTAGCGCAACTTTCAAAGAAACAGTTGTTGGAAGCCAATTACGGAGAATATGCCATGGCCTCCGGACAGGAATTTCCAATGCTTTTAAAAATGATCATTTCGGATGGTCGCCAAGAGATAAAAACGGAAATAAATTTTAATAAAGTGACCTTTAATGAACCGGTCGAAATGCCTTTTTCAGTATCGTCACGTTATAAAGTAATCCGATGAGAAGCTGTCTATTTCCTTTAGATTTATTACTTTCGCAATTAGTTTGCTAAAGTAAGGCGTGAATTGATAGGGTAGAAAGATGGCAAACACAAAAAAATGGTACTGTAAATGAACTTTAAAAAGACAATACTTGGTATAGCTGCTTTCCTATTCATGATTGGGATTTCATCGGCACAGACTCGGGCTGAACTTGAAAAACAACGTGAGAAGCTCAATCGTGAAATTGCCGAATTACAAAATACGGTCAAAGAGATCGCAAAAGAAAAATCACTGACACAACAACAGGTGACAGCATTGAGTAAGCAGATTAATTTGCGCGAGCAGAAGATAAATACCATTACTTCGGAAGTAGCTGTAATTAACAAACATATCAATGCCAATACCGCTGCCGTAAATAAGTTGAAGGCTGAATTGGAGAAGATGAAACGTGACTATGAGAAGATGGTGATGTTTGCGTTCAGAAACCGAAATGCCTATAATAAATTGATGTTTATTTTTGCATCAAAGGATTTTAATCAGGGGTTTCGACGGGTTAAGTACTTACAACAGTTTAACGATTCTAGAAAGCTGAAAGCTGCTGATATCGAAAATACCAAGAAACAGATTGAACAAAAAATCGCTCAATTGCAGGCGGACCGAAACAAACAGGTTGCTTTGATGAAAGAGCAGGAAAATGAGAAAAGAACCATATCTCAACAGCGATCTGTTTATTCTGGACAATTGAGTGAATTAATTGTTACAGAACGCGGTGTGAAGAAAGATATTACCCAAAAACAAAAAGAGGAGCGGCGTATTAATGCGGCCATTAAAGAGATAATTCGAAGAGAAATTGAGGCTGAACGTCGACGGGCTGAAGCGGCACGTCGTGCGGCAGAAGCGGCTGCTGAGCGTAACCGCAAAGTGAATGAGTCTACATCAACTACAAAAGGTAAGAACAATACAAAAACGAGTACTTCTAAAATGTCAGAATCAGAGGTGCTCCGTAGTACACCAGAGGCAGTTAAGCTTTCAAATGACTTCAGATCTAACCGTGGTAGTTTGCCTTGGCCTGTTTCTAATGCGAAGATCATGCAAGATTTTGGAGGGGAAAGTGTCGGAAGAAATGTCAATGTGGAACATATATCCGTGAAGATACAAACTTCTAGTGGTGCGGCTGTGAAAGCTGTTTTCGCAGGAGAGGTGAGTAGTATTTTAACAATGTATGGTCAACGTATCATAATGATTAAACATGGTGAGTACTATACTGTCTACAATAATATGGGAAGTGTAAGTGTTTCAAAAGGGCAAAAAGTAAGTACAGGCCAAACTATAGGAACGGCTGATGTGGACTCCGATACAGGTGTGCCAATGGTTGACTTCTCTGTTTATCAAGGGTCAACACCGTTGAATCCGATGTCATGGTTGGCGAGATAAGAAATAATTACTATATTTAATAATTATCATTACATTTGTAAAGAGAGAGAGAAGTTTTAGTTTAAAAGAATTGAAAAACAAGAAATTATAGTTATGTCAACATCATTATTAATCATGGGAATCGGGGGGCAAGAGTTAATTGTCATTGTAGTAATATTGTTACTATTATTTGGTGGCAAGAAGATTCCTGAATTGATGCGCGGATTGGGTAAAGGAGTTAAGGAATTTAAAGAAGGCCAAAAAGATGAGTCTTCACCTGAAAAAAAATCTGAAATAGAAGATAACAAATAAGGGAGGTTTTGATCCCATATAGCATGGATACGATTTTGTGAGGAACAAAATCGTATTTTGTTTTATACTCGACCTGCAGCTAAATAGGGCGAAAACCATTTTTATACTAAAATCCATTTCTAAACGTTTAGATTATTGTTGATTTTTCAGCAGATGAATCAAACTCGGATTTAACAGTAAATTTATGATCGGAAAACAGACGTTAATTTCAATACTAGGAGGGGTATGCTATGTACTACCGCTCATGGCCCAAGAAAGCGCTGTAGAAGGCATGAAAGAAGCCGCCCATACCTTCTTTCAAAAAAGTATCGAAAAAGAAAAACAAGAGATTTACCAATACCTAGACAGTATAAAATCTTCCGGAAATAACAGACAGCATGATGTTGAAATTACAGATGAAGATATACAGCTCGTGCGGAAACTGAAGGCAATAGAACGTGAGGTTCCGTTGGACTACTCGCCGCGAGTGAAAGATCTGGTTGCTAAATATACGTCGGATAATTATAATCCTTATATGTGTAGGATGATGGGACTAGGACAATACTATTTCCCATTGTTTGATAAAATCATGGACGAAGTCGGAGTGCCGCGGGAACTCAAATACCTAAGTGTAGTCGAATCATCATTAAATCCACGCGATATCTCTAGTGCCGGAGCAACAGGCTTATGGCAATTGATGTATTATGAAGCCAAAACTTATCATCTTACAGTGGACAGTTATACCGACCAACGAATGGATCCTATTGCTTCAAGTTATGCTATCGCAAAAATCTTAAAAGAAGCTTATGATGAATATGGCGATTGGCTATTAGCGATAGCATCTTATAATGGCGGTAAAGGAGCAGTTAGCCGTGCGATCCAACGTTCGGGAAAAGAGAATGCTACTTTTTGGGATATCGCACCATATCTAACGCAACAGACCCAAAACTATATCCCTAAGTTCATCGCAATGACATATGCGATGAAATATGCAGACGAAAATGATATCAATGCTGAGGATACCGAACTTTCACTAAGAACTCAAGCATTGGATATCAATAAACGGATTTCATTGAACCAAATAGCGGATGTTTTACATGTGTCAAAAGAGACATTACGTGCATTGAATCCTAGTTTTAAAAGAAATGTATTAAATGGTACTGAAGAGTCTCCATTGCGATTAGTTTTACCTGTATTAGATAAAAAGATTGCCTCAGAAGAATTGTATGCTGCTCTCAACACACCAATATCTTCTGTAACTCTTAGTCAGACGGAAAATCTAAATGAGCCTCTACAAAATGGCAAATATAAAGTAAAAGTTGGTGAGACATTCGCTTCCATTGCTGACAAGTTTGAAGTAACAGTACAGGATATAAAATCTTGGAATAACCTGCGCGGAAATCAAATTGTCCCTGGACAAAACTTACTGATAAAAAAGGAGGATGATTTCGTTAACGCGAAGTTAGCACGTAATACAGAAAGATCTTCAAAGAAGAGTCAACAGCATGCCGCTAGCGCTACACGTACAGCTTATTATGTCGTGAAGAAAGGTGATACATTATCTGAGATCGCAGATAAAAATGGTACATCAGTCGGTCGACTTAAAAGTGAAAATGATTTAAATGGAAGCCGGATAAAACCGGGAATGAAATTGAAAGTCTCAAAGAAATAACAGCATGGTTTAAATTAACCATGCTGCATCTTCTTCTTTATCAAATTCTTCAAGGGTAACGGTAACATGTTCTCTTAATATCGTTGAAAGCTTCGTGCCATAGTAGTCACTAAATATAGGGAACTTATGGTGGCTTCTATCAATTAATACAGCCGTTCTCATTTTCTTCAGTGGAACGTTCAAAAATACACCCAGTCCATAAGCTAAGGCTCTACCGCTATTCAACACATCATCTACCAAGATGATCGTCTTATCTTTTGCAATATCAACAGGTATGTCTGTACTTGCACTCAACGATCTACTCGTTTTCTTCATGGTAACTTTAATCAGCAGGATTTCCTTCGTTGAAATCCCCTGTAAAATCGCTTGAAGGCGTTGCGCAAATACATAACCTCGGTCAGCAATTCCTACTAATACAAGTGTTTCATCTTCAAAATTGTCTTCCAAAATTTGATAGGCAATCCGAATAGATTTTTGTTTTATTTGTTCTTTATTTAAGATGAGCGTTTTCTTTGAAGACATAATAGTATTCCAATGATTATAGGGTAAAAATAGGATATTATATTGTATAAAAAAAGTCCAAAACGAGTTAAACGCTTTGGACTTTCCTTGATTGAATCAATCTTACTAATTCAATTTATTATCTTTTTCTGCTTTTAATATTTCTGCCGTAAGCGATCTATTATCTTCTGGTAAGCGGCCGCCATTGTAATAATAACGTCTCCAGTATGGTTCATCTAAATTGCTGATCATAACTCCTTTACTGGATGAGGCATGTGCAAATTTATTATCGCCAATATAAACACCGACATGGGTAATACTTTTACTTCTGATTTTGAAGAATACCAAATCACCTGCCTTTAGTTCGTTTTTCTCGACAGTTTTGACTTGAGAATACTGATTTCTACTATTATACCCCAATGATGTGTTAAACACTTTGTCGTATAATTCATAAGAAAATTTAGAACAGTCAATACCTCTTTTTGAATCTCCTCCCAAACGGTATGGAGTACCTAGCCATTCGTAAACAAATTGATAAAGTTTGGTGTTTGTTGTTGCTGAGACTGCAACTCCCATGATTTGTGAAAAGTATTCTTTCGCTAGGTTATCAGGATCTGATTCTGGTTTGGAGTTTCTGTTGGTTTGTGCCTGCGACACTAGACATAAGCCGATAAATAGCATTGACGCTATAAATTTCTTTGTTTTCATTAAATCGCTTTTTTGTACAACATTTAACTTTTAAAAATTCAACACTGTCATCTATTTTGGACAGCACTGTTGCGAATATAATACAATATCAGTTTAAGGTCAAATTTATTTTAAGGTATTTAACGAAATTTTAACAATTTTAACATCTTTCCAAGACGTATTTACACGTATTGAGAATTAATGCACTTGTCGAGCCTCGGCTACATAAAGTAGATTGTCTACTACATTTAAAAATATCCACATGATGATAGAATGCCATTCTATTTGGTTTCTAATTGTGAATCTTAAAAAAAATATTAATTTTCTTTGGTAAAGTGATAATATTTGTTCTATATTTACAAAACATAAGCAAAAGCAATGAACACAAATACAATTATTACGTCGATTATTATTACCACCGGGATAAAACTTAGGAGGAAGTAGTTTCGTTGTATATAATTGTAGACACAATATTTAGAAGCGCTTTCCTCGACAAAGGAAAGCGCTTCTTTTTTTAGCACAAAAATCATCAATCTAAACAAACAGTATAAAACAGTATGAAAGTTTTAAAATTTGGAGGCACATCGGTCGGCACGGTAGAAAGTCTAAAGGCGGTCCTGAGCATTGTGAAAAAATCTTATGATGCAAAGGAAAAACCATTGGTTGTGTTGTCAGCCATGTCAGGAGTAACCAACTTGCTTACCCAATTGGCAGAGGACGCTGCGGAAGGAAAGTCCTTTTCGGATGGGCTAAAATCCTTGGAGGATAAGCATTTTACGGTTGTTAAAGAGCTTCTGGCTGTGAAATATCAAAATCCTGTATTTACAAAGCTAAAGTTGTTTTTTAATGAGATAGAAGATCTTCTCCAAGGAATTTTTGCACTAAAGGAGCTGAGCAATCAGAGTAAAGATTTGATCCTTAGCTACGGTGAGCGTTGCTCAAATTATATGGTATCTAAGGTGATGGAACAATATATTCCTGAGTCTCTATTTGTAGATGCATCCCATTACGTGAAAACTGATTCAAATTTTGGTAATGCTCATTTAAATGAAATGCTAACTGAGCAATTGGTGAAATCCTTGTACATAACGCATCGTGATAAGCTACTGTTTGTCACTGGTTTTATCGGAAGTAATGAAAATGGGCGTATTACCACCTTGGGAAGAGGTGGATCAGATTATACTGCAGCGATCTTCGGCTCAATACTGGACGCAACAGCCATTGAAATTTGGACAGATGTGAATGGGATGTTAACCGCCGACCCACGGATTGTGAAGAAAGCTTTTTCCTTGCCTGTATTATCATACACAGAGGCAATGGAATTATCTTACTTCGGTGCTAAGGTGATTTATCCTCCTACGATGATTCCGGCTTTCTTAAAGAAAATACCGATTGTTATTCGGAATACTTTTGAACCTGATTTCTCAGGGACTGTGATTCAGTTTGATAGTGGAAAAACAGCACTGCCAATCAAGGGAATTTCTTCGATCTCGGATATTTCTGTCATCAATCTAAGTGGATCAGGGATGATCGGTAAGTCGGGTTTTAGTGGGCGTCTTTTTACGCTATTGGCTAGAGAGCAGATCAATGTTGTGCTAATCACCCAGTCTTCTTCCGAACATAGCATCACATTTGCTGTCAATCCATCAGATGCCAAACGCGCTATACATTTGATCGAAGTGGAGTTCGAGCTTGAAATCCAAGCGAATAAACTGATCGTTCCTGCGATTGAAGAAAACCTTTCTGTCTTAGCCATCGTTGGTGAAAATATGAAAAAAACTCCCGGTATGTCCGGTCGGTTATTTGCAGCGCTAGGACGCAACGGTATTAACGTCCGGGCTATTGCGCAGGGCTCATCTGAATACAATATATCTGTAATTATTGGTAAGGAAGATTTAGCGAAGGCACTTAATGCCGTACATGATGCGTTTTTCGCAGAGTTAAAGAAAACGCTGCATGTATTTAATATCGGTACCGGTAACATTGGTGCAACTTTATTTAAACAACTGGAAAATCAGCATGACTTCCTATTGGATAAAAATGATATTGAAATTAAAGTTGTTGGAATTTCCAATAGCCGTAAAATGCTTTTTAATACCGAAGGTGTTGATTTAAATAATTGGTCCGATGAACTTGCTAAAAATGGAACTGAATCAGACCTGGCATTGTTTATTGATCGAATGAAGGCGCTGAATTTGCCGAACTGTGTATTTATCGATAATACTGCAAGCAAATTACCGGCAACCTACTACGAAGATATCTTTAAATCCAATATTTCGATCGTCACTTGCAATAAAATTGCGAATTCAGGTAAATACGAGCAATATAAAACACTCCGTGATACTGCGCATCGACACGGTGTAGATTTTTTTTATGAAACAAATGTAGGTGCAGGATTGCCTATCGTCAGGGTGCTTAAAGACTTGATGTTGAGTGGTGACCGTATCGTGAAGATAGAAGCTATTCTTTCAGGGACAATTTCGTATATTTTTAACAATTTTAAAGCAGATGCTTCTTTTTATGATGTCGTCAAACAGGCTCAGGAGCTGGGATACACCGAGCCAGACCCAAGGGATGATTTAGGTGGTATAGATTTTATGCGTAAAATGCTCATCTTGGCAAGAGATGCTGGGTATGCTGTTGAGGCCGAGGATGTAGACCTTGGTGCGATATTACCTCCAGTATGTTTGAAAGCAGATACTGTAGATTCTTTTTATACAGAATTGCAACAAGAAAATGAATATTTCGAAGCAATGAAGAAGAAAGCAGCCAATGAAAATAAAGTAATCCGCTACATCGGGAAATTGGAAAATGGAAAGGTATCCATTGCGATTCAGTTTGTTGATGAAAATCATCCTTTTTATGCTTTATCAGGCAGCGATAACATTATATCGTTTACAACAGAGCGCTATAAAGAACGTCCCCTCGTAGTAAAAGGTCCTGGAGCGGGGGCTGAGGTTACAGCTGCCGGTGTATTTGCAGATTTAGTAAATGTTGGAGCATAAAAACTATTCAAGGAAAATAAAAATTACGTGATGGCCAATAATTTAAATGTGGAGTATCTGAAGGATAAGGTGATAAATTTAGACAGCATGCTGTCGGAAGTTCGTGTTTTTGCGCCTGCAACTGTCGCAAATATGATCTGTGGTTTTGATATATTGGGTTTTGCTGTCGAGGAACCCGGTGATGAGGTGATTATGCGGCGCACGCAACAACCTGGAGTAACGATTCGGGAAATAACTGGCGACGATGGAAGACTACCGCTCGATCCCGGTAAGAATACCGTATCTGCCTGTGTTCAATATCTATTACAAGCCTTGAATATCTCTTCAAAGGTAGGTGTCGAAATCGAATTGCATAAACATATGCCAATTGGATCTGGACTGGGCTCCAGTGCAGCAAGTACTGTAGCCGGGCTTTTTGCCATCAATACCATGCTTGGAAACCCTTTGACAAAAGAAGAATTATTGCCATTTTGTGTTGAAGGTGAGCGTTTGGCTTGCGGTACAGGCCATGCCGATAATGTTGCCCCGGCGCTTTATGGAGGCATAACATTAATTCGGGGAAATGAACCTTTGGATGTTATTTCCATCCCTTCACCAAAAGAACTCGTAGCAGCGGTGGTTTTTCCGCAAGTGGATGTTCCTACACGTGACGCAAGACAACTTATAAAGGATAAAGTGTTATTAAAAGACGCCGTGACCCAATGGGGAAATATCGCGGGATTGGTTGCCGCTTTGTTCAAAGAAGATTATGATCTCATCGCACGAAGTATGAAAGATATTCTTATCGAACCGACCCGTGCAATTTTAATTCCTCAGTTTTATGAAATGAAAGAGATTGCTTTGAAGAACGGTGCATTGAGCTTCGGTATCTCTGGTTCAGGACCGTCTGTCGTAGCAATAACACGTGACGAAAAAATAGCGAGGGATATTGCGAACAAAATTCAAGCTCATCTCAAAGACAATGAGATTGAAAGCTTTGGATATGTTTCCCGTGTCAATGTAGAGGGCCCTAGAATATTGGATTAAAAATTATTTACAGAATTGAGGTCTATAAACTTTGAGGTTAATCGACAATTAACTCATAGAAGATAAAAAAACAAGATATCCATGTTCTACAAATACGAATGAAGATAACTGGATATACCATGTGACCTTTAAAAACAGATCATTTATATATGAATTTTTATAGCACAAATAATAAAACATTAGAAGTCTCCTTTAAAGATGCGGTCTTCAATTCTCTCCCTGCAGACAAAGGATTGTATATGCCTGAAGAGATTCCACAATTGGATCCGCTGTTCATTAAGAATATTCAACAGTACTCCTTGCAGGAGATTGCTTTTGAAGTAGCTTCTACACTATTGGGAAATGATATTCCCAAAGACGATTTAAAACAGATTGTGAACGATGCCATCAATTTTGATGCTCCTGTAAAATTCTTGACCGACAGCACGGCTGTGCTCGAACTATTTCATGGGCCATCTTATGCCTTTAAGGATTTTGGGGCTCGGTTTATGAGTAGGGTCATGGGCTATTTTTCAAAGACTGACGATAAATTACTGGACGTACTTGTCGCGACATCAGGCGATACCGGTGGAGCTGTTGCCTTGGGCTTTTTGGGGGTAGAAGGAACACGTGTGACGATCCTATATCCTAAAGGTAAAGTTTCGGAAGTTCAGGAACTACAATTGACTACTAATGGACAAAATATTCGTGCTATTGAAGTAGAAGGAACTTTTGACGATTGTCAGGCATTGGTAAAACAAGCTTTTAGTGATGCCGAACTCAATACTGTATTGCGTTTGACCTCTGCTAATTCAATAAATATAGCACGGCTGATCCCACAGACATTTTATTATTTTTATGCGTATGCACAATTGAAGTCACAAGGAGTCAATAAGGTCGTATTTACAGTGCCGAGTGGTAATTTTGGTAATATTGGGGCTGGTTTATTGGCCTATAAAATGGGACTTCCAGTAAAACATTTTGTAGCTGCAACAAACGTTAATGATACCGTTCCTAGATTCCTTTCTTCAGGTAAATATGAACCACTACCTTCTGTTCAAACCTTAAGCAATGCTATGGATGTTGGGAATCCAAGCAACTGGGTGCGTATACAGGATCTCTTTGGCGGAAATGTGGCTGAATTAAAAAATATGCTTTCTTCTTATACATTTACAGATGAAGAAACAAAAGAAGGAATGCAGAAATTATTTGAAGAATCAAATTATATCGCCTGTCCGCATACAGCAATCGCCTGGCTTGGCGCTCGTGCTTATGCAAATGAGCACCCTGGTCAGTACGCTTCAGTTTTCTTATCGACAGCACATCCCTGCAAATTCCCTGATGCAATAGCAGCAGATGTATTCGAAAAAATAGTTTTGCCTGTCGGCGCAGAAACATTGCAAGGAAAAGAGAAATTGGCGGAATCTTTGAAAGTTGATTTTGAAGCTTTCAAAAAATATTTAATCAACCATAACTAAACGCCGAGGGCTCCTTTAGGAGCCCTTTTATTTTTATTCAGAAATAGTTGAGGTTTTTGGATTAAAGGATTTTTGGGAAATATATAATGTATTGAGGATGTTAGATTGTTTTATCCGGAAAGTTTCATCAGGATGTCGAATTAATAAGTTAATTTTGCAACAATGAAATCAGTTTATTTGAATAAGGGCAAGGATAAAGCTGCCTGGCAATTGCATCCTTGGGTATTTTCTGGAGCAATTAAATCATTGTCCGATAAAATTGAAGATGGCGAAGTTGTTGGCGTTTACAATGCTGAACGTGAATTTATTGCCTATGGTCTATTTCACAATAGCTCACGTGTAGCCATTCGTTTATTGGAGTGGAACCCTCAGGCACAGATTGATGCAGATTGGTGGCGTGCCCGAGTTCAGAAGGCTGTTGCAGCAAGACAGCATCTGTTGCAAGAAGGTGTTACCAATACGATTCGTTTAATCTTTGCTGAAGCAGATTTTCTTCCCGGACTTATTGCAGATAAATACGCAGATTTTATATCCATTCAGATTCATTCAGTTGGGGTGGAAAAGGTCAAATCAATTATTATTGATGAATTGAATGCTTTACTGCAACCCAAAGGAATTTATGAACGTAGTGATCTGAAATCCCGCGAACATGAAGGATTACCCGATACCAATGGACTTTTGTTTGGAGAACTTCCATCTGAATTTGTCGACGTTATCGAAAATGGCATTCATTATAAGGTTAACATTATTGATGGGCAAAAATCGGGATTTTATTGCGACCAACGTGAAAATCGCCAGCTAACGGCCAACTACGTTTTGAATAAACGAGTCCTAGATTGTTTCTGCTATTCCGGTGGTTTTACGTTAAATAGTTTGAAAAGTGGCGCTGCAGAAGTCATATCTGTAGATAGTTCTGCACTGGCTATTGAAACCCTGGAAAAGAATATTGTTGAAAATGGTTTTGAACCTAGTCGACATAAAGCAATATTGTCTGATGTAAACAAGCAATTGCGTAAATTCGTTGATGAAGGGGAGAAATTTGATCTGATTGTCCTGGATCCACCGAAATATGCACCCTCTCGATCTGCATTGGAAAGAGCATCAAGGGCGTATAAAGACCTGAATCGCCGCGGATTGATGTTGTTAAATAGTGGTGGTTTATTAGCGACATTTTCTTGCTCAGGTGCGATGGATATGGATACGTTCAAACAAGTACTCGCTTGGGCTGCACTGGATGCCGGTAAGGAAATTCAGTTTATCAGACAATTTCATCAACCTGAAGACCATCCTGTCCGGGCTTCGTTCCCCGAAGGCGAATATCTGAAAGGATTGTTGGTGCGCGTATTATAATTATTATATGAAGATAGTTTAGGTTGGTTTGTGAAAATCAACCTTTTTAATTTTTGAACGACGTCATGATACAAGAGAAGGCGAGTAGACCTATTTTTTCTATTTTGTTTGCCGTAAGCATGGTGCATCTTCTGAACGATATGATTCAGGGAGTGATACCGGCAACCTATCCCTTGCTCAAAGAAGAGCATCATCTAAGCTTTTCTCAGGTTGGGATGATTACAATGGTTTATCAAATAGCAGCTTCAATATTCCAGCCTGTTGTAGGCTCATTTACGGATAAACATCCTGTACCATACTCCCAGATTATAGGGATGTCTTTTTCACTTTTCGGTATGCTTTTGTTTTCGAAAGCACACAGTTATGAATGGATCTTATTTTCTGTTTTTCTGGTCGGGATTGGTTCTTCAATCTTTCACCCTGAATCTTCACGTGTAGCTTATATGGCGTCGGGAGGAAGAAGAAGTATGGCACAATCTATTTTTCAGATCGGAGGCAATGCAGGGACCGCAATGGCTCCAATCATTGTCGCTTTTTTGGTTTTACCGAGAGGGCAACAGGCGATCGCCTGGATGTGCTTATTTACGATTCTCGGCCAATTTATATCATATTATATCGGTAGTTGGTATAAAAAGAGACTTCAAAGCTCCGCTAAATCAACGAAGAGAACAATACGCGTACCTGATCTACCCAATAGCCGAATCATCGTGACCGTTATTATACTCCTATTACTGATTGTTTCAAAATACTTCTATATAGCAAGTATCACAAACTACTTCCAGTTTTATACAATCAAGAAATTCGGAATCAATGAAGTGGAAGCACAAGTTTATCTATTTTATTTTCTGATAGCCGTTGCGGTGGGAACCCTACTTGGGGGAGCATTCGGCGATCGATTTGGTCGCAAATATGTCATCTGGTTCTCTGTCTTGGGCGTTGCGCCATTTGCATTGGCATTACCCTATGTTGGACTTACGATGACGGGGATATTAATCGTGATTATTGGGTTGATCTTATCATCAGCTTTTCCAGCAATTATTGTTTATGCACAAGAACTATTGCCTAAAAAGTTGGGTATGGTTTCAGGTTTATTTTACGGCTTTGCATTTGGAATGGGAGGGATTGGATCCGCTGTACTTGGCTGGCAGGCAGATCATACTTCCATCGAGTTTATTTATCACTTATGTTCCTATCTGCCATTGATCGGTATTGTGGCTTATTTTCTTCCCAATCTACAAAAAACACCTTACAAAGAAATTTAGATTTGACATATAGGCACATGTTAAAAAAGAAAGAGCGGATTTCAATAAAGTATCCGCTCTTTTCTTACTTGATGCAGTCCATCCAGGCTGAAGCCATCATTTGTGCCCCAGCAAGCGTGGGATGTACACCGTCCGCGGCCCAATAGGCACCAGGGGCGTTCTTTTGGGCATTGTCGAATATTTTTTGATAGGGGATTAGAATTGCTCCAAATTCTTTGGCGATCTCACGAGCGGATTCTTGGTAAGCCAAAAATTTTGGATACCAAGCTTCAGTAATGTGACCTACACCCTTTACTGCAAAAGGTTCCCCAATGATCAGTTTGACATTTGGAAGCTTTTGTAAAGTCTCCTGCAATAGCTGTTGGTACTGGGATTTATACTCTTCAACCGTCGTCTGCGCTCCTCGATCGATTGTCCGCCAGAAATCGTTCACACCAATCAAAATACTCAATACAGTGGGTTTGATTGCCAGAGTATCCTCCTGCCAGCGCTTTTGTAGATCGGGTACACGATTTCCACTAATACCTGTATTATATACCTTTAGTTTCTTTGCTGGATATTTATTTAAGAGCTGGCTGGCAGCCAATAAAGCATAACCATGACCCAGCGCACCAGTGTCATTGGCATTTCTGTTATTTCTATCTCGGCCTACATCCGTAATCGAGTCGCCCTGAAATAAAATAATGTCATCATTATTTAAACTGATTTTTGAGGAATTGGCTGTTGATTCGTGCGCGAAGACATCGTTTCCCAGTAGATTGGCGCCAGTCAATAGACCAGTGCCAATGATGCTTTTTTTGATAAATGATCTGCGGTTTGTGTTCATTATTAGGTTTTTGTTATGTTTAAAGTTACATACTTTAAGCATACTTTTCCAAACCTTTTATAATGATGTTACACGCTTTTTCAATTTCAAAGTCTGTAATCGTCAACGGCGGAGCTACACGCAATGCTGTTTCACAATGCAGATACCAATCGATCATAACCCCGTTTTCTGCACAGTATTTGCTCACATTGTAAACTTGATCAAAAGAATCCAGTTGCAGACACATCATAAGACCCAATCCGCGAATTTCTTTGATAGCAGGATGTTTGAGCTTTTCCCTAAATAAAAGTGACTTTCTTTCAACCTGTTCAACTAATTTTTCTTCCTTGATAACAGCTAGTGAAGCCCGCGCTGCGGCACAACTCACAGGATGCCCCCCGAAAGTCGTGATGTGTCCAAGCATGGGATTGTCCTTAATTACATCCATCACTTCCTTAGCTGCAACAAATGCACCCAAAGGCATGCCACCACCGATGCCTTTGGCAAGCATCAGGATATCTGGAACAATCGCAAAATGTTCAAAGGCGAAAAGACGACCTGTGCGACCGAAACCTGTTTGAATTTCATCAAAGATTAGTAAAGTACCTGTTTCATCACAGCGTTTTCTGACAGCTTGCATGTAGGCGATATCCGGGACTCGGACACCAGCTTCTCCCTGAATGGCTTCGAGGATGACAGCAGCAGTTTGTTCCGTAATCCTTGTTAGGTCTTCCATATCATTAAACTCAATGAAATCTATTTCGGGTAGGAGTGGGGCATAGGCTTTACGATACTCATCATTTCCGATCAGACTGAGCGCGCCTTGTGTACTGCCGTGGTACGCTTTTTTTGCTGCTATAATCTGCTTGCGACCCGTATATTTCTTAGCTATTTTCATAGATCCCTCTACCGCTTCCGTACCGCTGTTGGTGAGGTAGACAGATTGAAAATTAGTAGGAAGCTCTGCCAATAGTTCTGTTGCAAATTGTACCTGTGGGGCTTGTACAAATTCACCATAAACGGTGACATGTAAGTATTGGTCCAATTGTGATTTTATAGCCTCTAAAACCTTCGGATGACGATGGCCTATATTGCTGACATTGAAGCCGGAGACCAGATCCATATATTCTTCTCCATTGGGACCATAAAGGTACACACCTTCAGCCTTAACTACTTCAACCAATCTAGGTGAGCTAGATGTTTGAGCAGTATTCATTAAAAATAATTCTCTGTTGCTTAACATGATCTTACAAATGTCCGAAAATAAAAAAGAAGTCTTCAAGACTTCTTTTTTATTTTCGAGATTATTTTCTTCTATTCTGCAGGGATTTGTATAGATGTTCCCTGAATTCCTGTTCTACTTCAAAAAATTGCGATGCACGCGCATTGCCAATAACTTTGGCAAATTTGGCCCGGTATTCTTTTTTGATCTCCACTTCTTTAGCATCATACTGTAATACATCTCTGGAACCACCTCTAAAATTATTTTTGGGGGCACCATTCAATTTTTCTTTCCTGATATCCCAAAGTGTTTGGCTATACTCGTTATAGAGCGGAAAGAATTGTTGAGCCTCTCTTGGTGTCAAATCTAGTTCTTTAGTAATGTAAGCTATTTTTTCATTTTCTATAGCTTGAAATCGATTTTTGTCTTGTGCAAAGCCCAAGGCAATAGAAAATATACTAAAGAACAATGTTATCCATATGTATTTTTTATTGAACATCATTATAAGGTATAGTTTAGATAATCTTCTATTTCTTGTTTAGATATATTACTTCCAAATCCCTTGGTAGGGAGATTAGCTTCATCAGTATACTGAGACATATAAATCATATCATCACCAGAAGCAGAAGCCGCAAGGTAATTAATAATTTCCTGCTTAGGAATTTCTGACAAATGCTGGCTCAACTGCTCCTCTGCAACAGCTTCTACAGGAGCTGCATCTTGCTGTTGATACTGATATCCCCAATATCCACCTATGCTCAACATGGCAGCAAAAGATGCTGCAACAGCATAGCGAGCATACCATTTTTTTTGTCTTCCAATCTGATGGATCGGTGTATTGTCCTTCTCAGGCGTTAGTACATGATCAACAATGCTGTCCGAAAGATTCTCAAAATAATATTTAGGTACATCAAAGCCCGCAGTAACAACTGTTTCTTTTAATTTTTCTTCGGCAATACGAGCAAAAATAGTCGATTCAACTGTTTCTTCATAGCCAACCGGAACAGAGAAACCATCTGTAGGAACTGTTTTCTTCAATTCCTGCTCAGCTAGACGAGCGAAGATCGAATTTTCAAGAACTTGACCATAGTCAGAGGGCATTGTAAAGCCATCAGATGCAATCGTTTCTTTTAATTTGTCTTCTAAAATTCGGTTGAGGATAGTTGAAGATAGTTCGGAAGTATAATTTTCAGGAATTTCAAAGCCGTCAGTACCAACTTGATTTTTTAAATTATCTTCCGCTACTTTGCACATAATGGCCGCAGACAGGCTATCAAAATATCCTTCTGGAACCTCAAAGATGGATTCTTCCTTGCATTCAACCAATTTGACTTGCGTAATTATTTTTGATTCTAAATCACTGAAATAATTTTCAGGTAAGCCAAATGGATTTTCACGCAACGATGCTGGAAGATTTGTAGGCTCCAGCCCATCATGATATGTGCCATTTTCCTTCATAGTATTTGTTAGAACCTAATTTCGCTAAAAGGTTTAATCGTTGTTATTAAAAAATGCCTCTATTTTTTTGACGGCCAAATGATAAGACGCTTTAAGCGCTCCAACACTTGTTCCGAGGACTTCTGAAATCTCTTCATATTTCATGTCTTCAAAATATTTCATATTGAAGACCAATTTTTGCTTCTCTGGCAAGGTCAACAAAGCCTGTTGTAATTTCATTTGAGCTCTATCACCATTAAAATAATTGCCATCAGCAAGCGTTTCTGCTAGATAAGCAGTCGTGTCGTCATCCAACGACACGTTCTGCTTTTGCTTTTTCTTATTTAAGAAGGTGATACATTCATTTGTTGCAATACGATAAAGCCACGTATATAACTGTGAGTCTTCGCGGAAGTTCCCAAGGTTCTTCCATACTTTCACAAAGATATCTTGTACAACATCGTCCGCATCATCATGATCGATGACCATTCTTCGCACATGCCAATAAATCTTCTGTTGATATTTCTTCAACAATAAACGGAAAGCTTCTTCTCGCGTACTCTCTTCGGCGAATTTTGCTATAATTAAAGCGTCATCCATATATTGACTTGCGTAGTTTTGTTATTTTCTTTTGATTACTTTTTGAGCCGCTGCAACAATAGCCGCTGCATTCAGACCGTATTTTTCCATCAATTGAGCAGGAGTACCTGATTCTCCAAAACTATCATTTACAGCAACGTATTCTTGTGGAGTAGGCAACTCTCTTGTTAATACCTGAGCAACGCTATCACCTAAACCGCCAAGACGATTATGCTCTTCCGCCGTTACGACACATTTGGTTTTAGCAACAGATTTTAAAATAGCTTCTTCATCCAAAGGTTTGATTGTATGGATATTGATAATCTCAGCGTTGATGCCCAACTCAGCTAATTTCTCACCAGCTTGGATAGCTTCCCATACTAGATGACCTGTAGCAATGATCGTAACATCCGTTCCTTCATTTAATAACACCGCCTTACCAATTACAAATTCTTGATCAGCAGGAGTGAAATTAGGAACTACAGGACGGCCAAAACGCAAATAAACTGGTCCATCATATTTGGCTGCTGCAATCGTAGCGGCTTTTGTTTGATTGAAATCACAAGGATTGATCACTGTCATTCCTGGCAACATTTTCATCAAGCCGATATCTTCTAAGATTTGGTGAGTTGCACCATCTTCACCTAAGGTTAGACCAGCATGCGATGCTGCAATTTTTACATTTTTGTCCGAGTATGCAATCGATTGGCGAATCTGATCATAAACACGTCCTGTTGAGAAATTTGCGAATGTACCTGTGAATGGTATTTTACCACCGATCGTAAGTCCGGCAGCAATTCCCATCATATTAGCTTCCGCAATACCGATTTGAAAAAAACGTTCTGGAAATTCTTTGATAAAATCGTTCATTTTTAACGAACCGATTAAATCAGCACATAATGCAACTACATTCTCATCTTGCTTTCCTGCTTCTAGTAAGCCCGCACCAAATCCTGAACGTGTATCTTTTGACTCTGTATAAGTATATTTTTTCATTCTAGTAATCTCCTAAAGTTTCTGTAAGCTGATTCAACGCCGACGCCAATTGTTCGTCATTTGGAGCAACACCATGCCATTTATGAGAACCCATCATAAAATCAACACCGCTACCCATTTCAGTATGCATCAGAATAATAACCGGTTTACCTTTTCCTGTGCGTGATTTAGCTTCTGCTAAACCTGCAACAACAGCATTCATGTCATTGCCTTTAGCAATTTCCATCACATCCCAGCCAAATGCTTCCCATTTTGCACGAAGATCACCAAGAGATAATACTTGATCTGTAGATCCGTCAATTTGTGCTTTGTTATAGTCAACAGTAGCAATTAAATTGTCGATTTTGTTGTGTGGTGCGTACATTGCAGCTTCCCAAACTTGGCCCTCCTGCAATTCGCCATCACCCATTAATACATAAACTAGATTATTGTCTTTATTCAATTTTTTTGCCTGTGCGGCTCCAATTGCAACAGATAATCCTTGGCCCAATGATCCCGAAGCAATACGAATACCCGGAAGGCCTTCGTGTGTTGTTGGGTGACCTTGAAGTCTGGAATTGATTTTTCTGAACGTTGCTAATTCGCTCACTTCAAAATATCCCGCATGCGCCAATGTACTGTAAAATACAGGAGAGATGTGTCCATTTGACAGGAAGAATAAATCTTCTCCTTTTCCATCCATGTCAAAGGAAGGATTGCGTTTCATTGCATTGAAATAAAGCGCCACAAAGTAATCTGTACAACCTAACGAACCACCTGGGTGTCCTGATTGACAAGCGTGTACCATACGTACGATATCACGTCTTACCTGTGATGCAATTTGTTCTAGTTTGTTAATATCTGCACTCATTTTTTTTGTTGGTTTCACAATTGGTCGTAAAGTTAACTATTTTTAAGCTAGATGCTTGTTAAAAAATGAATTTATATTGACTTATTCTAGATCGACGATGTGTTTGATCTGCGGGTTTTTATTTTTTTTGTACCTTGCTTCACTTTATAAAACCAACAATTTTCAGCATAATGCCTAATCAACTTAAAAGCTGCCTTATTATTTCAGCGCTCTCAGCCCTTTATTTGCATTCTTCTGCCCAGCACATCAACATTTACCATAAGGATTGGATCGATTTTAACAAAAATGGGAAAAGGGATATTTATGAAGATTCCAAACAGAAAATAGCCAGTCGCGTGGAGGATCTGTTGCGTCAAATGACTGTTCAAGAAAAGGCCAATCAGACGGTTACACTCTACGGTTATGGGCGGGTTTTGAAAGATGAGCAGCCCACTGCCGCTTGGGACAAAGAGATTTGGAAACACGGCTTGGCCAATATCGACGAAATGTTGAATAGCTTGGCTTATAATAAGTCGGCAAAAACTTCATTTTCGTATCCCTTCAGCCGCCATGCTCAAGCCTTAAATAACGTTCAAAAATGGTTTGTGGAAAATACACGACTTGGTATTCCCGTTGATTTTACCAATGAGGGTATTCATGGACTCAATCATGATCGGGCTACTTCCCTGCCGGCACCAATCAATATTGGAAGTACATGGAATACTTCACTGGTACGTAAAGCTGGCGATATAATTGGAAGGGAAGCCAAATATCTGGGCTATACCAATGTCTATACACCTATTCTTGATGTTTCTAGAGATCCACGCTGGGGAAGAGTAGTTGAAACCTACGGCGAAGACCCGTTTCATATTGCCGAAATGGGGAAACAAGTTGTTTTAGGAATTCAACAGAATGGCGTCGCATCCACATTGAAACATTATGCAGTCTATTCTGTACCCAAAGGGGGAAGAGATGGCAATGCACGTACGGATCCTCATGTTGGCTTTCGTGAGATGCATTCGCTTCATCTCTATCCATTTAAAAGGGTCATAAAAGAAGCCAAACCTTTAGGAGTCATGAGTAGTTATAATGATTATGATGGCGTGCCTGTATCTGCCAGTAGCTATTTTTTACAGGACTTACTCCGAAAAGAGTATGGTTTTGAAGGGTATGTGGTGTCCGACAGTGAGGCTCTAGAGTTTATTTACAACAAACATCATGTTGCTGCAAACTATAAAGATGCTATTAAACAAGCATTAGAAGCAGGTTTGAATGTGCGGACAAATTTTGATCCACCGAGTACATATCTAACGCCGCTAATGGAACTAATAGAAGAAGGAGGGCTGGATATCAAAATATTGGATCAGCGGGTTCGCGAAGTCCTGACCGTGAAATTTAAACTGGGGTTGTTTGATCATCCATTGAGAGAAGATATAGCTATAGCCGATAAAAAAGTGCATACCCCCGCAGATGAAGAAGTATCACTTCAAATGAATAAGGAGTCTATTGTTCTGTTGAAAAATGAACAGAATCTACTTCCAATAGACGTGAATAAATACAAACGAATTTTGGTTACGGGACCAATGGCAGAGGCAACAAATTATACGACAAGTCGATATGGATCTTCTAATAATCCGATCACAACCATCAAAGATGGGATTATAAACTATGCAAAAACAGAGGCACTTCGGGTTGATTATGCCAAAGGGGTAGATGTCGTGGATAAAAACTGGCCTGAGAGTGAGATTATTCCAACAGACTTATCAGGAGAGGAGCTGGAAAAGATGGCCGAAGGTGTACGTCTCGGTAAAGAATCTGATCTAATCATAGCCGTAATGGGCGAGTCGGAACGGGAAGTCGGTGAAAGTCGATCGAGGTCAGATCTAAATTTGCCAGGCAAGCAACGCGACTATTTGATGAAATTGAAGGAAACAGGTAAACCTATTGTGCTGGTACTTGTCAATGGTCGTCCACTTACTGTCAATTGGGAAAACAAGTATCTACCTGCAATCGTGGAGAGTTGGTTTCTTAGCAATCAGTCGGGAAATGTTCTTGCCGAAATGCTGTTTGGTGGGTATAGTCCTAGTGGAAAATTGCCAATTTCATTTCCAAAGTCCGTCGGACAGGTTGAAATGAATTTTCCGACCAAGCCCGCTGCACAGGCGGGGCAACCCGGGGTCGGACCCAATGGGTGGGGCAATAGTCGGGTTGTTGGATTCTTATACCCTTTTGGATATGGATTAAGCTACACAGATTTTAGTTTTTCAAATTTACAACTCGCTAAAAAACAGATCAGACCAGCAGATTCCCTTACAGTTACGGTTGATATTGAAAACATAGGGAAGAGGAAAGGTGCCGAAGTTGTTCAGCTGTATATCAAAGATGTACTGTCTTCGGTAACGACATATGAGATGGATTTGCGTGGATTCGAAAAAGTTGAACTTAATCCAGGGGAGAAGAAGACCTTACAGTTTACGATCTTACCTGCCCATCTGGAACTTTTGGATCAGCATAATAACTGGACCGTTGAACCCGGAAAATTTGAACTATTTATCGGTAATTCTTCTGTTAATCTTCCGCTTAAAGATTCTTTTGAAGTCGTCAATTAGGTTGAAAAATTGCCATACAAGGCAGATGGCGGATAGCGATTATTTCTTCTTAAGACTAGTGAATAAAAAAAAGGATTCAGCAAAATTAATTACTGAATCCTTTTTTTCTTGTATCGAATAGCTGTGATTACATGGCCTCAGCGACAACTTCAGTCACTTCTGGAACCATGCGTTTCAACAAGCCCTCAATTCCTGCTTTTAATGTGATTGTCGACGATGGACAACCACTGCAAGAACCTTTTAGTTCAACTGTCACAATACCTTCGTTGAAGGATTTATAATGGATTGCTCCACCATCTTGTTCAACAGCAGGTCTTACATAATCATGTAATACTTGTTGTATCTTCACTTCAGTTTCAGTACCTTCAAAATTAACCTCTGTATCGTGATGTACCGTTTTTACCGCAAGTTCAGACTCTACAGCACCTTTTACAAAGTCTTTTAGCAAGGCTTCAATGTCTTCCCATTCCGCATCTTCAGTTTTGGTAATGGTCACGAAGTTACTTGCAAAAAATACCCCATTTACAAAATTAAATTTGAATAATTCAAGTGCAAACGGTGAATCTTGTGCTGCTTCTTTATTTGGAAAATCCACACTACCGTTGATCAACAATTTATTGACCAAGAACTTCATTGTAGAAGGGTTGGGTGTAGACTCTGTATATACGTTAATCGTAGCCATGTAGTATCTATTTTTATTCCAAGCAAATATAGGTCAAATGAAGCTTTGTTAAGGTCATCTATAAGTAAAAGCTTATAAAGTGACACCTGTGTAGTTAGAAGGACTGATCGCTTTCAGTTCCTCTTTAACTTCCGCTGATACATTTAGATTATCAACAAATGTCGCTATCGTTTCTTTCGTAACATGTGTGTTGGTACGTGTTAGGTCCTTTAAAGCTTCATACGGCTTGGGATAGCCTTCCCTTCTTAATATAGTTTGTAGTGCCTCCGCAACAACAGCCCAATTATTTTCAAGATCATTGGCCAATGCCTGTTCGTTTAAGATCAATTTGCGTAACCCTCTCAAAGTTGATTTAATAGCAATTAGGGTATGTGCAAATGGAACACCAATATTACGTAATACCGTAGAATCTGTTAAATCTCGTTGAAGACGGGAAACTGGTAACTTAGCTGCAAGGTGCTCAAAAATTGCATTTGCAATACCTAAATTTCCTTCTGCATTTTCAAAGTCAATTGGGTTGACTTTATGTGGCATAGCCGAAGAACCGATTTGACCAGCAGTGATTTTTTGTTTAAAATATTCCATCGAAATATATGTCCAAATGTCACGGCATAAATCGATGACAATATTGTTTATCCGTTTTAAGGCATCACAGCTTGCTGCAAAGTTATCGTAATGCTCAATCTGTGTGGTCGTTTGTGAACGGTCTAACCCCAAGATATTGTTTACAAAATTATTCCCAAAATTGATCCAATTTGTCGCTGGATATGCAACGTGATGCGCATTAAAATTACCAGTTGCACCACCAAATTTAGCTGAATACGGTACTTGATGTAATAGTTGCAATTGACGTTCTATGCGTTCGATAAAAACATAAAACTCTTTACCCAAACGGGTTGGAGATGCAGGTTGTCCATGGGTACGTGCCAACATCGGGATGTCTGACCATGACGTTGCTAATGATTTTAACTCATGAAGCAACTCTTCGATTGCCGGTGTATAGCTTTCTTTAATGGCTTCTTTCCAGGAAAGTGGAATCGCTGTATTATTGATATCTTGTGAAGTCAAACCAAAATGGATGAATTCAAGGTAGTCCTGTAATCCTAATTTTTCAAATTGATCTTTTAGAAAATATTCAACTGCTTTAACATCATGGTTTGTAACTTTCTCTGTGTTTTTGATCCAAATGGCATCTTCTTCAGAAAAATTCCTGTAGATATCCCGCAATTTTTCATTGAGTGTTTTGTCAAACTGTTGCAATTGAGCAATACCGGATTCACTTAATGCAATAAAATATTCGACTTCTACGCGTACACGATATTTTATTAAAGCAAATTCGGAAAAAAATGCTGAAAGTTCATTAGTATTATTGTAATAGCGTCCGTCAATAGGCGTAACTGCTGTTAAAGATGATAAAGCCATAGATTGAATGATTTTTGGCAAAGGTAAAAAAATGCTTGGAGCTTAGCAATTTAATTGGTACAGATATAAAAAAAGCCTCCTTGTTGAAGGAAGCTTTTTATACGGTGTAAATTCTTTTTCAGAGAATTAGTGAGCAGCTTTAGTTGAATCAACTTTAGCAGCAGCTGAATCTACAGCAGTTTTTGCTGAATCCAATTGAGTGTTAGCTGAATCTAAAGCAACGTTAGCTGAATCAGTAGCAGCGTCAGTTTTTTTAGCTGTTTCACCACATGATGCGAAAGCCAATGTTAAAGCTAAACCTAAGAAACCGAATTTGAATGCGTTTTTCATTTTATTAAAATTAAAATATTTTTAAATCTTGTTATTTAGGAGTTAATACCATTAAAGCAAAAAGGTAACCCCTGTATTTATTTTTTTGAAAAAAAGAAAGGCCTTTCGTGAAAAAGGCCTTCCAAAAGCTCTATTCAGTCCTAAATTATTTTTTAGTAGCAGCTGAATCAACTTTAGCAGCAGCTGAATCAACTTTAGCAGCAGCTGAATCAACTTTAGTAGCAGCTGAATCTAATGTGTTAGCAGCTGAATCAACTAAAGCAGAAGCTGAATCTGCAGCACCTTCAGCTTTTTTCTCTGAATTGTTACAAGATGCGAAAGCTACAGTTAAAGCTAAACCTAAGAAACCGAATTTTAATGCGTTTTTCATTTTCTAATTTTCTAATTTAAATTGAAATAATTTTCTTTTTCATCTCTTAATACACGTAACCAAAAAAGGTAACCCAAAAAAAAATGTTTTTTTGGATATATTTTTAACATATTGTTTTTCAGGTGTATATAGTTGTGTGTTTTATTCGAAACGTTCCTGATTCCAATATTTTATTGATAAGAGATCGTACGATATAAGGTGAGATGTTGTTCATTCGTTTGTTTACCGGATAATTCCATCTGATCAATTTGTATCATGTCATTTCCAAACAATTTTCGATTATTTTTCTTATTTTAAGAAGTAAACACTTAAAAAGAAATTGCAATTATGTTTGATAAAGTAAAGAATATAATGGATTTGGCAAAATCAATAGACTTTGGCAAATTGGAAGAATTATCGAAGAAAGTGGATTTGGGAGCAGTAATGGATGCCGTATCAAAAATGGATGATAAGCAGCTTCATGGGTTAATGAAAATGCTGAGTGCAGGGAAAGAAAAAAAGGAATTACCTCCTATTAATGGTGATTTCTATGCTATGGATAGCAAATTAAACGATTCAGATCGTGCATTGCAATTGAAGGTGAGGGAATTTATGGAAACTGAGGTCAAGCCAATTGTCAATAAATATTGGTTAAGAGATGAGTTCCCTTTTGAAATAGTACCGAAACTAGCAGCTTTAAATATTTGTGGCTATACCTACGATGGGTATGGCTGTATGGGGGGAAGTTCATTAATGGAAGGGATCATAGCGGCGGAGATAGCACGGGTAGATGCTTCTGTAGCGACTTTCTTTGGCGTACAGAGTGGTTTAGCCATGGGATCAATTTATATTTGCGGATCCGAAGAGCAAAAACAAGAGTGGCTGCCCAAAATGCAGCAGATGCAAGTGATTGGTGCTTTTGGTTTAACAGAGCCCGAAGTAGGGTCGGGAGCAGCAGGCGGATTGACAACGACCTGTAGGAAGACAGCCGAAGGTTGGGTCTTAAATGGTCAGAAAAAATGGATCGGGAACTCCACCTTTTCTGATATCACCATTGTTTGGGCTAGGGATCTTGATGATGGCGAAGTTAAAGGTTTTATCGTACGAAAAGATAACCCGGGCTTTTCAGTTGAGAAAATTAAAGATAAGATGGCTTTGCGCATTGTACAGAATGGTCTTATTACTTTAGCGAATTGTATCGTTCCGGAAAGTGATCGCCTGCAAAATGCAGATTCCTTTAAAGATACAGGAAAGGTTCTTCAGATGACGCGAGCAGGTGTCGCTTGGATGGCCGTAGGATGTGCACGGGGTGCCTATGAAAATGCCTTGGATTATACGCGTAAAAGGAAGCAATTTGGTAAACCAATCGCTTCTTTTCAACTTATTCAAAATCATCTGGTTGAAATGTTGTCCAATTTAACGGCTATGCAAACGCTTGTCTTCAGGTTATCTGAATTACAGGATAAGGGTGAACTAAAAGATGAACATGCCTCGCTGGCCAAAGTCTTCTGTTCTTTACGTACGAGAGATATTGTTTCCAAGGCTCGGGAGGTCATGGGCGGAAATGGTATTCTGTTAGAATATAATGTCGCACGGTTTTTGGCCGATGCCGAAGCAATTTATTCCTATGAGGGGACAAAAGAAATCAATTCACTCATTGTTGGCAGAAGTATAACTGGATTTAGTGCCTTTGTTTAGGAGGGATATGGCTGGTTTTTGACTTCCTGTCGCCAAATATCGCTTAATACATAAAAAGGGCGTTGTTTTTTAAACAATGCCCTTTTTAGCTCAGTTGGAGCAAAAAATGAATTTTCTATTTCCGTTTAAATCGCATAATAGCAATATCTCCCATGATAAATGTCAACGTATTCTCGCTTACACTATAGGTGTTTACCTTTTCCAATGTCGAAAAGAAGGTTGCTTCACCATTACCTTCGCAGGCCATTTTCGTTGACATAATCGGGCCAAAATTAATGGTATTTCCATTGGTTTTAAAAGTCGTATTGTAGTTATTGCAGCTACTATTTCCGTTTACTTTACCACTGGCAGCATCAAATATCATTGTTGGTTTACGATTGGGATACAGGCCATCGAAAGCGATCCGTGGGCCAGATATATAATCAAGTTCCCAAGTTCCACTAAGTTGTTGCTTATTGTCCTGAATCAACTTGAATTTTGCCAGAGGAGCCATTTTCGCTTTGTTCAGGCTAAGAATGCCATCCTTAATCGTATAATTATCTGCAGCAATCAGATTTTTGGATAAAGCTTGTTCAATAGACATATCCGGACAGGCCATCATCGTAGACATGCCTTGAGCAAATTTAACCTTTCCATTTTTTGACAATGTCAATTCTCCACCGATGCCATTACATCCTCCACTTGCACTGTAACTTTTTTCGTCCAGCTGGAGGTAAGGTATTTTGCCGTTGATCTGGTCCGCTACAGGCTGTCCATTGATTTCAATCAATTGCCATTTTTTCCCAATTACTGATGAAATGCTACTGTCTGAGTTTTGCTCATTCGCGTTCTTCTTGATCACAGAGCAACTTCCAAGACTAACAATTAAGATGGCCAATATGGCGATGTTTTTAAAGTTCATATTCTAAATTTTAACCTATTAACACCCTTTTTAACGTTTGGTTTGACGAAGTGCTACAAAAGTTCACAAACAAAAAAGGCTTCCAATTTGGAAGCCTTCTTTATCAGTATGATAAATCTTACGATTTGTTTTTATTTTGTTGTGCTTGTTGTTGTGCACGCATCATTTCTTCCATTTTCGTTTGGAAGCTTGATTTTTTATCTGCTTTTGGATTCTTTTTATTTTCCTCCAATTTAGCTAAGATTTTCTCATCATTAACCATGGTGCGAATTACCAACTGAGTCAAGAACGTAAATAACGCACTTAAGAAATAGTAGTAGTTCAAACCTGCTGGGAAGCTATTCAAAACAAAGAAGAAAATCAAAGGCATGATATAGCCCATATATTTCATTTGTCCTGTAGCACCAGATGTAGCGTTGTTATACCAAGTCGTTAACAATGTTGTCAATGTCATCAAGATACACATCAAAGAGATGTGGTTAAATGATCCAAAAATAGGTGCAAATGTAAACAGCGTATCATAGGTTGACATATCCTTCATAAACAAGAAGCTTTGTCCTCTCAATTCAAATAAATTTGGAAAGAAGTAGAAGAAAGCAATTGTAAATGGCATTTGTAAGACAAGGGGAAGACATCCACCAAGTGGATTCACACCAACCTGTTTGTACAATTTCATTTGCTCCTGCTGCATCAACATTTGATTGTCTTCACCCACTTTTGCTTTGATCTCATCCAGCTGCGGTTTTAATACACGCATTTTGGCCATAGAGACATAAGACTTGTAGGTCATTGGGGAAAGAATTAACTTCAACATCAATGTCAATAAAAGGATAACGATACCGTAGCTCATATGGAAACCATCCAGGAAGTTAAATACAGGTACAGTAATCCATTGGTTGATCCAACGCATAGGGCCCCAGCCCATGTTGATAATTGACTGATAATCATTTCCTTCAGCCTTCAATACATTGTATTGATTTGGACCAAAGAAGAAGTTTAAGGAATAGTTGTTGTCCTTATGATTATCAAATGCTAATTCTGCGTTTGTATTATAGAATTTGACGATGTCGGTTTCTGACGCATGTTTTACATCCACTTTTGCATTGACAAAGCCATCTTTAGCGTTGAGGATACTAGAGAAGTAATGCTGCTTGAAAGCAATCCATTGTACTTTTTTCTCCAATGGCTCGTCCGCATCTTTTGATTCGGAAAGGTGATCTACTTTATTATCTTCTTTATAATATAGTGTAGATTTCTGTCTTTCAGATTCTATGTTTTGCTCTTTTTGTCTCAACGTGGTGTTCCAGTTCAGGGTCAACGTTTTTTGACTCTGCGGAATTAAATTCTGTATCCCTTTTGTGTTAATGTCCAGGCCAACATTATAGCCTTTACCAGCAATCGAGTACACATATTCAATATACTGTTCGGCACTGTAATTTAGTCGGAATTTTACAGATTGTTTACCTTCACCAGAAACTTGGATATCCGAAGATTCTGTATTGAAGTATAAATCATTTGTTGATACATTTTGACCAGCTGCGTTAAATTGAAAACCAAACTTATTGTCCTCACCATCAAAAAGCATCAAAGGTTTTCCATTGAAATTCTTTTCGCCTTTTAGTTCTACGGATTTAACCTTACCACCTTTTGTACTGATTTTGGCAATGATTTTCTCGTTTTCAATCGTAATGACTTTCTCCGTTCCAAATTTTGTCGCGCCAAAAGGCTTTTTCAATTCTGCCGAATCAGCAATCACTGCTGTTTGTACTGCTTTGGCTTTAGCGGTAGAGTCACTTTCGGCAGGCAGTCCTTTTTCTGTACGCGCTTTAGCCTCTTGTCTCGCTTGTTCTTGTTTGATTTCTGATTCTGAAGGCTTCATCAGGTAAAATGAACCAGTGATGATAGCAAACATCAGGACCAAACCAATTAGGGTATTTCTATCCATTTTTAATAATTAAACTTAATTAATTGTATCCTTCTATTACTACTTTGATTTTTTGTTGGCCAAAGCAGCGGCTACAAAGCTAACAAAAAGTGGGTGAGGATTTGCAACAGTTGACTTTAATTCTGGATGAAATTGTCCGGCAACGAAAAATGGATGGTTTTTCAATTCGACAATTTCAACTAATCCAGTCTCCGGATTGAATCCTGAAGCAATCATTCCAGCTGCTTCATATTGTTTTAAATAGTCATTGTTAAATTCATAACGGTGACGGTGTCTTTCAGAAATTTTTGTTTTACCATAGATGGCAAAGGCCTTGGTTCCTTTTTTAATTTCACAATCGTAAGCACCTAAACGCATTGTACCACCCATGTTGGTGATATTTTTTTGCTCTTCCATCAAATTGATGACCGGATTGCTGGTGTTGGCATCCATTTCAAAACTGTTGGCATCTTTTAATCCCAATACGTTTCTTCCGAATTCGATAACCGAACATTGCATCCCTAAGCAGATACCAAAGAACGGAATATTATTTTCACGAACATACTGAATAGCATTTAGCTTACCATCCAAACCGCGTTCACCGAAGCCTGGAGCAACCAAAACACCATCCATACCTTTTAGCTTTTCAGCAACATTTTCTTTAGTAACACTTTCAGCAGCAATATAGCTCACTTTTACTTTACATTCGTTTGTTGCGCCTGCATGGATAAAACCTTCGATAATGGACTTGTAAGCATCTGGAAGCTCAACATATTTTCCAACCAAAGCAATACTCACTTCACTTGTCGGGTTTTTGAGCTTGCCTAAAAAGTTTTTCCAGTTTTCTAGATCAGGCTCATTTTTGTTGGAAAGTTTTAACTTGGTTAATGCAGTTTTATCAAGATTTTCCTTCAACATCAATAATGGCACATCATAAATCGTCGACGCATCGATAGATTCTACGACAGCGTTGATGTTGACATTACAGAATTGCGCTAATTTTTTGCGGATTTCTTGCGATAATTTATGTTCAGTACGACATACTAGAATATCAGGTTGTACACCATATTCCAATAACGTTTTTACGGAATGTTGCGTAGGTTTAGTTTTAAGCTCACCAGCGGCTGCCAGATAAGGGACTAAAGTCAAATGGATAACCAGTGAATTGTTGGCTCCTAATTCCCAGCGAAGTTGTCTTACGGCCTCCACAAATGGTAAGGACTCAATATCGCCTACAGTTCCGCCCAATTCAGTGATGATAATGTCATATTTGCCGGACTCACCCAACAGTTGCATTCTGCGTTTTATCTCATCTGTGATATGGGGAATCACTTGAACGGTTTTTCCTAAATATGCACCTTCACGTTCTTGTTGGATAACGTGTTGATAGATGCGGCCTGTCGTGACGTTATTTGCTTGTGAGGTAGGGACATTCAGGAAGCGCTCGTAATGACCTAAGTCAAGGTCCGTTTCAGCACCATCTTCTGTAACATAACATTCTCCATGTTCATATGGATTTAATGTTCCTGGATCGATGTTAATGTAAGGGTCGAATTTTTGAATGGTAACTTTGTAGCCACGCGCTTGGAGAAGTTTAGCAAGGGAGGCAGCAATAATACCTTTCCCCAACGACGAAGTAACGCCGCCCGTAACAAAAATATATTTAGTCATAACAATTAAAGGATTTTCAATTTTATGTGGTCAAAATGACCAATAATAGTTGCTCTATGTACGGGATACAAAGATAGCAATTTTTATTCAAAATCAGAATTGAAGATCGCTCGATTAATTAAATTAAAAATAGATATTACCTTGGCTATCTATTGTTGTCTTTAATGTAGGTTGTGCTTTTGACTTGATTTCAATACGATAGAAATTATTACTGTTTGAAAATACAATCTCATAATTTTTGTGCTCATTTATAATTTCAGGATATAATTTGCTTAACTCCTGAATTGACGTTGCATAGCGTTTTTTATCCTTTCTATAGATCTGTTGCAGGTAAAAGATATTCCAGGTAACTTTTTCGAGCGCGAGGAATTGCTCGTCGATAGGTTGATGGTTTGTGTCGTCAACAAATTTTATATGCCCCCATCGTTCAGGGTAATGCATATTAACGAGGCCGATTGGAGACCATACCCAGTTCTCTTCAGCGAGCGTCTTACCCATATTGTCTTTTCTCTTGCTGTAGGTTGTTTCGGTGTTGTCATAATGCCACTGAACGCGTGAGAAGTTTATCTTCCAGGTTTCATTTGCTTTAATCTGATTTCCTTCGCCAAAGTATTTTAGACTTTTTACAGGTATTTTCATTTCCACAGTCCAAAATTCATCCTTGTCTTGAGGATTGTTGATGGACCCGGCATGATAGACTGCGCTTTCCATATCTTTTGTGTCCCAATTTAGATTAGCCCTGCCACCAAAGCGATAAGGTTTAGTCATCAAAAGATCCATTACGGTATTTAATGCGTTTATTTCAATCTCTATATATTCCGGAGATAATAGATTTGGCTTGAGAAAGATCTCAAAATCATTGTCATGATAGATGATTGTATCTTTTTGTCTTAAATATCCTTTGATATGAGGTTCTTGAAGCTTAGCAAAAAGGTAAAGATTTTCCTTATCCCAGAGCATCTTGACTTGTGTCTTAAAAGTAGGGGCAGGCTTGTTTGATCCCTCAATATCCTTAAAAGAATCTGTCCATATCGCTTTTGACCAGGAAGCCTCATTGTCCTTTCCATCAATGGTTATTGGATCTGTTACTGGATATACATAATAAGTTTGGGGACGAGATTGTAATTGATGAAATTCATTCACATTTCGTTGTGCAAAAGTAAAGGTCGGGTAGATTATAAAAATGAAGATAAAAGCTATAATTCTCATCAAGATGCAGTTTGATTTTTAACGGTAGCAAAGTTAGGATGGAACAATATTAGGTTGTTTTTAAATTATTGTAATCATCTACGATTCTACCTTTCAGATACGGTGCTAAAAGTAAGTAAAATGTTTTAGCGCGGCAAAAGAGGGGTGGGGTTTTGATGGACATTATTTAATTGTCCTAAATTTATTACAGAAGGAGTTTCGTGATATTACCTGCGTTTTGAAAGGCGCGGGCGATAGCGCATAAAAAAAGGCTTTGAATGAGTTCAAAGCCTTTTTTTATGCCGTGGTAGTCGTAATTAGATTCTTTTCGATTTAATACGAGCAGCTTTACCAGTAAGGCCGCGTAAATAGAATAATTTCGCGCGACGAACTTTACCGTAGCTGTTTACTACAATTTTTTCAATGTTTGGTGAGTTTACAGGGAAAATACGTTCAACACCTACACCGTTTGAGATTTTACGAACGGTAAAAGTAGCGTTAGCACCTTCGCTGTTTAATTGAATTACTACACCTTGGTACACCTGTACACGCTCTTTATTTCCTTCGCGAATTTTATAATGAACGCTGACGGTATCTCCAGCTTTGAAAGCGGGAATTTCATTCTTTACTACCGCTTGTTCTTCTACAAATTTTACTAAATCCATGATTTCGAGTAATTATTAACGATTTATATCCTGTAAAAATCGGAATGCAATATTACGACTTATTTTCTGAATATAAAAATACTTTTTTAAAAAACTATTGACTGATATTCAAATCGGATGCAAAGATATGAAAATGAAATGGATAATCTAAAGATATTTTGAATATTCCTTTGTAGGCTATATGGAGTGGGTTTTTGATTGCTAAATTCAATAGAATATGTGCTTTTTGTAAAAATATTGTGCAATCAATCAGCTATTTAGTGATTAATTTTCTGTGGGGTGTTGACAAAGTCAAAAAATGATTCGATATTTGTGCCACACAAAACAAAGGTGATACCTTTTCGGGGTGTAGCGTAGCCCGGTATCGCGCCACATTTGGGATGTGGAGGTCGTAGGTTCGAATCCTGCCACCCCGACTTAAAAGCTCTAACGAAAGTTAGAGCTTTTTTTGTTTCCTCCTTTTATTCGTCCCGCAAGCTTTTTACCGGATTAGCTACAGCTGCTCGAATGGCCTGCCAGCTTACTGTAATCAGTGCGATACCTATTGTTACCAGTCCAGCTAGCACAAACATCCACCATTGGATTTGGATGCGGTAGGCAAAGTCTTCCAACCATTTGTTCATGACTAGCCAGGCAATCGGCGAGGCAATTATCAAGGCAACTAATACGGGTTTTATAAAATCTCTGGACAATAAAGTAGCAACACCCGATACCGAAGCGCCAAGCACTTTTCGGATTCCGATCTCTTTGTTTCGTTTGGCGGCCGTAAATGAGGCTAAACCATATAGGCCCAGGCAAGCGATAAATATAGCTAATCCAGAAAAAAGACTGAGTATACGTTGTTGCCTCAGATCGGTTTTGTATAGCGTGTCGAATTTCTGGTCCAAAAAGCTGTATTCAAAAGGGTATAAAGGAGCTACTTTCCCAAATGCAGTCTTAATAGTTTTTAGCGCTGCAGGGAAATCTTTTGTGTTTAAGCGAATGAGGGCTACCCTTAGATCATCAGAAGGGGCAATAACTAATGCATCCATGTTTTCTTTTAGAGATAGGAAGTTAAAATCATCTATTACACCAATGATTTTTCTGGGGGATTGATCACGGATCGTATTTTTTATCCATTTTCCAATGGCCTGTTGGGGGGTAAATCCGAGCATCGATGTTGCAGTACGGTTAACTAATACAGCGCTAGTGGAGTCTGTTGGGTATTGCGCTGAAAAGTTTCGGCCTGCAATTATTTTGAGGTTCAATGTGCTTACATAGTCAAAATCGGTGAATTCCGTCCTTGATTTCCACTTCTCCCCATTTTTCCTCTCCACTTCAAACGTATGGCTATCGAAGAAGCCTCCTGGTTCACCGGACATAAAGGAGACCGATGCGATGTCGCTGCTCGCGGATAATTCGTTTTTGAATGTACGAAGGTTGTTGTATAGTTCTTCATTGTCTATTGGGATGACCACAGTCTGTTGGTCGTCATAGCCAAGCCCTAGTTCTTTTACATATTTCATCTGCTTGGAGATAATCAGTGTGCCGATGATAAGTAAAATAGATATGCTGAATTGGAACACAACCAGTGTATGTCGGAACAGTGCGCCGCCCTTGCCTAAGCGCAATTTACCTTTTAGTGCCTGAATAGGGGAGAAGGTTGAAAGGTATAACGCTGGGTAACTTCCAGCTAATAAGCCTACTGTAAAGATAGCTGCAATCAAAAAAATATAGATCGGCCATGAGTTCCATGGGACTGTTAGGGTGTATCCCAATAGTTGATTGTATACAGGCATGAGTAGTTGCAGTAGACACATGGCGAGTATGCAGGATATGGTGGTTAATAAAATGGATTCTCCGATAAACTGCCCCATTAATTGAAGACGTTGTGCTCCAAGTACCTTTCTTAAACCAACTTCTTTCGATCGGTCAACTGCACGTATTGTCGAGAGATTCATGAAATTGATGCAGGCGATAATCAATATAAGAATGGCGATGGAGATAAAAATGTATATAACCTTTTTATCTCCATGTTTTGCACTGTCAAATGCGCTATGGGATTCAAGATAGACATCTTTTAGCGGTGTAAGGGCAAGATCAAAATGGATGCCCATATTGGTAGAAACTGCTTTCATATGCCTATTCATGAAATCGGGAAATTGCTTTTCCAGTTGCCTAACATCTTTATGTTCGTCAAGTAAGATGTAAGTGAATAAATTGTTGTTTTGCCAAGCTTTGAACGGTTCGGTATTGATATAATTGGATAATGGAATGATAAGATCAAATTCCAGATGCGAATTGACCGGAAGATCTTTTGCAATCCCGGTAACGGTTAATTGTTTCGTTTTATCAAGCTGTAGTATTTTACCGATGGGATTCTCATTTCCAAAATATTTTTTCGCAGTTTTTTCCGTTAATACAACACTTGTTGGATTTTTTAAAACAGTTTTTGGATTTCCCTTGATCAGCGGAAAACTAAATAGTTCAAAGAAATCGTCATCTGCAATAAAGAGTTTCTTTTCATTAAATGCAATATTGCCAAAAGAGAATAACCCATTGGCAGGCATTACCCGTACAGCTTTTTTGATATCATCGGGATAATCGGTTAATAAGGCAGTGGCATAGGGTGCAGATAAATAAGGAGCACGGTCCTTGCTGTTGTCAAAGCCACGCATGACCCGATAGATACGGTCACCTTGGCTGTGAAACTTATCAAAGCTAAACTGATTGGCGATAAACAGGAATATCATTGCACAGACGGTGATGCCTATTGTTAAGCCAAGGATATTGATAAAGGAAAAAACCTTGCTCTTAATAAGGTTTCTCCATGCGATTTGGAAATAGTTCTTTATCATACTTTTCGTTATAAGTGTTCATTTTGACTTTATGGTAATCAATCCCGTTGAAGGATAGTCTGATTTCTATTTTTGAAAAAATGTTTAATGGATCAATTCCAAAAAAACTGCCAAAGGGATAAAGTGTTTTTAATCAGTATATTGCGCGCTTTCTTTTAGTGGTCTAAGTGTTTGGATTCGAACACTTCATGTTCATATCCGAACATGCTACAGTTGAGAGCTCAAAAAGATTATGATTGACAGCTGAGCGTTTTATCGAAGTAACAGCTATTGGGAATAGCATTGGGTTTGATTGTATAAAGGAGAGCTATATGTGGTCCGGGCAAAGAGTATGTCGCAATGTAACAACTTGTTAGTTTTATTTTGCGTTTTTCATTTGCAAATAATTTGTAAGAAGCGTATATTTGTGCCACACAAAACAAAGGTGATACCTTTTCGGGGTGTAGCGTAGCCCGGTATCGCGCCACATTTGGGATGTGGAGGTCGTAGGTTCGAATCCTGCCACCCCGACTAAAAAAGCTCTAACGAAAGTTAGGGCTTTTTTGTTTCAGGGCAGGGTGCGCCTACGACCCTTAAGATACTAGGAAGTTCGATTCGTAGGCGGCTCAGGGTTGTGCTGGGGGCTATATGGAGATGAGTCGAATTTGTTTCAAGGCCTCACTAGGTGTAATAAAAAGGGATTTTTCAATTTTTTGCTTTGTAAAATGATCTGATTTTTAATCTTATTTTTAAATTATTTTGCAATAAGTCAGTCTATTAGGTGCTTTGTGAAGAATATTTTTGAAAAAAACATATTTTTAGTGTACTTTTGTGCCACACAAAACAAAGGTGATACCTTTTCGGGGTGTAGCGTAGCCCGGTATCGCGCCACATTTGGGATGTGGAGGTCGTAGGTTCGAATCCTGCCACCCCGACTAGAAAAGCTCTAACGAAAGTTAGGGCTTTTTTCGTTTCAGGACAAAAAGGCGAACCTACGACCGGATGCATTCTTCGCATTTTTTAACATTATATCCTTGTAAACCCGCTGTTAAACAGTTAAATTGCTTGAAATTTATTGTCAATTAGAATATAAACATAAATAATATGAACAGAAAAGCGGCATTTCTTTTAGGAATTTTGGCCTCTTGTGCATTACCGCAAGTAACCTTTGCTAAACATTCAATCGGAGAATCCATCCATTATCAACAAGACGTAGAAGGCAAAGAGCTGATTGGTCGATGGGACATCGAAGTTGATATTAATGGTACCCCTGCACCATCCTGGTTGGAGGTAAAATTGTCGGGCTATAGAACTTTAGTCGGTCATTATGTGAGTACGTCTGGGAGTGCTCGGCCAGTTTCGCAGGTGTTTTATGAGAAAGGAAAGTTTAGATTTGCTATCCCACCTCAATGGGAAGACGGAAAGATGAATCTAAGTGTTGAGGGCGAGGTTGTGAACGGTGTATTGCAAGGGACAATAACAGAGCCTGATGGGAAAACATATCGCTTTAAAGGTGTTCGTGCTCCGGAGCTGAAGCGAACAGCTGCGGTAAAATGGGGTAAGCCTATTCAGCTGTTCAATGGTAAGGATCTGTCTGGATGGAAAGCTACTGGTAAAACGAATCAGTGGGTGGTGAAAAACGGAATTTTGACTAGCCCGCAATCTGGTTCTAATTTAGTCTCTGAGCAAAAATTTGAAGATTTTAAATTACATGTTGAATTTAAAATTCCAGCAGGAAGTAATAGCGGTGTCTACTTAAGAGGTCGTTATGAGGTTCAGATAGAAGATAGTCCCAAGGATGCACATCCCAATGCTGTGCTTTTCGCAGGGGTATATGGTTTCTTAGCTGCAAATGAAATGGTCAATAAAGGAGCCGGGGAATGGCAAACCTATGATATTACATTGGTAGGACGTCTAGTGACGGTTGTGGCAAACGGAAAGACTGTTATCAGTAACCAAGAAATCCCTGGTATAACGGGCGGTGCTTTGGATAGTAAAGAAGCAGAGCCGGGACCAATTTATTTCCAAGGGGATCATGGTCCCGTGGAATTCCGAAAAGTGATTATTACTCCAGCTATTAAATAGCATAACATGATACAAAGGCTATCTGAAAAGGTAGCCTTTTTAAATCCCTATGATAACGACTACAATATCTTCATTCTGATAGGAGGTGTAATAGCGTTCAATGGAGCCGTGAGCCTTGTACTCTTGCAGCTCTTCAAAAACCATTTTTTTTAACATTCCTTTTCCCTTGCCATGAATAAACTTTATTTCGTTCATTTCCCAATAAATAGCTGCATCTAGATTAGATCGCATAAAATCAATGGACTCTTGTAAGAGCTCCTCTGGCGAATAATCTTCCCAATCGTCAAGAAAGGTGTCGGTGTGTAAGTCAACGATAGCTGGTGGTTTGCGCATTTCTCAATATTTTACAATGCTGCAAAAGTATAATAAAACGGCGACTTAATAGGTTAAGTCACCAACGAAATCAATCGCTTGGGCAAATTTTTCATACCATTTTTTGATAATAGCTGCAATTTCATACTCTTCCTCATCGGCATGGTTGAGCATGAGTAACTCGATCGATTGGAGTAGCTGTTTGAGGTCTAGAAAATAACCGTCGAAATCCCGGAACGCAGACACGGTATCCCGAATAAGCAGCATGGCATCATGTCGAAGTGTAATCATATCATGACGTGAAGATATTCGGTCCAGCAACCATTCCTTTTGGAAATTGGAGTCAATATGTCTGTTGCAAGCCTGATTAAAAAGCAATTCAAATTCAACAATTTGATGTTTCAGGTCATATATAGCTTTTTGGAGCTCTTCAAAAGTACTGATGATCTTTTCTTGGGTCTCCATGTTTTTTGATATAATTGCCATGATATTTTACTTAAAAATGTATGCGCTTGGTTTTTAGTTATTTAAATAAAAGCATGTAAGGTATATACAAATAGTTCAGCCGAATGTTTTACATGTCTAAAATTCGGTTATGACTTTTGAATATAAAAGAAGAGGTCGAACCTAAAATGGAACTGAGTTTTTTCGGTTTTTGGTTCGGTTTCAAATGGTATATTTTTTTGAAGTCTAATTTAATTAATACTATTTAATTTTAGGTATATTTAATATCCTGTATTACAGTTAATACAGTGTAAATGTTTAATTATGTTAGCATCTAGTTTTGTTGAGTTCTTTAACAAGAGCAGGCCCCATGTCCTTTTTTTAGCACTGCTGCTGGTGTGCGGCTTACCCATGTGTCATGGCCAATATAAGCTCAAAGATTCTACAAAATTTATAAACGATCAGTTGCCGAGGTATCTCGGAAGAATGGGGAAGATTAAATCTAGAAATTATCCCCTTGTTGGCCGTGAAGCAATCTTGCGTATATTACTGAAAGACTATTACGTGCATAGACTGGTGTCAGGAGAAGATAGTTTGGATAGGGAACGTTATCCTGCTTTATGGAATCCTCTTTCGGTACAGACATTTAAAACGCTAAATACGCGTGATATGTTTAGTTACTGTATGCTTGCCCCTGAGTTTGAGATGCAAAATTGTGGTTCCTTGGGCAGGTTGAAAGGTCAACATATATTTGGAGTCTTTTATCGAGGGGACATACCGCTGGAATATTGGAGCAATAGACAGTTGGTTGCTTTGCATGGAAATAGAGATTCTGTTGTACGATATGTGGACCAGATGTGGTCTACACTCGATTTCATTGGTGAGAACACGAAAGATTTAGGGGTTGAATTGATGATGTGGGAGTTGATACCAAAGGTGTTGGATAAGTTGATTCTGACGCCAACGGACAACGATCTATATGCTTTATTGGTGCAAATAATGATGCGTCTGAAATTCAAACCTTTTGAAGATTCAGCTATTTATGAGCAATTGTATGGTTCGGCATCTTATATAGGAAGTCGAATTGAAAGCAATGCAGAAAATCGGAATGACATTATGAAATTCGCGCGGGAATGTTTTGAAACGCTAAATACATCGCCTGGCTTCCAATTGCCAACTTATATCAAACGGGAGCGTTTCTTAGATCCACCTTCTTCAAGGGAGCTGTCAGATCGGACGAGCACTTCGAAAGGACCAGATTGGAAGTGGAAAAAAGTAGATGTACCACATTATAAGCTAAAGCTGTAGATCTTTGTCTAGAAGCAAAATTTCTTACGCAGGTAAAGTATCTTTTTGCCTTTAGTTTTTTCTAATTCTTGTGCTATGTTGACCACCGGGAGGGGAGTAGGTTATTTGCTTTTTTTTTACGTTATTCGCGTAAACGAAAAATAGCTTAAAATATAATATAATGATGGAAAAGGCGATCGGAAATTACCAATTAGAGATATGTTCAAATTCCGTAGCATCAGCAATTGAAGCCGAACAAGGGGGAGCGACCCGGATAGAGTTTTGTCAAAATTTGGAAAATGGAGGGACCACACCTTCGTTTGGTCAGTTACAGTTAGTGCGGGAATTGGTGAATATTGGTGTCCATGTGCTTATCCGGCCGCGTGGAGGTGATTTTCTTTATACAGAGACCGAGATTTTAGAAATGATAGCAGATATTCAGTTGTGCAAGGAATTGGGGATAGATGGTGTTGTAATAGGTATTCTGAACGCAGATGGTACGGTGGATAAAGTGAATACTTTGCGATTAGTGGAAACTGCGCGTCCCATGCATGTTACCTTTCATCGTGCTTTTGATCGCGTGGAAGATCCTTTTCAGGCATTGGAAGATGTCATCGAACTGGGGATAGATCGTATTTTGACATCTGGTCTGCAAAATTCTGTTTTAGCTGGAGCTCCATTACTCAAGCAGTTAGTTCAACAAGCAAATGGCCGTGTTGTGATTATGCCTGGTGCAGGTGTAGATGCAGCTAATATAGTTCACATTTTAGAGCAAACTGGGGCAGTTGCAATACATAGCTCAGCGAAAGAGCTGCATGTTTCGAAGATGAGGTTTAACCAGAGTCAGGTCAATGGGATGGATGAGGCACAGTGGATGAGCTCAAAAGAAAAAGTCCACCAAATGGTGGACCTATTAAAAAGCCTTTAAAGTAGTACTTTAAAGGCTATTAAATTCTTCTTACTATTTAGCTTCTGAAGCTAATTGATTTAAGATAGCATCGTTTTTAACGATTTGGTTGCTAGCTTTCATTTTTGATCTAGAACCTAACTCTACGTTAGTTCCTAATTTCAAAAACTGAACTTCAACACGTGAAACAGTTTTATTTCTTCTATCTTTTCTTTTTAAACGTGTAACTCCCATTTTGATAATATTTTTATTGTTTAAAATAAAACGAGGTCGGAAGCGGATTCGAACCGCTGTAGGAGGTTTTGCAGACCTCAGCCTAGCCACTCGGCCATCCGACCCTATTTTTTTTCCTTTTGAAGGTCTGCAAAAATAAAACTTATAATTGGAATTAAAAAATCTTTATGATAAAACTTTTATGTTTTTAAGCATTGGTCTGAAAACCAAGCTGGTATTTTGCTGTGTGATCCTTTGAGCAATGGTCCGCAGGAACATACCGGACGGGTTTAAGCATAGCATGACAAAGACGTTTTAATAAACTATGTTATTCATAGGAATAAAAAATTGAATTGTACCTCATCGAGCTGTCAAGTGGAAATGGACTCCATTCACTGTATCTTTTATTGGACAATGCCAAATGGTCTAATGTGAGTTTTTTATCGTGTTTTAATTTGGTAATTAATGATTTATGGATTTTGGAATAGATATTGCAAATGGTAATGTAATAAATCTCGTACAGGAAATTATGAGATTAAATGATAAAAGAAGAAAGTAAATTAAATTAGGAAACATGAAAAAACTATTATTATCTGCAGCAATTTTATTTGGTTCATTAGGAGCCTTTGCACAAGGTGGATTGGGATATGGACTACGTGCGGGGGTAAATATTCCTAAATATTCTTTAAGTAATGAAAGTACACAATCAAATACAGGATTTTTTGTAACGGGCTATTTGGACGCTCCCGTTTCGCCCTATTTTTCTATTCAGCCGGGATTGTCTTTGCAAAATAAAGGTGGAAAGTGGACTCCAGGTTCAGCTTCTGAAATTAAAGAGAGTGTAATGTCACTTGATATTCCAGTAAACCTAGTGGCTAAATTACCTACAGGAGATTCTGGTAACTTTTTTATTGGTGCAGGACCTTATGTTGGATTCGGATTAAGTGGTAAACGTAAAGGAGAGTTAGGCGAGGGAAATGTGAAAATTGAACGTGATCTAAATTTTGGTAGCAATGAAAATGATGATCTTAAACGTACCGATTTTGGTATCAATTTCTTAGCTGGTTACCAATTGACTAATGGTTTTCAAATCAATGCTGGTTATGGTTTGGGTTTAACCAACTTAGCTCCAGGGTCAGGTGATATGGCTAAAAATCGTATTTGGTCTGTGGGTATTGGCTTCGGACTATAAGAAATATAAGTACTTAAACTTATTATGAGGAAAGAGTCCCTGCATTTGTGGGGACTTTTTTATTGGATTAAACTTAAGTCGTCTGAAATTGTTATTTTTATTCAAAAGATTGCTGCATGAAAAGATTTCTTCCTTTACCCTTTTATGTCAAGTTGGCCTGTATACTCATCAGTATACTTTTATTGGGATACTTGGCAAAGATTGGAGATACTATACTCATCCCTATGATTTTGGGCTTGTTATTCTCTCTACTGTTGATTCCGTTAAGCAATTTTTTGGAGCGGAGGCTTAGGTTCCCGAGGACGTTGGCGGGGATATTAAGCGTAATCCTGTTTTTCGGCGTTTTAGGGTACGGACTTTTTCTTTTAGCCTCCCAACTTACACTTCTTAAGGAAGATTTTCCAGCTTTTAAACAACAAATAATGGATGGTGTTGGTAATTTACAGACTTGGGTAAGCCATCAATTTGGAATTCAACACAAAGATCAGATTGATTTTATCAATAAAACAGCATCGAAGTCTGTAGATTCGGGTACTTTATTCCTAGGGACAGCATTGGTTTCCCTTTCGTCGCTATTTATTTTATTTGTCTTTACCTTTCTTTACACATTTTTCTTACTTATATACAGAGGACACATTGTTAAGTTCCTTTTATTTGTGAATCGCGTGGAGGACAGACCTATCGTTCTAGATGTCGTTAAACAGGTTCAGTATGTGGTCAAAAAGTATCTTATTGGATTGCTGATTCAAATGAGTTTGGTTTCTTTGTTGGTTTTTATAACCCTTTCGATTATTGGCGTGAAATATAGTTTACTTCTCGCTTTGATAACTGGAGTTTTCAATGTATTACCTTATGTCGGTATTTTTTCTTCCATGCTTATTATTGCCATTCTGACTTTTGCAACCTCTTCATTCACGCATGTGGTTTTGGTTATGCTTGCGTTGATCATTGTGCATTTAATCGATAGTAACTTTATTGTTCCAAAGATTGTAGGTTCTAAAGTGAAAGTGAACTCCTTATTTGCGATGCTTTCCATTATTATTGGTGAAATGATCTGGGGAATTTCGGGGATGTTTCTGGCCATTCCAATTTTGGCTATCGTTAAGATTGTGATGGACCGGATCAAAGAACTTAAACCTTGGGGATTTCTTTTAGGGGAAGAAGATAGTAAAGATGAGGTATATAAGGATTTATTTGGGACGTTAAATCCTCTTGAAAAGAAGATTATAGAAGAAAATGAGACGAAGGGATAATTTTTTTAGAATTGAAAGTTTAATACGAATGGTATTATAATTTTAAAGTCTAATATTAGAATTTGAACTAATTTCTAAATTATATAGTGAGGTCAAGTCTTTCGAAATAAGGTTCGGATATCTTAGTAACACTCCATGAACAAAGGCTATACCGTCATACAAATTTCCAGATTTTGACTTAGCAAAAGGATTAATTCCACATGTCGAAGAATCTGGAGATCAGTTTGAAGTGTATTGTCGATATATGTTGGGTTATTTAATAAATGGATAACTATTTTTCTCTTGTATTTTAGAAAATTTTAACCTATTTTCGTTTTGTATATAATTTATTATTAATGAAAAGAAAGTTACTCTCAATCGCTGCGCTATTATGTTTTATTACTGGTGCAAAAGCACAGACTTCTTATGGTTTTAAGGCTGGTGCAACTTTTCCTAAAATGACCGCGTCACTAGGAAGTGTATCGGTTTCGACAGAATCATCTACGTCATTTTATTTGACGGGCTACTTAGACGCTCCTTTGGCAAATAATTTTTCTATACAGCCTGGTTTATCGCTTCAAGGTAAAGGCGGGAAAGGATTGACACTTATTGACTTTGAAGAATTGGGAAATAATGTGAAATTGGATTTAATGTATCTAGAGTTACCTGTAAATTTTGTATATAGTATTCCCACGGGAAATTCTGGAAATGTTTTCTTAGGAGCTGGACCATATGCTGGATTAGGGCTGTCCGCAAAAGCCAAAGCAGAAAATGTGAAAATTGACGTCGGTTTTGGAGATAATAAATTGAAGCGTTTTGATGCCGGAATTAACTTTTTAGCGGGTTATCGTCTATCAAATGGCTTTTTGATTAATGGTGGATATGGCTTGGGACTAGTTGATATGGCGGGGGGTGAAGGAGGTTCTTTAAAGAATCGCGTTTTTTCAATTGGAATCGGTTATCAGTTATAATCTAGGCTAAAATATAAAAAGGGGCTTTTCTCGCGAAAGGCCCCTTCTTGTTTCAGTGACTGAAATCTATCACACTTTGATTTCTACTTCAACACCTGAAGGTAATTCAAGTTTCATCAATGCGTCAACAGTTTTAGCGTTTGATGAATAGATATCCAACAATCTTTTGTAAGCACACAATTGGAATTGCTCACGTGCCTTTTTGTTAACGTGTGGTGAACGTAATACCGTATAGATTTTTTTCTCAGTAGGCAATGGAATAGGACCACTAACAACTGCACCTGTAGGTTTTACTGTTTTTACGATTTTTTCAGCTGATTTGTCAACCAAATTGTAATCGTAAGATTTCAATTTAATTCTGATTCTTTGGCTCATAGTATATGATATTATTTAAAAATGACCGCTGATTAGAGCTATTAACAACCAGCGGTCGGTTTATTTTTGAGTTCTATATTATTCTACAGAACCTTTGATTTTACCTTTTGATTTTGCAATCACCTCTTCAGCAACGTTACGAGGAGCTTCAGCAAAGTGATCAAATTCCATTGTAGAAGTTGCACGACCTGAAGTGATTGTACGTAATTGAGTTACGTAACCGAACATCTCAGAAAGTGGAACCAATGCTTTGATTACTTGTGCACCGTTACGTGAATCCAAACCTTGCATTTGACCACGACGACGGTTTAAGTCACCCATTACATCACCCATGTTTTCTTCTGGTGTTAAAACCTCTATTTTCATAATTGGTTCCATTAACACTGGAGAACATTTAGGCAATCCTTCACGGTATGCTTGACGAGCAGCTAATTCGAAAGACAATGAATCTGAATCGACAGCGTGGAACGAACCATCAATCAAACGAACTTTCATTCCTGATAATGGGAATCCTGCTAATACACCATTTTTCATTGAAGTTTCAAATCCTTTTTGAACTGAAGGGATAAATTCTTTAGGAATTTTACCACCAACGATTTCATTAACGAATTGAAGCGGTGATTTTGATAAATCGAAATCTTCATCCGCTGGAGAAATAACAACTTTGATATCCGCGAATTTACCACGACCACCTGATTGTTTTTTGAATACCTCACGGTGCTCAGTAGTACCGTTGATAGACTCTTTGTATGATACTTGAGGAGCACCTTGGTTAACCTCAACTTTAAATTCACGTTTCAAACGGTCGATCAAGATCTCTAAGTGAAGCTCACCCATACCAGAGATAACTGTTTGACCAGTTTCTTCGTCAGTTTTAACAACGAATGTAGGATCCTCTTCAGCCAATTTACCAAGACCAATACCTAATCTATCAACGTCAGCTTGAGTTTTAGGCTCAATTGCCAAACCAATTACTGGCTCAGGGAAAGTCATAGACTCAAGAATGATAGGTGATTTTTCGTCACAAAGTGTATCACCAGTTTTGATGTCTTTGAAACCTACAACAGCACCGATATCACCAGCTTCGATGAAAGGGATAGGGTTTTGTTTGTTCGCATGCATTTGGAAGATACGAGAGATACGCTCTTTGTTTCCTGAACGCGTGTTCAATACATAAGAACCTGCATCTAACTTACCAGAGTAAGCACGGATAAAACATAAACGACCTACAAATGGGTCAGTCGCAATTTTAAAACCTAAAGCTGCGAAAGGCTCGTTTACAGATGGTTTACGTGTGATTTCTTCACCAGTATCAGGGTTAGTACCTTTTACAGCCTCGATATCAAGAGGTGAAGGCAATAATTCCATTACTAGATCCAACATGGTTTGAACACCTTTGTTTTTGAAAGATGAACCACATACCATAGGAACGATCGCATTATCTAATACTGCTTTACGTAAAGCATCTAAGATTTCGCGCTCAGTTAACGAATTCGGATCTTCGAAGAATTTCTCCATCAAAGTCTCATCATAACCAGCTACTGCTTCTAATAATTTTTCACGGTATTCAGCAACTTCGTCCAACATATCCTCAGGAATAGGAACTTCAGTAAAGGTCATACCTTTATCATGCTCATTCCATACAATACCACGGTTGTTAATTAAATCAACAACACCAGTGAACGTATCTTCAGCGCCAATAGGTAATTGTAATGCTACAGCATCAGAACCTAGCATTGATTTTACTTGACCAACAACTTTTAAGAAGTCAGCACCTGAACGGTCCATTTTATTAACGAAACCGATACGAGGAACAGCATAGTTATCTGCCAATCTCCAGTTAGTCTCTGACTGAGGCTCAACACCATCAACCGCAGAGAATAAGAATACTAATCCGTCTAATACACGTAATGAACGATTTACCTCAACCGTGAAATCCACGTGTCCAGGAGTATCGATAACGTTAACTTGGTATTTATTACCACGGTATTGCCAGAAAACTGTCGTAGCAGCAGAAGTAATTGTGATACCACGCTCAGCCTCTTGCTCCATCCAGTCCATTGTTGAAGCACCTTCGTGAACCTCACCAATTTTATGGTTTACACCTGAGTAGTAAAGGATACGCTCAGTTGTTGTAGTTTTACCAGCATCGATGTGGGCAGCGATACCGATATTTCTAGTGAATTTTAAATCTCTTGCCATAATATTTTTAAGCAGCGGACCTTAATGGTCTTATGTGTTTAAATGTAATGTTAAATAAGTACACCGACCTTGATAAAAGATTATTTTTATCGGAGGTCGGTGTAATCATATTTTTTTGAATGTCTTCAAAATTAGAATCTGAAGTGTGAGAACGCTTTGTTAGCTTCCGCCATTTTGTGCGTATCTTCTTTCTTCTTAACAGCAGCACCTTCACCTTTAGAAGCTGAAATGATTTCTCCTGCTAATTTTTCGAACATTGTTTTTTCACCACGTTTACGAGCGTATGAAATTAACCATTTCATACCCAAAGCGATTTTACGATCTGGACGAACTTCCATAGGAACTTGGAAGTTAGCACCACCAACACGGCGTGATTTAACTTCAACAGCAGGCATAACGTTGTTCAAAGCTTTTTTCCAAGCTTCTAAACCGCTTTCTTGTGTTTTTTGTTCTACTAATTCTACTGCGTCGTAAAAAATAGAATAAGCGATAGATTTTTTACCATCTACCATCATATTGTTTACGAAACGTGTTACCTGAACGTCATTAAACTTTGGATCAGGTAAAATGATTCTCTTTTTCGGTTTTGATTTTCTCATTTTTCTTTCCTCCGTTTAATTATTTCTTTTTACCTTTTGCTGGAGCTGCAGCTACTTGTCCTGGTTTAGGACGCTTAGTTCCATATTTAGAACGACGTTGGTTACGACCTGCTACACCTGAAGTATCTAATGCACCGCGGATGATGTGGTAACGTACACCTGGTAAATCCTTAACACGACCACCACGAATCAATACGATCGAGTGCTCTTGTAAGTTGTGACCTTCTCCAGGGATGTAAGCGTTGACCTCTTTACCGTTTGTTAAACGTACACGAGCTACTTTACGCATTGCTGAGTTTGGTTTTTTAGGGGTAGTAGTATATACACGTGTACATACACCTCTTCGCTGTGGACATGAGTCCAACGCTGGTGACTTACTCTTATCAACCAGAGCTACTCTACCTTTTCTAACTAATTGTTGAATAGTAGGCATTTACCTGTTTTTGTTTATAAATTTTTTTACCTTAAATATTTTAAGTTCGCAAAGATACTGATTCCCTTTTGAATATGAAATAGTTAGTGCGTAAAATTTAGATTATTTTTTGAATTGGCGCTGCTCTTTTCTTGAATATACCTTTGTCCTTCTTTTATTACCTCTTCATGCTTCTTTATTATCTCACCATCCTAATGACCTGGTCGCCGTCTTCGGGATGTTTGGCTGCTTGACCAGCATCTTCATCATTTGTACGCTTCCACCATCAAACTATTTTGCACGAATGTAGGGTATAATCAGTTAATCAACCCACGAACGCTGTGATATGTTGCCAAAATGGAAGAGTTAACTACTCATGGTCGACTGTACAAAAATATAGACGATTATAGGGTGATCGGACAGCCGCTCGATGGGTACATAAGTTTTTTCTAATCCGCCGTAAGCTATTCTTTCTCTGTATAATATTCTTTAACGGTAGTCTTTTGTCCGAAATTTTTCATCTACTGGTTTTCAAGTATATTGCTTGCTTTGCGTGTTTTTGCGTTCTGTTTGGCAAAGTGTTTGATAAAACGTATAAATATTTAGTAGAAACAAATTAATGTATTCAAGTTATGAAAATCAAAATGAAATTTATGTATGCGGTGGTATTAGCCTTAGTCACTTTCGCTTTTGTCGGATGTTCAAAGGATAAAGATGAACCTATTCAAACAGGTGGCAGTATAGATGCGGCTGTGGGAAACTATAAAGGGACAATTAAAATTATTGGCGGCGCGGAAGTCTTCAATCAGATATTAGTAGTCACCAAGGTTAATGATAAAACAGTCAAAGTTGCTGCTCAGAATGCTGACTTAAAGCTTCCTGTAAGAGAGATTCAAGTTTCAAATAATTATAATATGAGTATTCAGGCTTTACCAAACGAGCCTCAGGGCAGTTTCATATTTACGTTTGAAAATAAGGGGTTAATGTTCTTAGCACAAAGAACAGAAGAAGGACAATTACAGTATTCCTTTGAAGGAACTAAACAATAAGTTTTGTTTATTTAACAATAAACCCCGCATCAGTATTACTGATGCGGGGTTTTTATTTAAATGCATTACGACAGGAATGCAAAATCAATCTGCCACTTATCCAGATCCACTTTCTTCACACGGATCTGAACTTCATCACCCAATTGGAAGTTCTTCTTTTTCCGCTGGTCAATAATCGCATAGTTTTTCTCGTCAAGGACGTAAAAGTCATCGGTGATATCCCGAAGCCTAACCATACCTTCATATTTGTTTTCTTCAATCTCTCCATACATACCCGATTTGGTTACACTAGAGACAATAGTAGCCTATTCTGTACTGATATGATCCTCTAGAGATGCTTTCTATTTTTATTAAATCCCCTGAATTATACTTTTACGAGTGTTGAATTTCTTATAATGGGGTGTATTGTGATTAATATACTGGTTTCTGAGTATTTTATTGTTCTGTTTTTCTTAATTGAAAGGTGTTTAGTATTTTAGATGAAACTTTTTTGGTTTAAAGAATTAATTGAAATTTTAAAGGTAAATTATGAAAAGAAAATTTATTAAAATCGCTATGTTTTCGATGTGTTTATTGTCTTGTGCGAAAGACGATGTAAAATTTCAGAAGGATATTTTAAATTTTGCTTTTACTTAACAAAAAATCCGGAACATTTGTTCCGGATTTTTTGTTTTAAGACAACAACGTAAAATCAATTTGCCGTTTATCCAGATCCACTTTCTTTACGCGGATTTGAACCTCATCACCCAACTGGAATTTCTTTTTCTTCCGTTGACCAATAATGGCATAGTTCTTTTCATCAAGTACGTAAAAGTCATCGGTGATATCCCGAAGTCTGACCATTCCCTCACATTTGTTCTCTTCAATCTCCACATACATACCCCATTCGGTAACACCCGAGACAATACCCGTATATTCCGTGCCGATCTGATCCTGCAAGTATTCTGCCTGTTTGTACTTAATCGACGCACGTTCTGCTTCAGCCGCCTTTTTCTCCATTTGGGAAGAATGTTCGGCCATCTTCTCATAATGCTCCGCATTGATTTTGGCACCTCCCTCCAGATAGAATTGTAAAAGACGGTGTACCATCACATCGGGATAACGACGGATAGGGGAGGTAAAATGGGTGTAATAATCGAATGCTAATCCATAGTGACTTGTCTTCTTTGTTGTATAGATCGCTTTGGCCATCGAACGTACAGCAAGTGAAGTCAGCATATTTTGCTCTTTGCTACCTTCTATTTTGGTCATCAAAGCATTTAAGGATTTAGCTGTTTCTTTATCTGTTTTGATGGTCAATTTATGGCCAAACCGCGCTGCAAATTGAGAGAAAGTTGTCAAAGTCTCCGGATTAGGTACATCGTGGAACCGGTATACAAAAGTAAGCTTGTTTTTTCCCCGTCCTTGTTTGCCAATAAACTCGGCAACCTTCCGGTTGGCCAATAACATAAAATCTTCAATCAGCTTGTGTGCATCCTTGCGGACTTTGGTATATACCCCTGTAGGTTTTCCATTTTCATCCAAGATGAATTTTACCTCCTCACTTTCAAAGGCTATTGCACCATTTTTAAACTTACGTTCGCGCAGAATATAAGCCAGTTCATTTAATTTCAGGATCTCTTCACTGAAATCTCCCGATTTCGTTTCGATCACCTCCTGTGCTTCTTCATAACTGAAACGTCGGTCGGAATGGATGATCGTACGGCCGAACCATTGATCATGCACATTGGCTTTTTCGTCCAATTCAAAAACGGCCGAAAAACAAAGTTTATCTTCATGCGGACGTAACGAACAGACGCCATTAGAAAGACGCTCCGGAAGCATCGGAATAACGCGGTCAACCAGATAAACGGATGTGCCGCGGTTGAATGCTTCTTTGTCCAATTCTGTGTCGGGTATGACAAAATGCGAAACATCCGCAATATGAACACCGATTTCATAATTGCCATTCTCTAATTTTTGAAAGGAGATGGCATCATCGAAATCTTTTGCATCCGCTGGGTCAATGGTAAAGGTCGTAACGTTTCTAAAATCACGTCGCTTTGCAATTTCTTCCGCGCTTATTTTTTCCGAAATCTGATTGGCTTCAGCTTCAACTTTTTTAGGGAACTCCAATGGGAAACCATAGTCGGCCAAAATAGCGTTCATCTCGGTGTTATTTTCACCTTTGGTGCCCAAGACATGTTTGACCGTTCCAACAGGATTCTTGCTCCCGCTTGGCCAGTCGATAATCGACACGACCACTTTTTCTTTGTCCTTGGCTCCATTCAGATTGTCCAAAGGAATAAAAATGTCGTGTAGCATCTTGCGGTCATCCGCAATAAAAAAAGCAAAATTATTGGAGATGCTGATCGTTCCCGTGAAATCAGTCTTGGCCCTCTGCAGGATTTCAACGACTTCACCCTCTTTCTTACGGCCACCTTTTCTTTTTTCGAAGGTATGGACCTTGACAATATCGCCATGGAGTGCCTGTCTAAGTTTCCGCGGAGCGATATAAATATCGTTTTCAAATTCATCATCAGGAATCACATATGCGGAGCCATCGGCAGTCATATCTACCTTTCCTGTGACATAAACTTTAAGTTGCTTCAGATTAAATTTGCCTCGTTCGATCTCAATAAAAAGTCCATTTCTTACATTATCATGTAAAATATCGGCTATAGCGACTTTCGAGTCGTTATCGGTAAGGTTCAATTTTGACGAAACTTGCTTATAGTTGAGCGGCTTATTACCCGATTTTTCGAAGATATCGATGATCAGTTGCGTTAAGACCTCCTTATATGGATTCTCTTTTCTTGTTTTCATCCAATTATTATTTATTATTTATTCATTTGCATCGATTTTCCTATTTCAGCGAACTGGCTGTGATAGCGAATTTGCAAATTCAGCCTATTACAACAGATCATGAGCAAGCCGTACATCAAGATCGATGCTCAATACAATGTACGAAAAAAACAGCATTTGACACGACAATAACAAGCTAAACGGAGCATCTTCCGATAGCCAATGTATAGACAGTTCAGCCGAAAAATAGTTTTGGATTCGTACAGCCTGATTTACTTTTTGCAATGATTGCACACACCAAGTGCATTTACGGCTATCGCTTCGAGACTAAAGCCTTCTGGGATTGATACTTTTGGTAAGGTCATATCTTCCAGGCAGTATACTGAATTGCATACCCGGCAAATAAAATGCACGTGTTGGTCATGATGATCGTGTTCTGAACAGTTTGTCGAACACATGGCGTAAGTAGCTGTACCATGGAGATCAAAGATTTTATGGATAATCCCTTTCTCTTCAAAGCTGGCCAATACCCGGTATAATGTGACACGGTCAATATCCTTGCCCAGTAATTTCTCCAGTTCCGGCTGTGAAATTGCGGACTCTTTCCTCGAAATAATTTCAAGTACCTTCAACCGGGGTTGGGTAACTTTTAAACTATTTCGTTTGAGAATTTCTGGATATACAGTGTTGGAATCTTCCATGGATTTCTTCGTTAAGCCTTAGATCAAATACAAACTAAGAGAAATTTACTTTTATTTGCAAGTTTAAAAACTATCCGACGAATTTATTCATCGTATTTTTTCCCCTTTGCATAGACCATTAACGAACATAAACGGACCATTTCCTTTCTCAGAGATGCTTTTGACAGTACAAAAATACGGAATCTATTAAAAATAAGAAAACCGATAAGTTTAAGATTAGTGTCATCTTACTTATCGGTTTTCGTTACTATATGGAAATATAGGAATCTTATTTGCCTGCAGCTTTAGCGTGATCAGCTAAGAATGTCGCTAGACCGCTGTCTGTCAATGGGTGTTTCAATAAGGCTAGGATCGCTGATAAAGGACCAGTCATAACATCAGCACCGATTTTAGCACATCCTAATATGTGTGCGCTGTGACGTACAGAAGCTGCTAAAATTTGTGTAGGATAGTTGTAGTTATCATAGATTAAACGAATATCTTCGATCAACGCTAATCCATCTGTAGAAATATCATCCAAACGACCGATAAAAGGAGATACATAGGTTGCCCCAGCTTTAGCAGCCAATAGTGCTTGACCAGCTGTAAATACCAATGTACAATTTGTTTTAATACCTTTTTTGCTGAAATATTTAATTGCTTTTACGCCATCTTTGATCATAGGGACTTTGACAACTATCTTGCTGTCAAGAGCTGCTAACGCTTCTCCTTCTTTGATCATTTCTTCATAATTTGTAGAAATAACTTCAGCACTGACATCGCCATCAACGATTGCACAGATCGCTTTATAATGGTTGATTACGTTTTCATCACCGCTAATACCTTCTTTAGCCATTAAACTTGGATTGGTTGTTACCCCGTCTAATACGCCTAAGTCTTGGGCTTCTTTGATTTGCTCTAGGTTCGCTGTGTCAATAAAAAATTTCATTGTATATGTTATTGAATGATAATTATTTGATTATTCTAATGTTCAAAATAATGACGCAAAGTTATTGATTATATTCCAGTATTGAAGCATTGATTTTCACCTATTGTATCTTTATTTTAGCAAAAAAGAATCTCTTCTCCTAATTTTTTGTTATACTTTTAATATAGTATTATCTTTACGTATGCAGGTTTTTCGTTCGCTCCATTATAGAAATTTCCGGTTACATGTTATAGGTCAAGCAATTTCCCTTATGGGAACTTGGATGCAGCGGATAGCCATCAGTTGGTTAGTCTATGAATTGACCGGATCTGTGTTTTGGCTTGGTTTTGTGCAGTTTATCTCCCTATTGCCTTCTTTGGTCCTGTCTCCATTTATCGGCAGTTTTGTCGATAAGCATAAAAAGTATAAATTGGTTCTGATAACCCAAATTGGTCTGATGATACAGGCTGGGATCTTGACCCTGGTCGTTTATCTGAAATGGGAGAGTGTCTTATGGCTTTCCATCTTAGGTCTTATACAAGGAGTCATTAATTCCTTCGATGTTTTGGGGCGTCAGTCGCTGATGATGTATTTGGTTGGGGACCGTAAAGATCTGCCGAATGCCATAGCGCTGAATTCAACAATTTTCAATGGTGCCCGAATGTTGGGGCCTGCAATAGGAGGTATTTTACTGAGTACATACGGTGAACTCGTCTGTTTTGCCCTGAACTTTATCAGTTTTGTTCCGGTCATTATTACATTATTGATGATGCAGGTTGATGAAACACATGTTCAACTGAGCAAGGGAAGCAATTGGGAAGGCTTGGTCGAAGGCTTTCGTTACCTTAAACGTTCACCGCATATCTCCTCACTGATTATTATCATGACATTCTCCAGCTTGATTGTTATTCCTTATACCTCGTTGCTGCCAGCCATAGCAAAAGAAATGTTTCATGGTGATGAACGTACGTTCTCCTGGTTTGAAAGTGCGGCCGGCCTGGGTGCCATGATTGGTGCATTTAATATGGCCCGTTTAAAATCGGGTACCAATTTGCGCTATCAGGTGATGGGGGCTGCTGCGCTTATGGGAGTTGCATTATTGTTTTTGGCGCATTCGAGTATGCTGCAGATGGCACTCGTCTATGTGATGTTGGTATCCTTTGCCATGATGATGCAAAACTCAAGTATCAATACGTATATTCAAACGCATGCCATACCGATCTATCGTGCCCGGGCAATCTCGTATTACGTGATGGCTTTTCAGGGGATATTTCCCATTGGTACATTGATGATAGGTTCCTTAGCCAGTTATTGTGGGCTTCGAACGACATTATACGTCATGGGTGGATTGGGTATATTGATCGCAATAGTGTACTATGGCTATCTCCGGCTCCATATCCACAAACGCCTATTTAAGTTTTAATTTCCGGGTTCTTAATTTTAAGGTGCGCTTTGCATAATCAATGACAGCGCCATAGTCTGCAAAAATATCTCCGCCCAATACGCCGATCACTGGTTCTAGATCCATCTGCTGATAGGCATAGTTGATCGAGCTTAAATCCAATACCGCAGTATTTAAGTTTTTTATCTGCCATTCACCAATTGTCAGACTCGGAATTTTTATATTGAAACTCTCCATTGAATTGGTGCCAAGTCCTGTTGATAATGTTTCTGAAGGTTCAAGCTGCAATTGGTCCTCCAAAAGATGCCCCAATTGTGTTTTATCAAATACAGTTTTAGATGCGCCAGTATCAACTACCATCTTGAACGAACGATTATATATTTCTACATCGACTAAAATGTGTGTGCCCTGGCCTTGCAAATCCAATAATTGAAATGGTACTGTTGTCATATAGCCAAACATACCCAAAAATTCCCTTAAAAAAGAAATTTTAAAACCCGCAGTGTGTGTTGAACGTTCATAAAAAAAGCTGTTATTGATAGAATAACAGCTTTTCATCTTTTTATCGTTTATGAGCTAAAGCGCTTTTATTTCTTTCAGTACATTATTCATTGTACGTACTGCTTCTGCACTTTTATTGAATTTTTCTTTGTCCTCTTCATCTAGTTGAATGGGGACGATGCGATCCCATCCCTTTTTATTGATGATAACCGGTACTCCAAGATTGATATCTTCTTGGCCAAATTCACCTTCCAAATAGACGGATGCTGTAAATAATTTTCCTTGATCACGTACGATACTTTCGACGACAGCAGCTGTTGCGGCACCCGGAGCATACCAGGCTGAGGTACCAATTAGGCTGGTCAATGTTGCTCCACCAACCATAGTTTTGTGTACAATTTCGTCTTGCTCTTCCGGGGTAAGGAAATCAGTGACTGGAATACTGTTCCACGTGGAGTGCTTGATGAGTGGAATCATCGTTGTATCTCCATGACCGCCAATGACAATGGCATTGAGATCGGCCGCAGAAGCATTCAGTTTTTCACTCAGTTGATATTTGAATCGGGCTGAATCCAATGTGCCTCCCATTCCAATAATTCTATTCTTAGGTAATCCACTTGATTTAAGTGCTAGATAGGTCATAGTATCCATGGGATTAGATACAATGACAATGATAATATCCGGAGAGTGTTTTACTAAGTTTTCGACAACGGACTTGACAATATTGGCATTTGTCCCAATCAATTCTTCGCGTGTCATTCCAGGTTTACGTGGAATTCCCGATGTAATGACGGCAACAGTAGAACCTGCAGTTGAAAGATAGTCATTGGTTACCCCCTTGATTTTTGATTCAAAACCCAATAAGGCGGCGGTTTGTGCCATATCTTGCGCTTTGCCTTCTGCAAAACCTTCTTTAATATCCAATAATACAATCTCCTCTGCGACATTTCGACGGATTAAATTGTCCGCTGTAGTTGATCCTACAGCTCCAGCACCAACAATAGTTACTTTCATATGTAAATTATTTGTTTATTCATGAGCTAATTTTCCGCTTAAATATGCATGCCGCCTTCGGCGGTTTTTATGCCACATAGGATATCCGGTCCATTTTCACGAATGCTTGTACTTTTTTTAAATGGATATTTCATGAGCATTTATGTGGATTACTAAATAATTCTTGAATTTAATCAATTATTGTCAGTAAATCAATGTATTTAGCGGGAATAACTTGTTTTTTGACATAAGAAATAGAACGAGAATTGGTTTGTGGTAACAACGCGTGATAACGCCGTCGAAAGTCAATGACTTTTATAAAATAGTAAAAAAAATAACAGGCCTGAAATTCGTTCAAGCCTGTTATTTCTATCGTGTAAAATAAAATTTGAAATCCTAGAACGGATAGCCGATGGCTAGGTTGAACATCAAATTATCCTTTCTCCATTTTGAGCTTCCAAAGTCGATATCCTTAAATACCCAACGTTCTCCTTTTGGAAGATAGGGAATGCGGAAAGGTATAGACATATCTGTACGAATAATCAAGAAGGTAAAATCGAAGCGTAATCCCGCTCCGCCACCAACGGCCAGTTCATTTAAAAAGTTCTTGCTGAACTTTCCACCCGGTTTGTTGACATCGTCTCGCTGCAACCATACGTTACCCGCATCAATAAATGCTGCCCAATGAACAAAGCCTGCTAATTTGGCTCTGTATTCGGTATTAAGTTCCAATTTGATATCACCGGTTTGGTCGGCATAGAAGAGGCCGTTGCTTAATTTTTCAGGTGCTACTGTTCCTGGACCAATCGCACGGGCACCAAAGGCACGGATACTATTAGGGCCACCTACATAATATTGTTTTAAATAGGGAAGTGACCGGGAGTTCCCATAGGAATAACTCAAACCCAAGCTGACCCGCGACGCAAGTTGCGAATTCTCCGATAACTTTAAATAATGTCTGCCATCGCCGCTGATCTTGATGTATTGCGAAAAATAAGCATCGAACAATTTGAAGGTTTTCCCTTTATTGAAATCTGCTCCTTTTATCAAACCGAGTATGTTCCCTGAGAGGTCCAAGTTGCCTTTGAAATAAAATGTATTTTTCAAATGCTGCTTCATCGTGTTTTGAAACGTAAAGTTGTAGTTCGGACCAATTGTGAATTGTGGTTCGATCGCATGCCTTAAAGCTGGAATGGTATCCATCTGTTTTTGGTAGTTTTCTGAAATACCTTTAGGCTGAACATAGGTAATCTCCATTAAAGCGAGATCATGCTGTTTCTCTTCAGACTCTTGCCAGATATAACCATAATCCAATGCGATCGAATTTAAGGTATATGCTTTGCGTCGATTTAAAAACTCATAGCGGCCTTTGACATAGGTCTTCGGGATAAAACGTCTTGATGGTGAAATTCTTCCAAATGGGGACAATATTCGGGGAAAGGTCAAGGTAGCCTCCATTCCGTAGCGATAATAACTCGAATTGAGGTCAGCCGATCCACCAGTCTGGGTTTCATAACCGCCGAAGACGTTAAAACTCAACTGCTCCGCACCTTTAAATGCGTTGCGTAAAGTCCAGTTGACATTGACTTCCGTACCATTGTATACCGAAGCCATTTTTCCCAAAAGTTCCACGCGGAGTGATTTTTTTGGCAATGGAGTCAGGTAATAGTAGACATCCAGTGCGTTGGGTACTTCTTTGCTGTCAACAAAATTGTTTTTTACAAATTTCCAGCTATTGAGATTCACCAGATGGCTGATGGTTTGGTTGTGGGCATTACGGTTGTAGACGTCGCCGGGATGGAAGAAGATATGATTCGCGATAACAGGCTTTCTATAAAGATGCTGGCGGTCTATAAAATAGTAGCTGCTATCATATAGTTCCGCGTTACGGGTGGATCGCTGATAACCGGTGCTCGTTTCCGTGTAGTTCGGGTAAACGTAGATTTTATTGATCTTTGACGGTACCCTCGCCTGTGCCGGTGTTTCCTTCTTTACAGTAACATACATGTCGACCTTGTTGTTCCGGTGTGAACTGTCTACCTGAACCAGGATGTAATCAGGGCTAAAATAATAATACCCTTTATTTTTGAGGTCATTGTCGATGCGGTCACGCTCATTTAGGATAACATCAAGGCTATAATTTTTGCCCACCTGTAAGAGACTTTTATCGGAGCTCGAACGAATATCTTTACCCAGCTGCGTTGTGCTGTCAATATCAAATTGAACAGATCTTATTCGGTAGATAAAATTTGGCTTGGCCGTATAATTAACTGTTGCTTTTTTGTTTTCAACTAAAGTGTCAGATTTTACTTCAGCATTAAAGAAACCAAAATTCTCCAGACGGTTGCGCAGTAGATTCTCATTGTACTCGCGATTGACATCGCTCAACAATACCGGTTTCTCACCAATTTTCTTGAAAAATTTTTTAATGATATTATTCCCTACAGAATCGCCGGCCATATTGTTGAAGTACAATTTGAATGGTACGCCAGCTAGACGTTTATTGGGTTTGGGCATCAATGCCGCTTCTAAATGGGTCGCAATCTTTTCCTTGTTTTCCTTGGAGATGGTGTCCGAATCGACTATCACGTTGCCTTTGACATATAAGCTTTCCCCTTCTTTCAGATTCTTGGTTGAAGAACAGGAAGCTATAAATGCAGCGAATGAAACTATTCCAACAATATACTTTAGTTTAGCTTGCATGATAACTCCTTTCCTCATCTTCATTTTTTATAGCTGTCGTTCTGATGGTATCTATATTTGATTTTGGACTATCGCTTTTCGGCGTGTTTTTACTGGAGTCCAACTGTTGTTTACGTTTCTCTTTTTCTCTTTCCTCCATACGTTTTCTGTACTCAGGGCTATGGGTCATCAAACTATCTCTGATGACCGTGCGTACACTATCACGATAGACTGAATCAGTTTCCATACGTTCTACATCAAATCGTTTTCTGAAACCTTTACTATTCGTGTCATAGTACGCTTTGAGTTTTTTCGAACTCATCCAAATTTCCCGGAATCTGTTGTAATCCATATTGATGATAAATCCGATACCTGTTTCTACATATTGGCCTTGGAGTGTAACCTGATATTGATTTTTACGATATACCCGTGCAAAATAGCGACCATCTTGCGAAAGTTGATAATCCAATTGGATATCTCCGGCAATATTGTTGGCGGTTTCTCCCGGACGTGTATTTCCTTCAACTTCAAAATTAGAACCAACAGTAATTTTTAGACGATCATTTAAAAGCATTTTAGATACACCGATATTCAGATCTGTTCGGGTTTGGCCCGCTCCAGTAGCATAATCTTCCTCCGAAGTTAAGTTGAAATCCAGTTCTACTCCGGTGATAAGCTCGGAGGCAAGGCGGTTCAATTGACCGCTCAGGAATGAACTGATGCTATTTCTGACAATGGCTTCTGTGCCGCCGCCACCGGATAAACTTTCAAATGGATTGGTCGACATAAAGCGTCCTAAAACGATGAGTGAAAAGACCTGTTTGTTCAGTTCAGATGGATTTTCACGCAAGGTGGTCAATGCGTTATTTACTTTGCTGATCACATCTTGGGAAACAACTGAGTTGTTTTCGTCCAAGTCGATATCAAAATTCAGTTGCGGTTGGAACAATTTGTCAGTAATCTTCAACAAGACATTGAAAGGAATACGTTGCTTGTATAAATTAGCGTTTTCCGATCCCAGTTGCGTCGCTACAAGCTCCAGGGTTGGTGCTTTGGTTGTGTATGCTGCTGTGATATTAAGCTGCGCATCCAAGGGATCTCCGTTCCAGGTGATCGTACTTCCTTTTCGGAATGTAAAATCTTTTTTTACGGGACCAAAACTGAATGAATAACTCCCTTTGTCTACGGTAAATGTACCTGATAAGGTAATTTTGCTGCTCGCATCAATGCCTGCGTTCAGTTCCGCTTCTCCTTGGATATTCAGTGCATCCTGTGAGCCGGCATCCAAGAGAATTTTAAATTTGGCATCCTTATCCGTTTGAAGATTCAGATCTACGTCGATTCCTGTCAGACGGGTTACGGTCATCGAATCTAATTTTGCAAATACGTTGGCTCTTGTGGTATCACTCTTATCAACAAATTCGACAACACCTTTACGATCCGCCATCCCAGGATCCTCGTTTGGCATAACAAAGGTGAAATCGGTATCATCTAATACCTTGATTGTACCATCAACGATAGGCTTATCAAGATTCCCCCGAATGCGAAGGTTCGACGTAAGATACATTTTACCATAGAACATGTCGTTGTCGCTTTGTGTTGAATTGAGTACCTCAAAATTGTCTGTATTGATATTGAGATTAAAATCAAAATCAGTATATGTTTTGGTTTCTATGGATCCTGTTACCTTGGCAATATTTCCTTTCTTGTCTTCCAATGCAAATTTTGGGAAAGTAATACCCCTTTCATCCAGATGAATGGTTTCATCTTTAGCTTTGAAAAGTGCATTCAACATAGCAATATTGAATTGTGCATCTTTAAACTTAACATCGCCGTTAATGAGTGGTTTGGATGGCGATCCCGTTATTTTTAACTGACCTTCAAGATTTCCCTTCGAGTCCTTTAGATAACCCAAACTGAATGCCTGAACCGTCTGCATGGAGAGTGGCGCAATATCTAAGGTGAAATCCAGGGTTGCTTCTCCCTTTGGAGGATTGATAAAATCACCACTTAATACGACATTGTTGCCATTTTCACTGATACTAATATTCGCATTATAGGTGTTTTCCTTTTCATTGTTCACTTTTATGTTGACATTACCGACAGTATCTTGTCCAATATAGAATTTGTCGATCGTAAGATCGGATACAAATACAGGGCTACTTTCCAAACGTGATATGGTTGCCTGACCATTAATCCCGCCGCCAAGATCGACTGTTTCACTTTCAAGCATTTTACTTAATGTCTCAATGCGGAAATTTTTAAAGGCAATGTTGAGTGGCGAATTGAGCACACTGTCCTGCGATGATATACTCAGCTCTTGTCCTTTATTACTTAAGATAAAGTCATTGGCCTGAATACCTGTACTTCCAAATTTGAGCACGTTGTTTGGATTTATTGTCCATTTGTCATAGTTCAGCATAAGGCCATCCTGAAGTAGACTAAAAACAAATGCTCCATTATCAACGCGCATATTGGCGCCCAAATGATACTGCTCTTTCTCTTTCTTGTCCTTAATCCAAAGGCCAAAATCCAAATTATTTTGGATGACTTTACCGCTGAAAACTGTATTCACCAGTTCGATATTGCTCACCTTGATTTTATTGATCAAGGCCGAGTAGTAAAGTGTACTGTCCAAGGTATTAATATCCAAGGTAACGTTATTGATCTCGGTACCATTATACGTGATTTTAGGGGCATCCAACTTGGCAAGAATAGTTTTTGACTGACTATTGAACATACCGTCCAACGTAATATCAGACATTTCCGTCAGCTCCGGAAGAAAGTCCTTTATAAATTTAGTCCTGGTCAATTGAGCCGAAAACTCAATATTCTGAGGCTCATATTTGGGAACTTTAACAGCTTTTCCCGGCTGGTAGTATACCTGTAAAATGTCTTGGATGGCATTCTGCAACTCTAAAATTTTGTATTTTCCGACCAAATGGGCATTCAAAAAGTCCGATTTGAGTAGCAGCAAATTGCGGCTGGTATCGGCTTTTGCAACAAGTGAAATGCTGTCTAAAGTATAATATGCGTCGTTGTAAAGAATGGATGAATTGGTGATATGTGCCTCCCCATTTAAAAAATTTGGATCGGCTGAACTGAAATTGCCTACAAGTTTACCATGGTATTTGAGTTCATCATCCATTAATTTTAAGTTTTTAAGATTAATGGTATCTACCATAAGCTCAAAATCCACCTGTGGATATTTGGCCTTCATGTTGGCCGTTGCATTTAACTTCAATTGAATATTAGGATCGGGACTGACAACAGAAGCTTTAATATCCCCTTTGTCCGCAGTGAGATTCATATCGATATTCTGATAACGATAACCCATAGCATCCATTCGATTTACTTTGCCATCAAAATTGGCGACAAGCTTCTTCGGATCTGTTCCATGACCTTTGATTTTTCCCTCAAATGAAAGTATACCTAAGGTACTGTCCATTTTCATGATCTTACCAATGTCAAAATCACGAATACTGACAAATGCATCATAGGTGGTATCCCGGCCTATCATGCCTATTTTACCATTGAATTTGGCTGTTCCTTTCTCTGTAACCAGCGAAAGATTGGTGTTAAAGGCATTCATCCCACCGTTAAAAGTTCCGGTAAGGCCGATCGTATTGGGCAGCTCTATTCCGCTAGGAAGCATTTTTTTTGAAACCAGCTTTTCGATATCGGAACGTCCTGTAGTCAATTTCTTTAAATTAAGATCCATTGACATTTTATCAACATTGGGTAGACCCTTTAAATGTAGACTTGCAATGACACGTGTATTGGACAGAGTCTGGAAATCAATTGCCGGAATATTTAAATCATTTACCTTACCCACAACGCGACCATCAATATTAAACTTTTTGTCCATCAATGGTTTCATCACCTGCATGGTATCCAAAAAAGGAGCAAAATAGTAGATGTCGCGCATATCTACGTGGCTCTTTTTGATCGTTGCATTGACATAGATCAGCTCTGGCTTTTTGGCAATAATATCCAAAGATGGATAGGTTACTTTTAAGTAATCACGCAATAGGGTACGTGGTGTCTCTGCGTACAGGTTTTTGATCTCCGCGCCGGTATTTGTATACTTAAAATCCCCTTTCAATTGCTTGATCACAAATCCGGAATGATCAGATGCTACAAGCTCTTTTAATGATCCACTGATCGAATCAGCGCTATAGTAAAGATCATTTAAACTGGTTTTCAGTCCAGGGATCTTAATATTGAAGTAATCAAAGCCTTTCATACGGGCCTGATTGTCGTCTCTATAGGTTAAGCTTGTATTGTTGATTTGGATATCTTTAGCTGAGACAACCCAGTTTATTTTGGTGGTATCCGCGGTGTTTTTCGTTCCAATGTTTACTTTTTTCTGGATCTTTCCAAAGAGTACATTATTGTCCGAACCGTCAAGATTGATCGTTTGAATATCGACAAGTTCTTTATTAAGGTCGATCTTGTTAATGTCTGCATGAAGATTTTTGATATAAAATTTTGTGTTCAGCAGGCTAGATTGATCCTCATAGCGCACTAAGATATTGGTCAGGTCAGCAATCTGTATACCGACATCGGGAAGCAAGGTGGTTACTTGTGCCGTTTTATCTGTAATGCCAAAATCTTTGACCGTGGGTGCCGTGCCATCAACAACTGGTCGCCACTGTTTCACTGTGGCACTCAGACCATCTACCTTCACTTTGGGCAGATTGAAGGCCATGTTTTTTGTGAGGTCGAACTTCTTGATGTTGGTATTTAGGCTGTTCAGATAAACATCAGCACTCGTTCCAATAACATCATCGGCATAGACAATATGAAATTTATCAAATTTGACTTTATCGAGGTTAAATAGAAGGGCTGAACTGCTGTCTGCAGTCGGTTTGCTTTCTTTTTGAGAAGCGAAAGCTTTAACAATATAATCAAAGTTGAATGAACTGTCTGGCAATGTACGTCGAATTTTTGCCGTGATTCCTTCTGCTTCAATGCTCTGAATTTCAACGGTATTTTTCAGAAGTTTTAGCATGTTGATATCGACAGCTATGCTTTTTCCTGCCACTAAGGTATCCTTGCTTTGGTCAGCTAAATAGATATCCTGTAAAACCAGTTTTTTAGGGAAATCAATATTAATGTAGCCAATTTTAACAGGTGTACCAATCTTTCCCTCTACATATTGCGTTACTTTTCCGGCAATATAATTCTGAACGGAGGGTATTCTGATTAAAAATACGATTAAAATAGCCAGCGCAATTATTACTCCAATAATCCACAATATTGTTTTGAAAGCAATTCGGGTAAATCTGTTCAACGTATAATTTGATTTAAGTATCTATTAATAAAAATTAAAACGGAAAAAAGTTTGCTAAGTTTTCAGATATATAACGTATATCGCCACTATTTCAGCAAACTAAGATAAATTTGCGTGTAAATGCAAGTTTAATTTATGTGCTATACTTGCTAGCAAATATTAGACAGTTCTCCATTTCCCTTGTATAAAATCATTTTATCGTGGGAATGTTCTAAAAACACATCAAATAATTGACCAAACCATTCTAGTCGTACAAAGTTTTTTGTTTTTTAATTTTATGTTAATAAAAACATTAAATACCTATCAATTTGTCAAAGTAATAGGTATTTAATACATGCAGTATCCTGCTGAATATTCGTTTTGGAGAAGAATATAGGCAATTATTCCATCAGTTTTTTATACTTGCCCCAGTTTTCGAATACCACCCATAACCAAATAATAAAAAGTACAGCCCAAATAATTAGTCCCTGTTGGCTAAAAAAAATCATGTTGTGGGTAAAAATACCAATGAGTATTGGGAAGATGACCAATGCACCCAGCGTTCTTGTTTTTGGAAAAATGAACAATAAACCGCCCAAGAGTTCGATGATTCCAACCAGTGGCATTAGCCATTTGATCGTGGCAAAAGCCTCAAATACTTTTTTCATGTCCATATCCATTGGTGGCGTAGGCATATAATGAAAAAGTTTATCCAGCCCTGCATTGATGAATAACAAGGCAAATAAAATACAAAGTATGTTTTTAAAGATCTTCATAACGGTCAATTTTAAATTGATTATTTTACGGTTATCGTTGTAGGGGGATCAGTGCTGTTATCTTCTTTGTCTTTTTCTTCCTTGTTTGTATTTCGTTCTACAGTGATCGTACATTCTGTAAGCAATGCGGCTACAGCACCGATTGCTGCAAAAACAGGTGCTAGGATCAAGCCTATGGCACCAACAGTTACCGGAAAGCTCATAATTTCTTTGCCATGTTTGTCCGAAATGCTGATTTTGCTCACATTGCCCTCAGCAATGATTTCTTTGATCTTTTGTAAAAGGTTTTCACCGTTAATCTGAAATGTCTCTTTGAATCCCATAATGATATAATTTAAGTTCGCTCTTATAAAGTTATTCATTTTTTTACAGGAATTTATATAAAGTTATCAGCATGGTTGATCTTTGGTTATTAATAAGCTGTATTGTTATTTTGGAATAGAGCAAAGCGCTTTGCTTCTTGTTTCAAAAGTTTTATCATATATCCTTGTGCTATACATTGCCTGTGCATGACGGATCAAAATTTACTTGAGCCGTCCGTTTGGCTCTTTCGTGAAAGTTCGTGCTCTTCATGAGGTACAATTGTCAATTATATCCACTCTTAATGCGGTTTTTTATCGGATATACTTCGGATATTTAACGGTGCTTATTCGCTTGTAACCGAAGAAGCACCGAACAAGCACCGAAGAAGTACCGAATGAGCTCCGAATTTGATCTCTCGTTAAACATAAAAAAAGTCCCGTGCATTGCGCGGGACTTTTCGAGATTTAATAGCGTAGCTATTAACCTAATGCTGTTAAGCTTTCCTGAAGAATTTTAATCTTCGCTTCGGCATCTGCCTTTTTACTTTTTTCGTTTTCGACAATTTCGGGTTTTGCATTTTGCACAAACCGTTCATTGGAAAGCTTTTTGTCTACTGAAATTAAGAAGCCTTCTAAGTATTCCAATTCTTTGGTAATACGCTCACGCTCCGCATCCGCATCAATATTATTCTCCAAGGTAACATAACATTCGTCTTTGCCAGCAAGGAAACTTGCTGCACCAGTTATTTTCTCGGAAACAAAAGTAACACCCTCCAGGTTTGCAATCTTGGTGATAATATCAATATATTGCTCCAGATTGATGTCCGATTGTTGATTGATTGCTAATGGTAAAGCAACTTTAGGGGAGATACCTTTAGAATTGCGAATATTCCGAACTTCCGAAATAATTTGTTGAGCGATAGCGAAATCTTTTATAAGCTGCTCATCAAAATCATTCGCTGTAGGATAAGCGGCTACGATAATGCAATCTTTCTCGTCTTTTACACCGAACAGTTCGTCATGCCACAATTCTTCTGTTAGGAAAGGCATGAAAGGATGTACTAAAGTGAGTATACGTTGGAAAAAAGATTTTACTGTTTCTAAGGTTTCGCTAGAAATAGGGGAACCATAAGCCGGTTTCACTAATTCAAGGTACCAAGCACAGAAGTCATCCCATACCAATTTGTAGGTTGTCATCAGTGCATCTGATAAACGATAGTGTTTAAAGTTTTCTTCGATATCGACCAAGGCTTGATTTAACCTTGCTTCAAACCAAGATGCCGAAATCTTATCTGAATCCGAAGCTGGAGTAGCTGTAATTTCCCAGCCTTTAACCAAGCGAAAGGCATTCCAGATCTTATTGGCAAAATTACGGCCCTGTACACAAAGTTCTACATCAAAAGGAAGGTCATTACCTGCTGGAGCAGTCAATAACATTCCCATCCGCGTAGCATCTGCACCATATTCATTCATCAAATCAATCGGATCAGGAGAGTTGCCCAGTGATTTAGACATTTTACGGCCCAGTTTGTCGCGTACAATACCCGTGAAATAAACATTTTCAAAAGGCAATTGTCCGCGGAATTCATATCCTGAAACGATCATACGTGCTACCCAAAAGAAAATGATGTCTGGGGCAGTGACTAAATCTTGCGTAGGGTAATAGTAGTTGATTTCTGCATTTTCTGATTCGTTGATGCCATTGAAAACTGAAATTGGCCATAGCCAAGCTGAAAACCAGGTATCAAGCACATCCTCATCTTGACGTAGATCTGTCAATTGAAGCGTTGTATTACCTGATTTTTCCTGCGCTAAAACAAGGGCTTCTTCAACCGTTTGTGCAACCACAAAATCTTCGTTACCATCGCCATAGAAATACGCCGGTATTTGGTGTCCCCACCACAATTGTCTTGAGATATTCCAGTCGGTAATATTCTCCATCCAGTTGCGGTAAATATTTTTGAATTTCGTCGGATGAAATTTAATGGTATCGTCCATGACATTATCCAATGCAGGTTTTGCCAAGTCTTCCATTTTAAGGAACCACTGATTGGAAATTTTAGGCTCAATAACAGCACCTGTTCGCTCTGAAGTTCCAACATTATTGGTATAGTTTTCAACTTGCTCCAACAATCCTTTTTCCTCCAGCTCTTTCTCGATTTCCTTACGGACTTTAAAACGATCCATACCAGCGTAATGCAGGCCATTGTCGTTCAGTTTTGCTTCGTCGGTAAAGATGTCGACAAATTCCAGGTTGTGCTTTTTACCTAGTGCGTAGTCATTCACATCGTGCGCTGGAGTAACTTTAAGGCATCCTGTACCAAACTCCAAATCCACATATTCATCTTCAATGATGTTCACTTTTCTGCCAACGATCGGCACAATGACTTGCTTTCCTTTTAACCAGGTATAGCGCTCATCATTGGGATTGATACACACGGCTGTGTCACCAAAGATGGTTTCAGGGCGGGTAGTCGCCACAACAATATATTGATCTGTTCCCTCAACCTGATATTTCAGGTGGTATAATTTGCCGTTTTTCTCTTTATAAATAACCTCTTCGTCTGAGATATTTGTTTTTGCTTCAGGATCCCAGTTGACCATGCGGTAACCACGATAAATCAATCCTTTATGATATAGATCGACGAATACGCGGATAACAGATTGATATAGCTCCGGATCCATGGTAAAACGTGTGCGATCCCAGTCACAGGAAGCGCCAAGTTTTTCGAGTTGTTTTAGAATAATACCACCGTATTTTTCCTTCCATTCCCAAGCATGTTTTAAGAAATCTTCACGTGATAAAGATCGTTTGTCAATTCCTTGTTCTTTCAACATAGCGACGACCTTAGCTTCAGTTGCAATGGAGGCGTGATCGGTCCCCGGTACCCAACAAGCGTTTTTTCCCTGCATACGTGCTCGGCGAATCAAAACGTCTTGAATGGTATTATTCAGCATATGCCCCATGTGCAATACTCCCGTGACATTCGGAGGAGGCATCACAATCGTGTAAGGTTCACGTTCGTCCGGGGTGGAACGGAAAAATCCATTCGCTTTCCAATAGCTGTACCATTTTTCTTCAGCTTCTTTTGGATTGTAAGTTTTCGCTATGCTCATTTTAAATTTTTGTATTCAAACTTTTAAGGAACACAAAAGTAAGGAATTCTATGTTATTTTCCTTAGTAATCCATTGATCTTGTTCTCAAACAAAAAGAAGTTATGAATAAAGGCTAAACAATAAGTTCATTGATGATCCTCCTAAGCAAAAGAGTCGGTTATTGCAGTGAGGTAAAGCATAACGCAGGATTTATACTTTTTTAATCTTTTCTTCATATTACTAAGTAATTAGCCTGTATTTTATGTAAATTAATGTAAATTTGCCTGTTTTATTTTTACACGAAGGGATGCAACGATTTGCTAATGAGCTTAGAGCTTTAACACAGTATTTTCTGTTCTGGTTAATTATCTGTTTTATAGATAGATTGATTTTTGTTACTGCTTTTTTTGAGAAAATAGGTTTTTCCAATTTTACGGAAATTTTCAGAATTTATTACCACGGTTTGAACCTAGATTTTTCTGCTGTTTCCTATATATGTGCGCTGCCGTTTCTTGTGTATTGCATGTTAAGTTTTTTTCCAAAACTGAAACCCAAACGGCTGATCCTGGATATCTATACCATTATTGTCCTGGTATTGTTCTTTGTGACAAGCTTTATCAATGTTAACATCTACCGGGAATGGGGCGATAAGATTTCTAAACGTGCCATCGATGCATTTTTTGCCTCACCTTCGGGTGCTGTAGCTTCGGCTGAGTCCACGCCGGTGTTTCTCCCCATCGTTGGGATGTTGATCGGTATATTCTGTGGTTATTTTCTGTACCGCTGGATGTTTAAAAAAGTCTCTTTTTTCAATATCAAATCTCCTGTTAGTAATTTTTTCAAACTGGCGATCGGAGTTTTTGTACTCTTCACCTTTATCCGTGGTGGTTATGGGAGAGCAACATTAAACCCCAGTAAAGCCTATTATTCCGAGGAAACATTTTATAATCATGCAGCGGTTAATACCCAATGGTCTTTTTTACGGGATTTCTTTGCCGAAAGTACCAAACTGAAAAACCCCTATAATTATTATGCGGATCAGAAGGATATTCAGGACAAGCTACGACCCGCCTTTCAAAGCCAACCTGATTCTGCTGTTGAGGTATTGTCAACGACTCGTCCGAATGTTGTTATTATCATGTTGGAAAGTTTTGTCGGCGATCTCATTCAGTCTCTTGGCGGGGAAAAGGGAATTACGCCACACATGGAAGAGTTGATTAAAGGCGGTATTTTGTTTGACCATATTTATTCTGCCGCCGATCGATCCGACAAAGGTATGGTAGCCGTGTTGAGCGGTTTTCCGGCACAAGGACCCGAGAGTATTATCAAGTATATCGACAAACATGAAAATATGCCTGCCATTGGACAGGAGTTGGATCATGCTGGTTACGAAACATCATTTTATCACGGCGGTCAGAGCGAGTTTTACAATTTTAAATCGTATATGCTGACGCATGGGATGTCTAGGGTGGTGGATAATGCCAATTTTGGATTGGATGCAGAACGTGCCTCATGGGGTGTATATGACCATGTGGTCTTTAATCAGATGATCAAGGATTTTAAAAAAGAAAAACAACCTTTCTTTTCGACGATCTTTACCTTAATTAATCACGAACCATTTGAGTTAAAACACGGCTATAAATTTGGCAATGCTACCAATGCGGATAAATTCCGAAGTACGGCAAACTATACGGATTCAGCTGTTTTTGATTTTATCAACAAAGCTAAAAAAGAAGCTTGGTATAAAAATACCCTTTTCGTAATTGTGGCTGATCATGGACATCGTCTTCCTTCAGAAAAATGGGAGCTATTTCACCCCAATCGCTTTCATATTCCACTGATCTTTTTCGGAGATGTGATCAAACCTGAATATCGTGGGAAAATATTCAATAGAATCGGCAATCAAACGGATTTGGCGGCAACTTTATTGACACAATTGAAGCTCCCTACAGATCGTTATCATTGGAGCCGGGATCTTTTTAATCCGACGACACCTCAAATTGCATTTTACAATTCGAAGGATGCCTTTGGTGTGATTACCCCACAACAGGCGGTTTCTTTCGATAATGTAGGACGGATTATTAATTATAGATCCAATAAAGAATATCCTGCTGGCAAAACAGACAGCTTATTGAATATCGGCAAAGCGTACTATCAAGACGTATATCGTGAATTTTTAAAATATTAGAGCTATGAAATTAAGAGGAGTATTTGCACCTTATTTTGCTGTCGCAATTCGTTTTATCTTTCTTTTGGTCATCTATGCGTTATTGCGATTGGGGTTTTATGGCGTCAATGCTTCCTTATTTCCTCATGTCGATGCAGGTAAGCTCTTGGTGATGTTTGCTGGTGGTGTACGATTCGACATTGTAGCCCTACTGTATTTTAATATTCTTTATATTGTGATGCTGACTGTTCCGGGTCCGTTTAAATCGAATAAAATCTATCAAAAAGTTGCAAAATGGATCTTTGTCGTGACCAATTCAATTGGTATAGCGTTAAATCTGATTGATTTTGCCTACTATCCATTTACCCTAAAAAGGACGACAGGAACAGTAATTGATCAATTTTCCAATGAATCCAACCTGATGAAGCTGGCTTTTGATTTCTGTTTGGATTATTGGTATCTCATCATACTGTTGGTACTGGTTGTGTATGGTTTGATTAAATCGTATAAACTTATTCAAATTGAAAGGACTACGAAATATAGCTGGAAGTCATTTTTGATCCAATTGCCTTTGTTTTTATTGACGGCCTTCCTTTTCATTGGTGGTGTGCGTGGCGGTTGGGCCCATAGTACCCGTCCCATTACATTGAGCAATGCGGGTGATTATGTGGAGACACCGGAAGAAATGAATATTGTGCTGAATACGCCATTCAGTATATTGAAAACTTTAAAGGCTGTCAATCTTAAACCCGCTCATTATTATTCCGAAACGGAGCTTGAACAGTTATACAATCCTATTCATGTGCCGCAATCAGACAAGCCCTTTGCGAAGAAAAATGTCGTTGTTCTGATTTTGGAGAGTTTTGCAAAAGAACATTTTGGTGAATTGAATAAAGATATCCAAGGTGGAAAATACAAAGGTTATACGCCTTTTTTGGATTCATTAATCCGCAATGCTTACACATTTACAGATACCTATGCTAATGGCCGTAAATCAATTGATGCTTTACCATCAGTCATTACCGGTATTCCTTCCATAGGTGAGCCTTTTGTGCTTTCGATATATTCTGGAAATGAAACCACAAGCTTAGCGAAGCTTTTAGGGAAAAAGGGATATGAGACCGCCTTTTTTCACGGAGCACCCAATGGCAGCATGGGCTTCTCCGCTTATATGAAACTGGCGGGTATCCAGCATTATTTTGGTAAAAACGAATATAACAATGACGCTGACTTTGATGGTATATGGGGAATCTGGGACGAACCATTTTTGCAATTTGTAGCGAATAAGATCAATACGTTTCATCAGCCATTTTTCGCTAGTTTCTTCTCTTTATCTTCACATCACCCATTTAAGGTACCTGAAAAGTATCAGGGGAAATTTCCTAAAGGACCTTTGCCGGTACAGGAACCCATTGGATATACCGATAATGCACTGCGTGAATTTTTTGCAACAACATCGAAAATGCCCTGGTACAAGAATACCATATTTGTTATCTGTGCAGACCATGCTACTGTAAGCTACCTGCCCGAATATCAAACGGCAGCAGGGGGCTTCCAAATCCCTATTATATTTTATGCACCTGGTGATAATCTAGTTGGCAAAGCGGATAAATTGGTACAGCAAATAGATATTATGCCGACAGTGTTGAATTATCTGCACTATGATGAGCCTTATTTCGCATTTGGTTCAGATGCCTTCAAACCGGGTAAGGATAATTTTGTGCTTAATAATAACTCAGGAAGCTATAATCTCTACTATAAAGATTATATGATGTCTTATGATGGACTGAAAGTGACATCATTTTATGATCTTAAGAAGGACCGCTTGATGAAACAGGATCTGTTAAAACAACATCCAGCGGTATTGGATACGATGGAGACCAAGATGAAAGCTTTTATCCAGCAATATAACAATCGTATGATTGAAAACAAGCTGACCTATAAAAAATAACAGCCGGTTTTCTACCTGTTCAATTTAGCGCGAATGCTTCTATCGATAATAAACAAAACCAAATCATAGACGAGGTAGATCAGGGGTAAAGTGAAGATGACCAAGAGGATAAAACCGCGGGACTTTTCATCAAAGACTCCATTGACAAGATAGTTGGCCACACTGGACCAAAACCAAATAAAAAAGTAGAAAGAGCTTGGAATGATTAGATTACCAAGTAGGAGTGCGTAGCGGTATTGGCCAGTTTTGTGTTTTAGATAAATACAGCGGATATGCAAGTATAGCAGGCATATTGACCCGATCAGGGCGAGCAGCTCTGGATGTATCCAAAGAATTGCTTTTGCTAACAAGGAGGTTTTCAGGCCGACTTCGATATGAAAACTTTCTTTCCTTTCTACCTGATCAATTCTCCAGTGAACAATGGAATCTGTCTGTAATTTAGCGGTTCCCAGATCTTGTGTAAGTACATCCATCTTCCCGTCGAGGTGCAGATACAGTTCAATCGGGCCAAAGGACGACCAGTATCTGGAAGGGAATAAGAGGTAGTCAATTTTGTATCTCGTCCGGATATCACGTCGGTCATAGCCCATATAAGCGCTGTATTGAACCTGAATACTGTTATCACCTTTGTGAAGCTTAGCGGTAAAATGAAATGCATCATTCAGCGAAATACGCTTCCATTCATCGCTGTCATAGCTGATTTCATAATAGCCATCCTTTAAACGTAAAAAGGGGAATTTTGAATCGGGTTGATCCATTTTTTTTCCTGCAATTTCGTTCTGATTGACAAGGATGCGATCCAATCCGTCCATATTTAAAGCGAGAAATACCAGTGGCAATTCGATAGCCTCTTCTGCATGGATGTTATAGACAATGCTGAAGTGACTGCGATAGTCCGAATTATAATCGGAAGTGTCTGCCAAAAGATGAATGTCAATACGCTCATTGGTGACTTTCAACTTTGCGGCAGGAACAAGCTGTCCTGTTATGCTATGGGGGCTCATTGGATTTGCCATGTTGGCAAACAATGTCATTACAGTGAGTAATAGATATACGGTTGTTAGTAGTATTTTATACTTCATTTGCTTGATATTGTCTGCTTAATATCAAGTTCCATATTTGTATGCCGACCTTTACATGATTGGGGCGGTTGTATATTAGGATATGCTTGATCTTTAACAAGATGAAAGTAAAAATTAAAAGGGAGAAATTAAAAAGGTGATTTATATTCGTCTATCTCCGATTCATATTTGTCAAGTATATTGTTTCTATTCCGATGTCAATAAAAACCTTCATGATTTAGCAGGTACCAACAGCAATGAAAACGAACTGACGGTTCTTTCTGGCCAATAATAGGAGCTATTTTTAGAAAGAAAAAGACCCATGCCGCAAAGCATAGGTCTTTTTCTTTTTATTTTTCCAATTTTATTGAGGTTTAAACACCCAACAATAAACGAGCTGGATCTTCCAATAATTGTTTTACACGAACCAAGAAGCTTACTGATTCACGACCATCGATGATGCGGTGATCATAAGAAAGTGCAATATACATCATCGGACGGATCACCACTTGGCCATTTTCAGCAATAGGACGTTGGATGATGTTGTGCATACCCAGGATTGCAGATTGTGGAGCGTTGATGATTGGTGTAGACATCATTGATCCGAATACACCACCGTTGGTAATTGTAAATGTACCACCAGTCATCTCGTCAATCGTTAATTTGTTGTCACGCGCTTTAACGGCAAGTGCAGCGATTGCTTTTTCGATTTGTTCCAATGACATTGCATCAGCATTACGGATAATCGGAACAACTAAACCTTTAGGGGCAGAAACCGCGATTGAAATATCTGCGAAATCAGAATAGACAATCTCGTTATCTTCGATACGTGCATTCACAGCAGGCCATTCAGCTAATGCCGTGGTTACAGCTTTTGTAAAGAATGACATGAAGCCAAGACCGATTCCAAATTTCTCTTTAAAGGTATCTTTATATTTAGTACGAAGATCCATGATCGGCTGCATATTGACTTCATTGAATGTTGTCAACATAGCCGTTTCGTTTTTAACGGCAACTAAGCGTTTTGCGATCGTTTTACGTAATGAAGATAATTTCTCACGACGTTCGTTTCTAGAACCCGCTACCGGAGCAACTGTCGCAGCAGGAGCAGCGGCAGGTTTTGCTGCTGGTGCAGCAGCTTTAGCAACAGGTTGAGCTTTTTCGGCATCTTCTTTTGTGATGCGACCTTCTTTACCTGTTCCTTTTATTGTAGAAGGATCAATTCCTTTTTCTCTTAAGATTTTTGCAGCAGCAGGAGAAGCTGTACCAGCAGCATAGCTATCTGGATCTTCATCTTTTGCAGCGGCAGCCGCAACTGGAGCTGCGTTTGATGCTTCTGCAGCAGGGGCAGCAGCTGGATCTGAACCACCGGCAGGAGCAGCGCCTTCTTCAATTGTACAAACAACAGCACCGATTTCTAAAGTATCACCTTCTTGTGCAATGATTCTTAAGATACCCGCTTTTTCAGCTGGTAATTCAAACGTTGCTTTGTCTGATTCCAGTTCGGCGATGTTTTCATCCATCTCCACATAATCGCCATCTTGTTTCAACCATTGTGATAAGGTTACCTCCGTGATTGATTCACCTACGGTTGGTACTTTAATTTCTAAGCTCATATATAATGTTCTTTATTGACAATTGCGTCCTATAGATTAAGACGCAATTGATTTTAAATTGTTTTTATTCGAATGATTTATTTAAGATCGCTGCTTGTTGTGCAACGTGTTGTTTCATGTAACCCGTAGCTGTACTTCCACTTTCTTTACGGGCAACAAAACCTGTAAATGCAATCTCAGTACCCATTAGTTTACGGCAGTAGTAAGACCATGCTCCCATGTTCTCATTTTCTTCCTGAACCCAAACAAATTCTTTTGCCTTGTTGTATTTTTTACGGATTGCTTTCAATTGCTCTGTAGGAATTGGGAATAATTGCTCCAATCTCACGATAGCGATATCTTTGCGTTTGTCCGCTTCTTGTTTTTCTAATAAGTCGTAGTAAACTTTACCGGAACAGAACAACACGCGTTTAACATCTTTCGCCGCAACATTTGCATCATCAATTACCTCTTGGAAAGCAGCTTCTGTAAAATCTTTCAACGGTGATACCACTTTAGGGTGGCGCAACAATGATTTTGGCGTAAATACAACCAATGGTTTACGGAACTCACGTACAAGTTGACGACGCAACAAGTGGAAATAGTTAGCCGGAGTAGTACAGTTTGCTAAGATCATATTCTCATCCGCACATAACTCTAAGAATCTTTCGATACGTGCTGAAGAGTGTTCAGGACCCTGACCTTCCATACCATGAGGAAGCATCATAACTAAACCGTTAGAACGTTTCCATTTTGTCTCTGCACTCGATAAATATTGATCGACGATGATTTGAGCACCGTTGTAGAAATCTCCGAATTGAGCTTCCCAAATTGTCAACGAATTTGGATTAGAAGATGCATAACCATATTCAAATCCCAAAACAGCATATTCTGAAAGTAACGAATTGTAGATAGAGAATTTATCGCCACCTTTAATATTAGCTAAAGGAACATATTTCTCTTCCGAATCTTCAAGCGTCAATACCGCATGACGGTGTGAGAAAGTACCACGTTGTACATCTTGACCCGAGATACGTACACGGTTACCTTGATCCAATAATGTCGCGTAAGCCATCAATTCGCCCATTGCCCAATCGTATGAATCAGCAGTGATCATTTTGGCACGATCTTCAAACAAACGTGTAATCTTACGGAAGAATTTTTTGTCGGAAGGTAAGGTTGTGATTTCTTTCGCTAATTTTAAGAATAGATCTTTTGCAACTTTCGTTTTATCCGAAGTTGTTAATACTTCACCTTTTTTAGCGGGACGCAATCCTTCCCATGCTCCTTTAAACATCGGAATCTCTTCAGTCAATACCTCAACTGTTTTAGATTCCTCAAATTTAGTTTGCAATTCAGCTTTAAATTCCTTCTCGATATTTTTAGAATACGCCTCGTCAATACTTCCTTCAGTAATTAATTTTTTAGCATAAACTTCTTTCGGGTTCGGATGTTTCTCGATGATTTTATACAACAATGGTTGCGTGAATTTTGGTTCATCTGCCTCATTGTGTCCAAATCTTCTATAACATAACAGATCGATAAATACGTCTGTTTTATATTTTTGACGGTATTCAACAGCTAAATTAATCGCATAAACTACCGCTTCAGCGTCATCACCGTTCACATGGAACACGGGTGAAGAAGTGATTTTTGCAACGTCTGTACAGTATGTTCCAGAACGTGCATCCTTGTAGTTTGTTGTAAATCCAATCTGGTTGTTGATGACAATATGCACTGTACCGCCAGTTTTATAACCATCGAGTTTGGACATTTGGGTTACTTCGTAGACTACACCTTGTCCAGCAATTGCCGCATCACCATGAATGATGATCGGTGCAATTTTAGAAGAGTCACCTTCGTATTTGAAATCGATCTTAGAACGAACCATACCTTCAACGATTGGATCTACAGTTTCCAAATGCGAAGGGTTCGGTGCCAAACTTAAGTGGACAGATTTGCCATCGTTTGTTTTAACCTCAGATGAAAAGCCCAAGTGGTATTTTACGTCACCACCAAAGTTTACTTCAGGATCATCGGCATAAGTCTTACCTTCAAATTCAGAGAATACTGATTTGTAAGATTTACCCATGATATTAGTCAATACATTCAGACGGCCACGGTGAGCCATACCGATAACAAATTCCTGGATACCGATTTCTGCACCTTTTTCAATCACAGAATCTAATGCTGGAATTAAACTTTCCGCACCTTCCAATGAGAAACGTTTTTGACCTAAAAATTTAGTACCTAAAAAGTTTTCGAATACAACGGCGTGGTTTAATTTGTTTAAAATTCTCTTTTTTGTGTCCAAAGAGAATTTTGGCATGTTACGGTCCGCTTCCATACGGTCCTGTAACCATTTAATTTTTTCTGGGTTACGGATATATTTGAATTCTGCACCAATAGAACGGCAGTAAGTATCCTCCACCAATTGACGGATGTCTTTTAATGTCGCTGGACCTAAACCGACTTCAACACCTGCATTAAAAACGGTGTTCATGTCTGCTTCAGCAAGACCAAACGTTTCTAATTCCTTGCCAGGATAGTATTTACGTCTCTCACGAACGGGGTTAGTGTGTGTGAATAGGTGGCCACGGTCACGGTAGCCATTGATCATGTTCAGCACATTGATTTCTTTCAATACGTGCTCAGGAGTAGCTTCACCTACTGAACTTGTTGTTCCACCAGCATTTTGACCGAAATCAAAACCTTCAAAGAATTTTTGCCATCCGAAATCTACCGATTGGGGATCTTGCTTGTACGATTGATATAAGCCATCGACATAAGCCGAATCAGCATTACTCAAATATGTCAGATTGTCCATTTACAATTAAAACTATGAAATTTGTCAAAGTTATGAATAAAAAAAGAGTTTCTAATACTGAAATTGAATAATTTAATCAATAAATCTATCCAATTCTTAACATTTTTAGCATGATTTAAAAAGGGCTTCTAGCGTACTACAAATTTATTTTCTATTGGAATTATTTATTTCTGCCGAAGATTTATTTAACCAGTATTTCCTCCAGTTTTGGAAGTCCATTTGGGAAATGAGTTTTGATCAATTTTTGCCAATCCAGTGCTTTATTGTCTTTTTCACTTGTCCCAACTCCGGCAATATGAGACCACTGTCCGTAAACAGTTGCTGGAGAATAATCTAATAGATGCTCTTCATACCAGGAGGCGCCACGAAGCCAGTTTACCTGATATTCATGAACTAAATAGCTGGCTGCTATTAAGCGTGCCTGATAAGGGATATAGCCGGTCTTCTGTAGCTGGACCATCACACTGTTTATAAAATCGTGTTCTGTATGGCCCGATTTCCATTTTTCAAATAATTCTTCATTCCCCTCTAAGTTCGGATGATTCTGATGGGAGCTGTTTTTAGTGCCCTGTGGCTTAAAAAATATATTTGGATATTTTTTAAGCATAAACCTAAAATAATCGCGCCAGAGAAGAATGTCGACAATCTTTTCAAATCGTTTGTCCTTCTTACCTTCACCAAGTTTTTTGATATTGTTATAGAGTAAAATAGGTGACAAGGCACCTGAAGCTATAAAAGGCCCTAGAATCAAGGGGTCCTGGTCCGTTTCCGGATAGGTTGACAATACCGCATGCATAATACTAAGCGCCGTGTCTTCGCCACCGAGAATATAGATGTCATCAACAGATTTGATCTCCTCCTCTGAATAGCCTAAATCTTTTAATGACGGAATTTTGGTGTCCTCGAGATGGGGAGGGGTAAGGAAATTGGTCGGAAATGGGATTGGTTGTCGAACTAGACTTTCCCGCTCAACTTTTTTCTTGAAAATAGAAAAACCATTGGGTATATCTTTAATAGGGAAAGGAAGGTCTTCCTTGTGGTAAAGGGTATGGCCAATGAAATGACGCAAATTTATTTTACTGCTCCAAAGCTCACTTTCTACTTTTTCCGATATAGAAGTTTCCCGAAGTGCCACTTCGCGGTGATGATAAACTTCGTTGACTTGGTATTTTTGTGCTATTCTTGGAATAATATCTTCAGGCTTGCCAATATAAGTCAATAAATCGCTACCATGGCTCTTTAATTTTTCTTTTAAAGCGGTCACGGCTTCGATGACAAAAGCCGCCCGTAAAACACCGGTATTTAAGGTGCCAAATTGATTGCGGTCGAAATATCGGGGATCAAAACAGTATACCGGGATGATAAATGAACTTTTTTCAGAAGCTTGATAAAATACTTCATTGTCATGAAGTCTTAAATCATTTCTAAACCAGATCATTGTAGCCCTTTTGTCCATAGAGGTGAAGATAAATACTTTTTAGTGCAGCCTATTTTCAGAAGATTTACAAATATATAAGGATATTGTGTTCTTGAAAGTATTTATGCGCGAATTGACAAAAAAAGGACAATGACGGTACTTGTTTGGATGGTTTACTCCATTTTGGTTAGGAAAAAATAAAAATAGTGTTAAACTTATTTGATGTTTCTCTGTTCTAAAATCAAAGAATTATGATATTTGTAGGTCATTGCCGTTGCTCTTGAGACGATCGGAGTAACATATTAAAAGCGTAAGAAAAACATGGAAAAGATAGCTGCATCACCAATGAAACCATCCTAGGGATTTTGTTCGTTTAAGAGATTGAAAGGGTAATACATAAATACAGCGTACTAGGAAGAAACGATCCCATTTAATGGCTCACGATTGTGAGAACGAATCATTAAATCGTGGTGGTTTCATTGCCATAAAAATAGATAATTCGAATGAAAAAGGTTTTAATCAGCGGGCTAAATACCTATTTGGGACGACGGGCATCCTGTTATTTGCAATCCAGCGATTTTGATGTGACGGGATTAGTGCGCAACTTATCCCTTTTTAATAAAATAGTGAAGGAAAAGGTGACGGCAAAGCTTTTTGAATTGGATCTGTTGCGGAAAGGGGAAGCTTTCGAGCGTTTTCAAATTACTGATCTCAATTTTGGGATTTATTTTACGCAGGTTCCTTCACTTGATAATGATATACAGCTTCAGCTTGAATTGCTTGGTCTGCGCAATTTCGTGGAAATTTGTAAACGTGCCGGAAATAATCGTGTCATTTATGTCGCAAGGCTAATGGATGAACATTTCTTGGAGCCTGTACGTGACCTGCTGGAGAACTTACGTGTCCAATATACCATTGTGATTAAAAGTAGCGTGATCGGGAAAGAGAGTGTTTTAAACCGGATATTTGCGAAACTCGCCAAACGGCAGACCATATTTTATTGGAACTGGGTGGCTTCACTGAAGTTTCGGCCGCTGCCTTTGCTCGATGTATACCGCTGGCTACGGGAAATGCCTTGGGAAAATAATTTTATATCAGAAGTTATTTACCTCGGCGGCAATGAAGAAATGACATTTAGGGGCTTATTTTACCATTTCCTCAAGTGCACTTCCGAGAGTCAAAAGAGAGAAATAAGCGTCAATAAATTCTTTGCTAAACTCTTGCTGACAAGGTTGAATGATATCAATAAAGAAGATATCGACGAATTTAGAAGAGTACTTTATTATGAGAAAAATGTAGATAATTCAACTTGGCAGCGGGTACAGGCATTTGAATTTACTCCTTTGAAATCCTATGTCTGCATGGATACCTAGGTAATGGTTAAGGTTGTTATACCGATGATAGGAGAGGCAGATTGAAGATCGCTAAAGGTTTTTTCTTTATATCCTGTTTAATAAATTATTCTGTTAAATTTGTGGATTAACGTGTTGAAGCAGATTTAATATATGGGATACAATAGTTTAGAAGCATGTGTTGCGGATCTTGAAAAACATGGTCATTTAATCCGGATCAAAGAAGAGGTCGATCCTTATCTGGAAATGGCTGCAATTCATATGCGGGTATTTGATGCTGAAGGACCAGCATTGTATTTTGAAAATATCAAAGGTTCGGAGTTTCCAGCTGTGTCTAATTTATTTGGAACGCTGGATCGTTCAAAGTTTATGTTTCGGGATTCGTTGGATCACCTGAAAAAATTGGTGGATGTTAAGATGAATCCTGCCGCAGTGCTGAAAAATCCCTTTCAATATATTGGTTCATCGATGACCGCCCTAGGAGCTTTACCCTGGAAAAAGAAGTCGGGGGCTCCCATACTTCACGGAAAAACATCAATTAGTAAACTTCCGCAGATTGTCAACTGGCCAATGGACGGTGGCGCTTTTGTGACGATGCCGCAGGTATATACCGAAGATGTTGCCAAACCTGGTATTATGCAGGCTAATTTGGGGATGTACCGGATTCAGCTTTCCGGGAATGATTATCTGCCCGATCAGGAGATTGGTTTACATTATCAATTGCATCGTGGCATCGGGGTTCATCAAACTAAGGCAAATGCGCTCGGTAAACCTCTAAAGGTGAGTATTTTTGTCGGCGGACCTCCAGCCCATCCCTTGTCTGCAGTAATGCCGCTGCCGGAAGGACTCTCTGAGATGATCTTTGCCGGGGCATTGGGAAATAGAAGATTTCGCTATTTTTATGATGATGAAGGCTTTTGTATCTCTGCGGATGCGGACTTTGTTATTACAGGTACCGTTTATCCCAACGAAAATAAACCAGAAGGTCCTTTTGGGGACCATATCGGCTATTATAGCTTAACTCATCCGTTTCCTTTGATGAAGGTGCATAATGTGTACCACAAGAAAAATCCAATTTGGTCTTTTACAGTTGTGGGACGACCGCCGCAGGAAGATACTAGTTTTGGTGCTTTAATCCATGAAATTACGGGTGCGGCTATTCCAAAGGAGATTTCAGGTCTCCATGCAGTTAATGCTGTTGATGCCGCTGGTGTACATCCCTTGCTTTTTGCAATAGGGTCTGAACGATATACGCCTTATCAGCGTGTCGATCGACCGCAGGAAATTTTAACAATAGCCAATCAGATACTGGGTAAAAATCAGCTCAGCCTTGCTAAATATTTGTTTATTTCAGCACATGAAGATAATCCGCAATTGGATATTTATGATATTCCGGCTTTTTTGGGGCATATCCTTGAACGCATAGACCTCACTCGAGATGTTCATTTTCAGACCAATACGACTATTGATACCTTAGATTATTCCGGAGATGGATTAAATGCCGGTTCAAAGGTGGTTTTTGCTGCCGCTGGTACAAAGAAAAGAACACTGGGCCGTGAATTGCCTGCCAATTTTGAGCTGCCACGACCTTTCAATCAGGCAAAATTTGTCATACCTGGTGTTATTGCGATAGATGGACAGGCATTCTCCACATACGAGCATGAATCGGAAATTATGGCGGAATGGTGCCGCGCTGCCGCTGCAAGCTCCTGGGAAGGTTTTCCATTGATCGTTTTATGTGATGACGCCAATTTTACCGCTGCTACTGTCAATAACTTTGTTTGGACAACGTTTACCAGAAGTAACCCTGCGTATGATATTTATGGAATAAATAGTTTTACAGCATTTAAACATTGGGGTTGTGAAGGTCCCCTGATTATTGATGCGCGAACAAAACCCCACCATGCCCCGGCTTTGATTAAAGATGAAGCGGTGGAAAGACGTGTGGATCAGCTTGCTGCAAAGGGAGGTTCGCTGCATGGAGTTATTTAAGAGCGCTTAATGCCTGTTCATTCAGGTTTATGGTTGAGAAATTAAATTAGAATAGATTTTAAAAGGTATAACATCAAGATGAATACAGCAGAATTATTGATTAAATCAAAAGGAAGCGAATTACAGTTTCAGGAAGTATTGGCTCATATTGCCGATCATTACAGCTATAGTCCCAGTGCATTTCAGAATGGGACGTTGAAAAATTCGAAAGAAGAAAATCAAGGCAGTGCAAAAGTTTTCTATTTTGCACAGTTGAATGGTCTTTCGCAGGAGGATACCTTGCGCCTTTTTGCCGAGCATTATCAGAATGTACTCGATAATCCTGAGGGAGAGGGACATCAGAACATTCGTCAATTTAGGACAAATGGCTGGGATGGGATCCTGTTTGAGCAAGAGGTATTGGTAAAGAAATAATACGTTCAGCTTTAGGGGGAGCTTACGCTGGAATAGGGATGCACTTGCTGTAGCGACAGTTCCGATTGAGATCGCGTAAATAGGCAGAAGTCATCGAAAATAGAGAGGGCGGTAAACTGTTGTTACCGCCCTTTTTTTTGCCAAATACATTACGGACTGTTTCGCTGGCTTAAGGCTTACTTTCGCAATCTTCTTCTTTATTTCCGCCAAAATAAACCATCCAGCAAATGCCAAATTGATCTTGAAAAGCGCTGTATAGTTCAGCAAAGAATGTTTCGCCGAGGGGCATTTCAACAGCCTTTGCATTGGTACTCAGTGCATCGTATAATGTTTTTGCCTCTGTGGTGCTTTCACACATCAGCATGACGTAGCTGTTGTTTCCTTGAATGTATTGTTGACCAAAAGCAGGAATGACATCAGCACCCATTAACATGCTGTCTCCATTGATCGAAATTGCTGTATGACAGATTTTGTTTTTTGCTTCGTCTGGAACAGGTGGCATTTGTGGATCAGCGGGGATATCTCCGTAACGCATGTAGCCTGGGTTCTTTGTGTTGAAGACTTTTTCATAAAAATTGAATGCTTCTTCACAGTTTCCGTTGAAATTTAGGTAAGCGTGTAATTTTGCCATGATTTCTAATTTTTGAATATAATGATTACTTCTTTTCGTTCTTTTTCTCAATTATTCTTCCCCGGGGACTACAAGAAATAGCGTGGGAGTACATTTGTAAAATTAAACTGAAGTTTTCTTAAAAATCTTGCCTTAAGGCAAGATTTAAAAATTAGTCCTTTATTCATTAAAAAGGATTAATTTCCGTGGACAATTTCTTTTCGAATACGGCTTAGGGAAGTGTCGGTAATACCCAAATAAGATGCGATATGTTTTAAGGGTGCTTGCTGTATCAATATTGGTTTTTCCTTAATCAGGCGTAGATAACGGGCAGTAGCAGGTTCTGTAATCATGGCAATAGCTCTATTTTTGCTGTGAACAAGTTCTTTAGCCATCCAGGAACGGCCCCATTCCCTAAATTCAGGAATCTGATGAAAGAGTTCCTGAAAATCTTCAAATTTTATTTTCCAGAGACGGGTTTCCATGAGCGCCTGAATATTTTCCACCGTTGGATTTCGTTGAAAAAAAGAAGCCACTTCAATGACAACATCATTGTCACTGCAGAAGCCGATGGTAACTTCATTGCCTTCATAATCATGTAAAAAAGAGCGTGTAAGTCCGTACTCAATCAAGTAGTATGCATTTGAAACCTGTCCTTTGGTCAATATAAAATCGCCCTTTTTGACGGTTATGGCTTCGTGTTTCTCCGTGATGGCCGTTAATTCCTGTGGTGTGAGCGCAAGCTCACTATAGAAGGTTCTAATTAGATCCATGTCCTGGTTATTTGATTACGACGTTAATTTAACGATAAATCCGCAGATCAATTGTTAATCTATTGTGTGATTATTGTAAACAAATAAGTGTTTCGTTGATAATTTCGCTTGTTTTGAAAGTTATTTTTAATAAAAACACAATAAAAATTAAAAAACATTATGAATTTAATTTTTAATTGTTTTACTTTGTGTCAATAACATAATGTAAAAACGAAATATTTAAAATTTTCATAATATGTGTGGAATTATTGGCGCTTTTGAATTAAAGCAACCTGCAAGCTCATTGAGATCTCAAGTATTAGAAATGTCAAAACGTATTCGTCACCGTGGTCCCGATTGGTCGGGTATATTCACTGGAGAGAAAGCTTTGTTGGCACACGAGAGATTAGCTATCGTTGATCCCAAATCGGGAAGTCAACCTTTGTACAGTCCGGATGGTAAAGTTGTACTAGCAGTTAATGGCGAGATCTATAACCACCATGAATTAAGAAATAGTCTTCCTGATTATGAGTTTTCTACACAAAGTGACTCTGAAGTTGTTTTGGCTTTATATTTAGCAAAAGGTCCCTCATTTGTGGACGAATTAAATGGTATTTTTGGATTTGCACTATATGATTCGCGTGATGATTCCTTTTTTGTCGCACGTGACCATATGGGCATTATCCCCTTATATTATGGTGAAGATGAACAGGGACAGTTGTTTGTTGCATCTGAATTAAAATCACTGGAAGGTTTCTGTACGACGATTGAACAATTTCCTCCGGGACATTACTTGTATAGCAAAGCTGGGAAAGCTCCGCAGCGCTGGTACCAACGTGATTGGGAAAGTTACGATGTCGTAAAAGACAACGAGACCGATATCGCTGTTTTGCGCAAAGCTTTGGAAGATGCGGTACATCGTCAATTGATGTCAGATGTACCTTACGGTGTACTGCTGTCTGGTGGATTGGATTCATCCGTTATTGCAGCGGTAACGAAGAAGTTTGCATCCAAACGTATTGAAAGTGACGATAAAGAAGATGCTTGGTATCCTCAATTGCATTCATTTGCGGTGGGACTGAAGGGTGCACCGGATCTAATTGCAGCACAAAAAGCTGCAGATCATATCGGAACGATACACCACGAGATCAACTTTACAATCCAAGAAGGATTGGATGCTATTCGTGATGTGATCTATCACCTGGAAACTTATGACGTCACAACGGTACGTGCTTCTACACCAATGTACTTATTAGCTCGTGTAATCAAATCAATGGGCATCAAAATGGTGTTATCGGGTGAAGGTTCAGACGAGCTTTTTGGCGGGTATCTTTATTTTCATAAAGCACCTAATGCGCAGGAATTTCATGAAGAAACTGTACGCAAGCTGAAAAAGCTCTATCTGTACGATTGTCTGCGGGCAAATAAATCACTTGCGGCCTGGGGAGTAGAAGGACGTGTACCTTTCTTGGATAAAGAATTTATGGATATTGCCATGCGCATCAATCCTTCCGATAAAATGATTCGCGAAGGAAGAATGGAGAAATGGGTTGTACGTAAGGCATTTGAAGACTACTTGCCGGAGAGCATCGCATGGCGCCAGAAAGAGCAATTTTCTGATGGTGTAGGCTATAGCTGGATCGATACCTTGAAAGAGCAGGCTGAAAATAAAGTTTCTGATCAGGAATTTGCAGAGGCTTCAACGCGCTTCCCGATAAACACACCGAAAAATAAGGAAGAGTTTTTATATCGGACAATCTTCGAGTCCCATTTTCCTTCAACAGCGGCGGCACAAACTGTTCCTTCGGTAAAATCTGTCGCATGCAGTACGCCAGAGGCCTTGGCATGGGATGCTTCTTTCCAGAATCTGAATGATCCATCTGGAAGAGCTGTGGCCTCAGTCCACCAAGAGAGCTACGAAAAATCCAAAGTGGAAGCAGTGTAACTAATCAACCCTCATATCTATATTTAGTAAAGCCTGGAAAGACTCTTTTCAGGCTTTTTTATGTTCTCTTTTTAACTAAATAAGGGCATATTATTTAATTGATTAAAAATGAATGTGTTTTTTTAAATATTCTTTAGTAATTTTCGGAAAAACCAATCACAGGAAACTTTGGGTTTCTGAATTAGCTATAGGTGAACAAAATAGGAAAGTGAATGTACAATTAAGTATACTCCCGATGGTCGTGTTCGCTGGTTAACAATTAATTATAAATAATGATATACAGATGAAGATAGATTCAATGAAACACCGTGGAATGAAATCTTTGGCGCTGGCACTTCTATTGTTGAGCGCTCCAACTATTTTTGCTCAAAATAAAGACGCGATGGTTTCGTCAATTGTGCAGGAGGCAAATGCAAATTCACAATTGGAGAAGTATGCGTTTGAGCTTGTCGATATGATTGGCCCCCGTCTTGTCGGGAGTCCACAAATGCAGCAGGCGCACGATTGGGTTGTCAAAAATTATAATGCGCTTGGAGCACAGGCTCGTAATGAGCCCTATGGTGAATGGCGTTCCTGGGAACGGGGGACTTCTCAAGTGACGATGACCTATCCGAGAATAAAGTCTTTAGAAGGTACACAGTTGGCTTTTAGCCCTATGACGAAGGAGAAAGGGATCGAGGCAGAAGTGGTCGCTATGCCCTTATTTAGCTCCCAGTCTGATTTTCAGTCCTGGCTTAAAACAATTAAAGGTAAGATCGTATTGATTGGGATGAATCCACTGTCGGGAAGATCTGACGCCAACTGGAAGGAGTCTGCTTCCCCGAAAGGTTATGAAAAATATCAAACCCTAAAAAGTGATCAGTTGAAAAAATGGGAGGGCAGCATGTCCTACACGGGAAGCACCCGTCGGACATTGCCATTGGCCCTGGAGAATGCTGGAGCCGTTGGTGTTATTGATTCCTACTGGACGGAGCTGCCAGGTATCACGCGGATTTTTGATGCGAAATCTAAACAGATTCCGGTATTTAATGTCGGATTGGAAGATTATGGTCTGTTATACCGCATGGCAGAACATGGGGTCAAACCTCGGGTATCACTACACGGAAATTCAAAGGAGCTTGGGACATCAAAAACCTATAATAGTATTGCGGAGATCAAAGGAAAAGAAAAACCGGACGAATATGTTGTGCTTTCTGCACATCTAGATTCTTGGGACGGAGCTTCGGGTGCTACAGACAATGCTACAGGGGTGATTACAATGATGGAGGCAGTCCGTATTTTAAGAAAGGTTTATCCGGAAAATAAAAGAACGATTTTGGTCGGTAACTGGGGTAGTGAGGAACAGGGGCTGAACGGTTCTTCTGCATTTGTCGAGGACCATCTCGAGATCGCTAAAAATATACAGGTGGTATGGAATCAGGATAACGGGACGGGGCGAATTGTTCGTATCGGGGGGAGTGGTTTTGAAAAATCCTACGAATACATTAGCCGCTGGGTGCAATATTTGCCTGAAGAGTTCCGCAATGAAATCCAAACCAGTTTTCCGGGCATGCCGGGGACGGGAGGGAGTGATCACTCTTCTTTCGTTCAAAAAGGAATTCCAGCCTTTGGGCTCTCTTCCACTTCCTGGGATTATGGTAAAGTGACCTGGCATACCAATCGCGATACCTACGATAAGATTGTGTTTGATGAGGTGAAACAAAACGCCATTATCGTTGCGATTTTAACTTACCTAGCCTGTGAAGAACCAACTTTGGTCTCCCGGGAAAAGATCATATTGCCAATCGATAAAGATGGCAAGCAGACGGTATGGCCAACAAATCTACAGTCAAAAAGAACAAGTGGTAACTGATGATGAAACAGCTCATTTTTGTTTGTCTATTTCTGGTATGCGCCCTATTCTCTTATGGACAGGCTTCATTTGCTAATTTGGAAAACTACAGAACCGAGTGGTTGATCCTTCGTGAAAATAATAATTCCTTGGTGGGGATCCGTAGTTTCACGACAAATGCTGTAAAATATTATTTAACGGTAGATCCTACTACATTGCAAACGCGTGTAGTAGGAGATCGATCAGTAAGCGTTCTGTACAAAGATGCGGCTCAGGTTACGAGAAGTCTAAGTGGTTCGGTATATGAAAGTTGTTTTTCCTTGGTCAGAAAAACTGAAAATAACTTACAGGATGCGGGGCTGAATTTTAGACTTCCCAAAGAGGCTGGTATTAATTTGACGATCGATCTATGTCCTTCACACAAACCTTTGGACAAAGCTATTTTTGAGGATCTTCTCGTTGCGTTTAAGGGAATTGATAGCACCCTGCCACTGGCCGTTTCTGTTTCGGGTAAATGGATGCTAAATCATGCTGCAGATCTGGAATGGCTAAAGTCATTGGATACAAAGGGTGTAAAGATTACCTGGATCAATCATACGTACGACCATGTTTTTAATAATAATCCTTTAACGTCCAATTTTCTGCTTTCTAAAAATACGGATCTAAATTATGAGGTGTTGGAGAATGAAAAATTGATGCTAAAAAATGGCCTTATGCCTTCCGTTTTTTTTCGTTGTCCGGGCCTAGTTTCAGATCGAAATATTATTGAACGGCTGTTGTCTTATGGTCTTATTGCGGTTGGCTCGGATGCATGGTTGGCTAAAGGGCAGCAGGCCAAGAACGGAAGTATTGTTCTGATTCATGGTAATGGGAATGAGGAACTCGGTGTGCGTGATTTTATCCAATTGCTTCGGACAGAATCTCAGTCAATAAAAACAAAACATTGGACATTGTATAGTTTATCTGAAGGCTTGGATGAGGAGCCGCATTAACTATTGAACAACTTGTTTTTGAGGATCGCCTTTCCTTTGCGTAGCTGGATAGCGTGGTAGATACTTGGGATGTCGTTAGACCAGTTTTTGAGCGTCAGGATAATAGCAATAATTTCCAGGCGCGTAAGAAGGCCTAGCCAGACTGTTAACTGAAATAAGATTGTCGATTGGCAATGTAGCAGTAATTCAACTAAAAGAGCGAATAAAAACAGCGTCCAGATCTTCGCTCCAATGGAGTGTGTTGCAATTTCCTTTTTAAATTTTGCAAAGCTAATGATGTAGGTTAATATCTCTGATCCTACCAGGATCAAAATCAATGTAGCATTATCCTTAAAAAATTGGGGACAGCTCAGGTAACTTACCAGTGAAACACAGGCAAAAAACAGGAGATCAACACTGGAGTCCCATCGACGTAACAGCGTGGTAGAAACAGCTAGCTTACGGGCAATAATGCCGTCGAATATGTCGCTTAATAATCCGATTATAAGAAATGAAATTGCATACCATTTAAAATGATCCACTTTGAGCCAGTAAAAGAGCAACAGCAGCAGGCCTAAGACAAGGCGCAGTATAATCAGTGTAAAAGGAATATTCTTTTTCAAAGCCTGCGGATAATCGGTTAAAACGTTGCTATTAAAGATACGTATTGTACATTACAAAACCAAAAAGGCACCTTTCATATTGAAAGATGCCTTTTTGGTTTTTCTTGCTTCCCTAAGTTTTAGGAGGGGTTTTTGATGTGTTGATTGAAGTAGTCTGCAATTTTTTCGTACATATGAATACGGTCTTTCCCCATTACATTGTGTTCATGAGTCGGGTATAGAAAATAATCTACTTGCTTTCCGGCTTTAATACATGCTTCTAAAAACTCCATGCTGTTTTGTTGTACAACGACAGGATCTTGTGCACCATGAATAATCAATAGTCTTCCTTTCAGTTGATCGGCTTTATTGAGCAGAGATGTCAATTTGTAACCTTCGGGATTTTCTTGTGGAGTGTCCATGTAGCGTTCGCCGTACATAACCTCATAAAACTTCCAGTCGATTACCGGGCCTCCTGCTACAGCAGCCTTGAAAATATCGTTATGATGTAACATGAAGGAAGTTGTCATAAAACCACCGAAGCTCCACCCGAAAATACCCATGCGCTGTTGGTCAACAAAAGATTTTGATTTAAGGAACTCAATTCCTTTCATCTGGTCGGCCATTTCGTTTTGACCGAGGTTGCGATGCGTAGCAGTATAGAAATCCCGGCCTCTGTAATTTGTGCCGCGATTGTCCATGGTGAACACGATATATCCTTGTTGGGCCATATACATATCAAAATAACCAGCGCCTCCTAGCCATTTGTTGGAAACCAGCTGCGAATGTGATCCGCCGTATAAATAGTACATGACGGGGTATTTTTTTGCAGGATCAAAATCGTTGGGATAAATGATACGTCCTGTCAATGGGTATTTTCCATCTGCGGATGTCAATTGTATAAATTCAATTTTAGGATCATTTATTTTTCCGGCAAAAGGGTTTTCTGCATTGACTAAGGTTGTTTCTTTAGCAGATTTCACTTCTTTGATCTGAACTTTATTTGGTGTTTTTAAATTACTATATTGATCGTAGATGTACTTGCCATCGCTACTTAGCGCCGCATGGTGCATGCCCGATTCATTCGTTAATTGAACCGTTTTTCCTGATTTTAGATCGACTTCAAATAATTGGCGATCTAAACCATTGTTGGTGACTCCGGTGTAACTTACTTTGTTGCCATCAGCCGAAAAGTCAAGGAGTGCCTCCATCACAATGTCTTTATAGCCTAACTTTTTGATCAAATTACCTTCCGTGTTATAGAGGTAAAGTTGATTATAACCATCTTTATCGGATTGATAAAGGAATTGATCCGGTTTGTTTGGCAAAAATGTCAATGGGTTTTCTGGCTCAACCCAGGTTGTCGCAGTTTCTTCGAACAGGGTTTTGACGAAGGAACCGTTTTCGGCGTTGTATTTGTTGACTTTAAGATCATTTTGCCCACGGTTAAGTACTCCGACGTAGATGTATTTACCAGAAGGATCCCAGGTAACCATGGTTAAATATTGCTCTGAATGCTCGCCGGTTTGAAGGGTTACCTTTTGCCCCGTGGTGGTATTGTAAACGATCAAAGAAACTTCTTCTGATTTTTGGCCTGTCATGGGGTATTTTATCCATTTGATATCCGCAATTTTGGAACTCCATTGCGGTAACGGATAATTGGCAACCATCGTCTCGTTTTTGTGGTAGTACAGCAATTTATCATTCAGATTGTTCCACCACATTCCTTTCTTGATGCCAAATTCTTGACGGTGTGTATAATCGCTTCCATTGACAATCCCTTTGTCTGTATCGTTGGTTACAGCAGTAATTTTGCCGTTTTTGTCAATAATTGCGATGTTGTTGTCTACTAAGTAAGCGATTTTTGAAAAATCAGAACTTATCTCGCGATTAGCTCCCTTATTGTCATTCCCGATAAAACTTTCAATATTTTTTGATTTAATGTTGTAAGCTACCGTATAGGTTTTATCTTTTCCTTCAACCTGCAGTAATAGTGCATTTCCGTCGCGCCATTTGTAGTCGTAAGGAAATACGCGCAAATTAAATGTTTCGTTCGGGATAGCCGTTTTTAGTGCTTTTTCGAGGTCTGTTTTAGACGCGAGATTTGTTTCGCTCCAGTTGCTGGAAGCGCTTTTGGATAATAGGTTCTGATACGATTTATCGAGATAGGAGAGGTTGTTTGATTTTGGTATCCACGATGCTCCGGCTATCGATGTTGGGGCATAAGTTCGGGGGCCAAATACTGTTTCTTCTAAATTGAGGTTACGTTGTGCATAACTACTAATGGAGCTTGCCAACAAGAAGAATAGCGCAATTCTTTTCATTAAACTGTAATATTGTGTGAATGTTTATACTCAACGGCATAAGTGAGCCCATTCCAGTGGTTATTTGCGTGTCATTAATCCACTCACATAAGGCTTCTAAGTCTATTGCGGTAAGAAATTAATGGCGCAAGGAGCTCATTACATTCCGTTTGTTTTTAATTTTATAGGGCTAAATTAGGGAAATAGCCCTATAAAACCTAATACAGAATTGTTGCTTTTCTAACTAAAATTGTTTGTTGCAAACCTATAGTTTACGTAGCCAGATGTTTCTGAACTGGACCAAATCACCATGATCCTGCAGTATAATTGGGCCTGGGCCATGGCTTATCTGCTTAGGTAGTCCTATATATTCTGTGGTACCGTCGATTTGGGTATTGTTTTGCACAACGACTCCATTATGTAAGACCGTTACTGTTCCTTTAGAAGTCAATATTCCATCTTTACTGAATTGAGGAGCCTTATAAATAATATCATATACATGCCATTTGTCCGGTGCAATTACCTGCGCCAAAGGCGGCCGTTGTTTATAAAGACTACCCGCTCCACCATTGACATAGGTTGGATTGTTATTGTTGTCCAATACCTGAATTTCATAATGCCCCTGTAGGAAAATTCCACTATTGCCTCGCCCTTGGCCTTCACCCTTGATCACTTCGGGGCTTTTCCATTCAACATGCAGTTGAAAATCGCTAAAGTGTTCGTTAGTCTCAATGGCTCCAGCTCCCGGTTTTACTTCGAGCACGTTGTTGGCTACAGTCCAATTGGCTTTCCCTTTTTCACTTTTCCACTTGCTGAGATCCTTCCCATCAAAAAGAACAATTGCATCGCTTGGGATACCATGATCGATCGTTAATGTGGGGGGGACAGGACTATAATATTCCGTGTCACTGGCTTTCATATTGGTTTGGGCCTGCAGTGCTGTGGCACCAAATAAGAGTGTTGTTACTAGTGCTGATGATAAAAAAAAGTTCATCTGTTGGGTTTTTGGTATGGCTAAATATACAAATAATTCCATCTGTATGGAACAATTTCCTTAGGTTTGTACATGGCAACCATTTTACAAACAGTATCGCTGAAAGAGGCCCGATTCTATGCACCAATAGGTTACTATGAAGAAGAACAGGTGCTTGGCAATGAGTTTTTTGTTTCTATTGATGTATGTTTTCCCTTTTTGAATACGGAGACAGAGAACTTAAAAAATACGCTCAATTACGAAGAACTCTATCAGATTACCGCTAGCGTCATGCAGCCTAAACGAAAATTGCTCGAATCTGCGGCTTCAGAAATATTAGATCAGATTCGGGAAAGAGTATCCCATGCCCTGACGATCGAAGTGGTGATACGTAAATCGAACCCTCCCTTTGGTGGAGATCTTTCCTGCTCCCAAGTTAGCCTTAAATATTTCAAGGATTAAATTGAAACTGGATCAGCGATATGCTGGCTGAAAGATTTAGTTTTGCCAACTGTTATCTGATAGTCTTAAATTAACATTATGAATATTTACGATCTTGTAATTGCCGATAAGGAAAGGATAGCTTTAGAAGATGTCTTCTTGGAAGAGGAGAGCCGTCAGAAGCTCCATCAGCTGATTAAAGAGCATCGTTATATTAAAGAGCTTTCACAATATGGTCTGCCGGTTAGCAATAAGATTTTACTGCACGGTTATTCTGGTTGCGGAAAAACAACAACGGCGAAAGCCTTGGCCACAGCGCTCGAAAAACCAATTTATGTGTTGAATCTGAGCAACCTCATTTCTTCTCGTATTGGTGAAACCTCGCAGCACATTAAACAGGTCTTTGATAAAGCTGGGCGTGAAAAAGCAGTTCTGTTTTTAGATGAATTCGATCAGATAGGAAAGGCGCGGATTAGTGAAGAAAAGGATGTGGGTGAAATGCGTCGTCTCGTGAACACCATTATACAGCTGATCGATTATTTTCCTGCTGAAGCGGTATTGATTGCAGCAACCAACCATCCCGAAATATTGGATACAGCCATTATCCGGCGGTTTCAGCTTCGTTTGGCTTTTGAGTTGCCGACAATGGTGCAGTTGGATGCATATTATGATAAATTATTTATGCCATTTCCGCATTATGCTGATGTCGTACCTCGACGCTATGGGATCTCCTATGCGGAGGCCAAGGACTATATTTACGATGCTGTCAAATTCTTATTGATCGCTGCTTTGGAACAAAATCAACCTTAATGATTTTTTGAACGCTCCGCTTCAGACGCTTAATAAAAATAACAATTTCTGATAAACTGTTTTTTCTCTTCTATGTTAGTCTGTTAGTTGAACGCTCCGCTTCAGACGCCTAATAAAAAAATAACACCTTCTGATAAACTGTTTTGTCTCCTATACGTTATTGTGTATATGGGTGCAATTTATGATAAGACTGGATCCTGTCGATGACAGATTGATCGCTAAGCAACTAAAAATAGTTTGTGAATAAGTCAAAATGGCATTTGTTTTTATTTTAAAATGACATTTTGTCTTTTAAAAACTGCTGGTACGCAAATTGAATAATTCTCTTCAAATAGTTAGAACAAAAAAGCTTAACAATAAAACAAAAAATTAGGAGGACAAAAAATGGCATTAATTAAATTCCCTACAAAAAGTTTAAACACTGATGCAGTAAATCCATTTGTAAACACTGTATTTGACAATTTATTCAATGATAACTTCATCTCCGATCGTTTGGTATCCCGTGTGCCGGCGGTCAATATATCAGAATCCGAAAAATCATTTAAAGTTGAAATGGCAGCGCCCGGATTGGATAAATCTGATTTTAAGATCAATGTAGATAAAAATCTAATTACGATTTCAGCTGAGAAAAAAGAGGAAAGTGTTAGTGAAGAAAAATTATACAGCAAAAAAGAATTCAATTACTCTTCGTTCTCAAGATCATTTACATTGCCAGAGACCGTAGATTACAGCAATATTGAGGCTGCCTATGAAGGTGGGATATTAATTTTGACTGTTGGCAAGAAAGAAGATGCAATTATTGCAAAACGTTTGATTGAAGTTAAATAATTCAGCAGTACACAAGAAATAGTTCATTTTAGAAATGACCAAAAGGTGAATAAAAGACAATAGTTTTTAGGTTTAGTTTATGTTTTAATCCCTCGGAGTTCCGTTTGTGTTCCGAGGGATTTTTCTTTTATAAGGATGGTCTTGACATGATGAAAAGACTACTCAGTTTCGGTATAGTTTTCGGATCGGGGAATTCTGGCGAGATAGGGCTCCATCTCTTCTGGTAATTTCGTTAATTTCCGCTTTTGAAGGTCCAGCCAAGCTCCATCAACGTTAACGGTACAGCACAAAACTCCGTCATTACGAAAAACCTGATGTATAAATGAAAAGCGACTATTTGTTTTGTTGTATTTGGTCAGTTCTACTTTTACCTGTACATATTCATCCAAATGTACTTCTTTAAAATAGATGAGTTCCTCCCTGAACAAAATAGGGCCGATATGAAATTCGGCAAATTTATCCAGTGAAAAGCCCATTTTGTTCAACATATTACTACGGGCCTGAGCACATATGTCTGCGTAAGCAGAATGCCGCATATGTCTATTTGCATCGATCTGCGCCCATATAATTTGACCTTGATAAAATATATTCTCCATAATCTTCAGCGATTAGTCTCTATTTTAATAACAATTTACATATTTTTAAATAAAGCTGTAACACTTTGTTTGTTTGCTATACTTATTACCTAAATATATTTAAAGAAAAATCGCTAGGTGAACCCATCGGAAATAGAATTTCTTCGACTGATTGACGAGAATAAAGGTATTCTCGTTAAGGTGAGCCGTATGTATATGGATGATCACGAGGGGCGGCAAGATCTGTATCAGGAAATCGTGTATCAGCTGTGGAAATCCTATGCGACATTTAAGCAACAGAGTAAATTTTCAACGTGGATGTACCGTGTTGCCCTCAATACCGCAATGGTATTCTTAAAAAAAGAAAAGAAGCATCAGATTTATGATGCGTTAGAGGAGCGACATGATTTTGCAGAAGAAGCTTACGATACCGATAAAGATGAGCAACTGAAAGTCTTTTACCAGGCCGTTCAAGAGCTCAATGCAATTGAAAAAGCCCTGATATTTTTGTTTTTGGAAGGTCAAAGTCATCGCGAGATTGCAGAGAATCTGGGTATATCGGAAGTCAATGCCCGCGTAAAATTAAACCGCACGAAGGAGCGAATTCAACAAATCATTAAAAAATACAAGTATGAATTTTGATGAGTTAAAAAAATCTTGGCAGGAACAGCCTACAGATGAGGATTTACAGAATCCAAATCTCAAATACTATAAGGAAGTTGGCAATATCATGGGCAAGTTGCGCAAGAATATCAAACGCGAGTTTATCTCCTGGGTCGTTTGTATGGGCTTTTTGTTTTTGGTGCCTATCTTGCCAATGTATAAGATTGAAGGTTATGCGGCATTTGCCTATTACTTTTTTATCGTACAGATATCATTATCAAGTCTTTTATATTACCGGAGGTTCTTTTATTTGGTAAAGAGCACGAAAAAGATCGAGTTGTTGGCTTCTAAAGAACACTTGCTCAAGTTGTATTACGATTTGAAGTATGCCGTAGAGACTTATCGTATTGCGGCCTATGTGATGATTCCACAAGCTTTGTTTCTATATCTTATTATGATAGCACAGAATAAAACAACGGTGTGGTTTGATCGGTTGTACCATTTCAAGGAAACTTTCCAACAGGAACCGAACTTTATTGTGTGGATGATTCTTTCGGCAATTGTGTCTATCGTCCTTGTTGTTGGTCTGACAGAAATTATGATTCGTTGCTACTACAGTAGGTATATCGTAGAGATCAAGGAGAAATTGGATCAAATGGAAACGGAATAAGGCGACCATATGAAATATCTACTTTGTTTTACAGGTGTTCGTGTTTATAGCGCATGGATATTTCGTATATTGTTATCGAAAATCATTGTCCATTATGTATAATCCGACAAAGAAGTTACAGCGCAGTTCCCAGATCTTAAGTATATTGGCCAAATATGGTTTTAAAGATGCAATCGCTCGATTGCCGTGGAAAGGACCCAGATCAGCCGTAGAACATCCTATTGATGTCGATGAGATTAGTGTTTATACCCGTATTCGTATGGCACTTGAGGAGCTCGGTCCGGCTTTTATCAAGCTTGGACAATCTGCTTCGACCCGGGAAGGATTGTTGCCCAAAGAGCTCGTAGAGGAACTGAAGCGTCTAGAGGATAATGTTCCGCCCTTTGAAGTGGATATTAAATCTTATCTGAAGGAAGAACTGGAGCTGGATATTGAGGCGCATTTCCAGGAGATTGCTGCGGAACCTTTTGCTGCGGCTTCTATTGCACAAGTATATCGCGCAACCTTAAAAGATGGGACCCAAGTGGTTTTAAAAGTCCGACGTCCCGGTATCGATGAGGTTATGCGCTGTGATCTAGCACTCATGCGTGATATTGCCAAAATCCTAACCATGTACAATGATGTACTGGAAAACCTTAATCTTCTGCTAATTGTTGAATCTTTCGCTACGACCATGCAGGAAGAGATGTCCCTGGTGATTGAGCGGCATAACATCGAACGCTTCACGAAGAACTTTAAAGGAAATAAACTGATCAAGGTACCCCGTGTTTATCCTGAACTCTCCTCGGACCGTGTTCTTTGCATGGAATATCTTGATGGTTTCAAGGTAACTGATGCCGTTGAAATTAAACGTCGGGGAATGGATGTCCAAACGCTGGTCAAAAATGGGATCAATTTATACCTTGAGCAAGTGATTATCCATGGTTTCTTTCATGGCGACCCCCATCCCGGCAATATGATGGTGATGCCAGATGGACGGATTGCTTTTTTGGATTTTGGAAATATGGGTAAATTATTGGGAATAGACCGTAGGCAGCTTGAGGAGTTTATTCAATCGGCTATTTCCGAAGATGCTGTCCGTTTAGCCGATGTGATTGAAGACGTTGCTGTGGTGAGCCATATTCCGGATCGTAACCGGTTTGAAAGATCCCTATATGAGATTTTCGATATGATTGACAATGTGTCTCTCGGGGATCTTAGCTTAGATTTATTGTTCAATAAACTGTGGAACATCATTGGCGACAACCGCTTGTATTTTCCGGAATATATCTATCAGTTGATGCGGGGTATTTCGTTGATGGAAGGTATTGGACGCCAGTTATATCCCGATCTTAATATTATGGAGAGTATCAAGCCTTTTGCACGAAGGATTATGATGGAGCGACTCTCTCCAGAGGCAATCTTCAAAAAAGGCAAACATAAAGTTGAATCTTTTGCACGCGATGTCGAAAAACTCCCTGAAGATATGCGCGCTCTTGTACGTTTGTTTCGGACAGGAAATTTTACACTCAACCATCGTCTGATCAGTGCACGATCTTTTAATGCCATTTTACGCAAGGGGGTCAATCGGATTGTCATCGGTATTATGTTTATGTCACTCAATTTACTGGGTGGAATGATTATCGTTGCGAGGGTAGAACCGCAGTGGTGGGGAATTCCCATTTTTGCCTGGATATGTCTAGGCTCAGCATGGGTATTTGCCATATATTTATTTGTCGCCATGATTCGGGCAAAGGACAACGATTAGCAGGATCTAGAACGCATTTTCAGTAACGGTGACTGGCTATGCATACATATACACTATAAAATTGAAAACAAAAGCTATGGAAATCAATCTAAATGGGAAAAAGGCGTTGATCGGAGCGAGCTCTGCTGGTATTGGTGCAGGTATTGCCCAGGTGCTTGCCTCTTGCGGCGTATCCGTAACTTTAGCTTCCCGAAATGAGGAAAAGCTACAGCGTACCTGTGAAAGTCTTGATACTTCCAAAGGGCAGGTGCATCAGTATATACTGGTGGACTACAACGATCACGAAGCATACAAAAAGCAGATAGCACATTATTTTGAGTCGAATAAGGTTGATATTTTGATCAATAATTCGAATGGCCCACAAGCTGGAACCATAGACCAAAAAAATCTGGCGGATTACCAACATGCTTTTGAACTCTTATTTCAAAATCACTGTTACACAACCTCATGTGCGCTGCCTTATATGTTGGCAAACCGATACGGACGTATTATTAATGTGTCTTCTTCAACAGTGAAAGAACCGGTATCTAATTTAGTGTTGTCCAATACGATCCGTACAGCATTGATTAGCTGGAGTAAATCGTTGGCAGTGGATGTCGCTAAAGATGGCGTGACTGTCAACAGCATCTTGACAGGTCTGTTTGATACGGATCGCATCCAGTCGTTAACCAACCTAGATGCACAACGTCTGGGGATTTCCTATGAGGAAGCGCTGCAATTACGGTTAAAACAGGTTCCTGCACAGCGCCTGGGTAAGCCTGAAGAATACGGTTATCTCGTCGCTTTCCTTTGCTCCGAATATGCTGGTTATCTGACTGGGACCAATATTCCCCTAGATGGCGGTATGTTAAAAGGCTTATAAAAAAGTGGCTATCCTATATCAAATAGGATAGCCACTAAGTTTGTGTGATTTATTATTTTCAATTAGTTCAATACCAATTCGGTATTGACAATGATGTCCACATCAGAAGCAACCGCTTCTACACCAGAAGGTAATTTATCATTGTATTTCATGCCGAAATCCTGACGGTTAATTTTTGTTTTAGCAGTAAAGCCAGCACGTGTTTTTCCCCATGGATCAGTAATGATTCCACCATTTTGAGTCACCTCGAAAGTTACTTTTTTCGTTACATCACGAATAGTCAAATCTGCTATCATAATATATTTTCCTTTTACTTTCGCATTTGTAAAACTGATAGACTTTAATGTCATTTTGGGGAATTTTTCCGCAGCAAAGAAATCATCGGTCTTCAAATGATTGTCACGCGCAGCGATACGTGTATCGATGCTGTTGACATCGATAGAAAAATTAACTTTAGCATTGTTAAAGCCTGTTCCTGTTGCAGTTTCAACTGTACCTTCTACCTTTGTGAATTCACCGTCAACAAAGCTTATTCCAAGGTGTTTTACATCGAATCTTGCATTTGTATGCGCAGGGTCTGCAGACCATTTTACTTGTGCTACAGCAACATTAACCATTAATACTGCTACAGCCAAAATTTGGAAAAATTTATTCATGTGTTTTCTTTTTATTTATCTAACCTTCAAAAGTTCAAAATGTTTGTTTGAACAAGCTTCTGCAAAGGTGGGATAAACTAACAACGAAAAAATTGATGTAGGTCAAGAATTTCGATTCGGCTTTAATATTTGTCTTTTTAGACGGCTTAGAAACTCTTGTGTGACGCCAAGATAGGATGCTAATTGCATATTGGAGATCCGCGGGTAGATTTTAGGATACCTTTTGATGAAATCCAGATACCGCTCTTGTGCAGTAAAACCTATGCTCGAGATAATACGGTGCTGCGATGCTATTTGTGCACGTTGGGCCATTATCCTGGAGAGTTTCTCAAAGATTGGATGATCTTCGTAAAGTTTGTCTTTATTTTTTTTTGACAGTGTAAGTACCACAGCGTTTTCCAAAGCCTGGATATTTTGAAGTGCTGGCTCCTGATAATTAAAGCTGGCAATATCACCGATCCACCAATCTTCAATTGCAAACTGTAGAATGTGTTCGATCCCATCGGCGGTGACATAGAAAGATTTAAATAAACCGCTGATCACGTATGCTTCATGGTGACACACCTCGCCAGCCCGGAGGAAGTATTCTTTTTTCTTTATTTTCCTTACCTGATAACGTGAAACGATGTCATTCAGTTCTTCCTCAGTGACATCAATGCGTTGTTTTACAAATTCCTTGAATTGTTCCATTTGGCTGTAAAATACGAAATTTTGCAATGCTAATTTAACAAGCTGTTTGATTCCTATCAATCCTAAGTTAAAATAATTCAGTTGCTGGCTATTGCTTTTATTCAATTTGATCAAAACAGTGATGAAATCAACATTTTGGTGTAATATTTGACTGGATATTGCCGTAATTCAAATAGTTTCATCAATAATTGGTATCTTCTGTAGGATTTAAAATATTTTGATTGCTAAAACTATAAATATGTCTCATGAAGTTTGTTGCACCCAATACTCTTGAAAACGATAAGGTCGTATTACGAATCATAGAACCAGCGGATTTTGATACGCTATATCAAGTTGCCAGAGATCCCCTGATCTGGGAACAGCATCCCAATAAGGATCGCTGGAAGGAAGATGTTTTTCGCCTATTTTTTGAAGGTGCCTTAGCAAGTAAGTCTGCTTATTTGATCTTCGATAAGGAAAGTGGTGCCTGCATCGGTAGTACGCGGTATTATGGGCTTGATGAAGCGGAGAAATCGATTTTTGTTGGGTATACGTTTTATGCCTGTGCATATTGGGGTGCAGGAATCAATCCATTGGTTAAAGAGATGATGTTTGATTTTGCCTTCAATTTTGTGGATCGAATTTACCTGCATGTAGGGGCTGAAAATTATCGTTCTCAGACGGCAGTTGAGCGCTTGGGTGCAATTAAAGTGGCTGAAAAGATGGTCAGCTATGTGAACGAACCTGAACGTAAAAATTTTGAATACGCATTGGAAAAATCTGCCTGGCGGCGGATCAAGAGATAAAGCCTTATTATCCCTTGATGCCGCTGAGTATACTGCCTATAATGACTGTTAATACAATCAATGTGATAATAATGTAAAGCCGGTCCTTCTCGATGACAAACCCAAATAACGAGCCAATCACGCGCACGATGGGGGTGCAAATCAATAGAAGTACACCTAGCTGTATAACCTGTGGAATATTTCGGTTGAATGCCCCGGTAATAATTCCGGTAATTGTTGTGTTGGAATTTCCCTCACCGACAAAATCTCTGTAATTCGGTACGGTGTCCTGTCCATGAACAATGAGGTAGAAGATACCGCCAAGGATAAGAATAGAGGAGGCGAATATAACGCCAATACGTAAAATTTGTCCTACCAAAAGTGAGATGTCCTTGTCTCCCCAATAGTGTTTCGAAAATACTTGTTTCATTTTGAGTAGTTATGTCCTTCATCGTCTAACGGAAGGATGTTACAAACCTAAAATTCTAAATCGTGTAAACTACCGTTTTTAGAATTTGTGCTGGAATCCGTTGAAGATCATTTCTAATGCCACCAATGTAATGGCGACGGCGAAAATAATGCGTAAAGTCTTCGGATTCATCCGTTTTAAGAGCTTGGATCCTGTAATGGCGCCGCATAATACGCCTAGGATAACTGGAAAAGCAATACCTGGATCCATATAGCCTCTTTGTAAATAGACCACTGCAGAAGCAGCTGCGGTGACACCGATCATAAAGTTGCTCGTTGTGGTACTGACTTTAAATGGAATTTTCATCATGCTGTCCATTGCTAGTACTTTAAGGGAACCGGAACCAATGCCCAATAATCCAGAAAGTATTCCTGCAATCCCCATCAAAGAGAATCCTCCGGCTATGTTGGTAAGTTTGTATGGAATTAATTTGCCATCAGCAGGATAGGTACTGTTCAGTTTCAATTTTTCCGCCAGGACGGAACCGCCGGAAAGTGCGTGTTCGTTTTTCTTACGTACCGTCATAGCCGCAGAGAAGATAAGTACAACACCAAAGATGATTGCAATGGTATTCGTAGGCATGTAAATGGCAATAACAGCGCCGATCACTGCTCCAATGGTGGTTGCAATTTCAAGAAACATCCCGAGCCGGATGTTGGTGATGCCTTCCTTGACGTAAGCTGTTGCTGCACCGGATGAAGTCGCTATGGAAGCCAGCAAGGCGGCTCCAATGGCATAACGGATGTCGACATGAAACAGAAGAGTCAATAAAGGGATGACAACGACCCCTCCGCCTAAGCCTGTCAGGGATCCTAAGAGTCCTGCTACAAAAGCACCCAGGAGAAGGATGATTGTAAAGGTGAGAATAGTCATAAATATTTGTTTGTTTGTGTGATCCAAAAAGCAGCAGCTGCTTTTTGGAAGGTAATTTGTTGTAAACTTAAGGGCTTTTTATTGTTTTTGAAATTTTTAAGCCGGAATAGATACAAATGTTACATCAAAAGTATCATAAAAAAATGATACTGCCCTGTCGCTTCACAGCGTGAGGCAGTACCGATGACCTTTTAATGGTCTAAATATATAGTATATAAAATATGGACAACATTATTCAGCGATTGTTTGTTGTACCTTTTCTTTTCTGTTGAAGATATCGTAGATGATTGGGAATACCAACAACGTCAATATCGTCGCTGAGATTAGTCCGCCAATGATGACGATCGCCAAAGGTTTTTGTGATTCCGAACCTATACCTGTCGATAATGCAGCTGGCAATAGTCCGATGGAAGCCATTAGAGCTGTCATGACTACAGGTCTTGTTCGCGATTTTACACCTTTATAAATTGATTGGTCATTGGGTAGACCTTCCTTCTTGTTCTGATGGAATTCCGAGATCAGGATAACTCCATTCTGGATACATATCCCGAATAATGCAATCATACCTACTCCAGCCGAAATTCCAAAATTCATACCCGTAACGTGTAATGCAATAATTCCACCGATAAGCGCAAAAGGAACATTGGCCAATACGAGCAGCGAATCTTTGATATTTCCGAATAGAATAAACAATAGGAAGAAGATGACGATCAAACTGATTGGTACCACCTGTGCTAAACGGTGTGTAGCACGCTGCTGATTTTCAAATTGTCCAGTCCAACCAATGGAATATCCTTCGGGAAGTTTTATTTTACTTACTTTTTGTTGTGCTTCAGCAATGGTGCTTCCTAAGTCACGGTCGCGGATGGAAAATTTGATGCCAATATAGCGTTTGATGTTGTCGCGATAGATAAAAGCAGCACCATTATCTTTTTCAATGGTCGCGATACTTTTCAAAGGAATTAATGTGCCATCACCACAAGGGACCATCAGCTGTGCAATATCTTTTTCTGTTTTCCGATATTCGGGTGCATAGCGTAGGCGAATGTTGAATTTGCGTTCACCATCGTACAAAATGGAAGCGGTCTTTCCGCCGAAGGCCATTTCCAGTACCGCCTGTGCATCTGCCGGTAGAACGTTGAAAGCTGCCATACGGGTCCGATCCAATACCACACTCACTTCGGGCTGACCAATATTGAGAATAATACCAGGTTCTTTAATGCCTTGAATACCTTTGACCTGTGCATAAACTTCTTTCGCCAGGCGGTCTAAGGTTGCGAGGTTATCGCCAAAGATCTTAATGCCGTTTTCGGCTTTGAAACCAGCAACTGCTTCGGCAACATTATCCGAAATAGGTTGTGAATAGTTATAGGTGATACCCTGAAATTGTTTGAGTTTATGGTCCATCTCTTCGATCAACTGATCCATGGTGATTTTACGTGTCCATTCCTCTTTAGGTTTTAGGGCCACCGCAAACTGAACAAAGCCAAAGCCATTGGGGTCGGTACCATCGTTGCTCCGTCCAGTTTGCGACAGTACGCCGGTGACTTCAGGAAAGGTTTCCAAAGTACTCTTTAACAGTTTGGTTGTTTTAACCGATTCACGTAAAGAAGTGCTCATAGGCATCTCGGCAGTAACCCAAAGAGATCCTTCATTTAATGTCGGTAAAAATTCTGTTCCTAAAAATTTTGCAGAAAATAAGACTGCAGCTAATAAAGTAATTGCAACGATCATACTCAGACGCTTGTTTCGGAATGTGAATCCAAAACCCTTGGCAACAATTCTATTCCAGAATTCAACAAATGGATTGTGTCTTTCTTTCACATTTTTATTGAGCAGAATATGCGATAAAGCCGGAACGAGTGTCAAGGTAAACAGTAATGCTCCCAGTAAAGCAAAACCCAGGGTAAAGGCCAGTGGCGAAAACATTTTTCCTTCTACTTTTTGGAAGGAGAATATGGGGATCAATGAGGTGATGATAATTAGCTTGGAGAAAAAGATTGCTTTTCCCAAGCCTGTTCCTGTCTGTTTGATCCAACCAGCTTTGGCCATTTTGTTGAATTTCTCCATGCCCAGCTTATGGGCCTGGTGATCCAACATGACAAATATCCCTTCAACCATGACGACGGCACCGTCGATGATAATACCAAAGTCTACTGCGCCCAAAGAAAGCAAGTTGGCACTCATGCCTGCTAGTTTAAGACATAGAAAGGCAAAAAGTAATGCGAGGGGTATAATAATGGAAACGATGACCGTAGTGCGCCAATCTGCCATAAAGAGCAATACCATCAAGGTGACGAGTACAATACCCTCAATCAAGTTATGCATAACGGTATGGGTCGTGAAATCCATGAGATTGTCACGGTCATAGAAGGTTTGCATTTTGACATCTTTGGGAAGGATTTTGTTGTTGAGCTCGTCTATTTTCGCTTTTACAGCAGTTAAAACCTCTCTTGGATTTTCGCCTTTCCGCATTACGATGGTTCCCGCTACCACATCATCATTCTTACCAAAACCGGCTTGGCCCACACGAGGCATCGCGCTTTCTCTTACTTCGGCTACATTTTTAACAAAGACCGGATTTCCCTTTTGGTTGATTACAGTGATGTTTTCGATATCATTGATTGAGTTGACCAAACCAATACCGCGTACGACATAAGACTGGCCACTTTTTTCGATGACATCTCCACCGACATTCAGGTTACTTTTGCTGACAGCATCAAATACCTGCAAAGGAGTCAGATTAAATTTGTCAAGTTTTATCGGGTCGGTACTGATTTCGTAAACCAAATCCTGTCCACCAAAAACGTTGATATCTGCTACACCTGGGACACCACGTAAAGCGCGGTCAATGACCCAGGTCTGCAAAGTAAGGAGGTCGCGTGAATTGCGTTGATCGCTATGTAATGTATAACGGAATATCTCTCCTGTAGGGCCATAAGGGGGCTGTACTTCAGGGTCGACATTGTCTGGTAGGCTTACAGACCGCATGAGGTTGTTGACCTGGTTGCGTGCAAAAGTATCGTCCACACCATCATCAAAAATGATTTTAACAATGGAGAGGCCAAACATGGTGGTGCTCCGTATGCTTGTTCTCTTTTGGACCGGACTCATGCCTAGTTCGATTGGTGTCGTTACAAAACGTTCGACTTCCTCCGCACTCCTTCCATTCCATTGGGTAATGATGGTTATTTGTGTATTGGTCACATCAGGAAATGCCTCAATGGGCATGCTTTTAAAGCTAATGAAACCAGCAATAGCCAAAATACCGACCCAAATAAAGGTAAATGCTTTATTTTTAATGGAAAAGGCAATGATATTTTTAATGAATTTGTTCATTCGTGTAAATGCTAAGACGGATTAATTATTCAGTGCTCTATAGATCAAAAGTTTATTGTTGACAACAACTTTTTCACCTTCCTGTAGCCCCGTAGCCATGTAGGTTGTTCCTTCATTTTGTTTGATCGGCAGTATTTCGCGAATCTTAATATCATTTTGGGATTTATAGATTAATACGAAATATTTGTTTTGATCGAAAATGACCGCATCAGAAGGAACTGCGAGCGCTTCCGTATTGGAGCGATGTAATACTTTAATGGTCGCTTTACTATCAGGAATAAGTAAACCATCCTTATTGTCTAGCACTACCCGTGCCTGCATTGAATTCGTCTGCGGATCGATGATCTTAAAGATTTTATCGATACTACCCTGGAATTTTTTGTCCGGGTAGCTCAGGGTAGACACAATAGCCGGCATGCCCATACTAATCTTGTCGATATCTGTTTCGTTGACGTTAAGAATTGCCCATACATCTTTTGTATTGGCCACATCAAAGATATTATCGCTGCGGTCACTACGCAACTGCATGTCCTTATTGATGTTCTTTTGGACGATGTAACCATCGATTGGAGATACGACCGAATAAATATTACCTGTACGGACATTGTAGATCTGACTGACGGCCTCTGAACGGCGTAGTTGCTCTTTGGCTTTGGTTAACTGTCCCTTTGCTTCCAGCATGTCTTTATCTGTACTTAATTTACCATTATACATGTCTTCGGCTACACGGTAGTTTTTCTCGGCGAGTAACACATCGGTTTTGGCATCTGAAAGATCCTTTTGTATACCGGCGACTTCCGTACTTCTGATTGTTGCCAATACCTGACCTTTATGGACATAATCACCCAAAGAAACATTAACGGAGATAACATTCCCTCCAACGAGCGGGAAAATATCGATGTAATTGTTTTGATCGGCCGATATCTTTCCAAAGAAGTTGAGTTCTTCGGTCACATTTTCTTTTTTTACCGTAGCAAAACTTGTCGATTTAAGCATCGTCTCACTAATTTCGAAACCTTTGACAATGGCTGCATTATCTGTTTCTTTATGATTTTGGCAAGAGTAAAGTAGCACTATTGCCACAGTGGCTATAAGAAGTTTTTTAGTTGACATGAGTTGAATTGAATATAGAAGTTTGAGCCAGGTAGTTTAATTGTTCGGCGTTGAGAATAATTTCCTTTTTCATATCGTATAGTTTAAGAATAGATATCCGATAGCTGTCCATAAAATCAGTGAATTCAACTAAAGAAATATTCCCTTTTCTAAAATTGTTGAATATGCCATCATAGACCACAGCGATGTTATGAAGGTCGTCTGGTGTAATGGTAAAATATTGGTTATATTGATTTTCCCAGGACTGATAGTTGGAACGGATCTGTGACTCCAGCAGCTGCCGTTGGACTTCAATATTTTTCTTTGCTTCTTCTTCGGCGTATTTCGCTTTGATAACATTTCCTTTATTTTGTTTCCACAACGGGATCGGAATGGCGGCTGTGACATTGACCTCATTGCGGAATACACCCCCATTCTGGCTGTAGGAAAGGCCAAAGTTAATATCAGGTGTGTTTAGGGATTGTTGCCATTTTGTAAATAACTGTGAGCTTTCCGAGGTCTTTAAGGCAAATTGATAATCGGCATTGTTTTCCAAGGCCAATTGGTAGATTTTGTCCAAAGGCATGGTTGGCTTTACGGCAAGTTCCTGATCTGCTTCTTGATCCGTTAACTTCGGTAATACATCTTCCTGACTGGAAATAAGCACACGTAATTGCTGCTGTAGATTGATGCTATTATTGATCGCTGTCGTTTTTTCGTTGTTGAGATCGATGGCCATTGTTTGAAGACGAACCTGATCTTTCAAAGAAACGTTCCCTTTTTTTCCTTGCTCTTTATACGCTGCAAGCAGATTATTTAGGTAATCCAACTGAATTTTAATATCCGCCAACTTATGTTGCTCAAAGTAAAGGGAGTAAAAGGTTGTACGCAGCTGCGCACGAAGACTTGCCAGCAATTGACTGAACTGCAACTTAGCAAGTTCAACATTTGATTTAGCAAATTCCACTTCATTCTTCTTTTTTCCACCGAGATAAATTAATTGGGATACACTTGCTTCCTTGGATTGACCAATATGAAATGCTTTTTTGTTCTGTGGGTCGTAGGCATTGGCAGACAGCTGCAACTGTGGTAGATCCCATATTTTGGCCTGTATGACGTCAGCCTCTGCCTGGCTGATGTCATATTGTTGCGCCAGGAGGGAAAGGTTCTTGCTGACGAATGCTTCTTCGCATTCCTGCAGTGTCATCTGTTTTCCCGAGATCTCACTTTGCTTATTCCCACGTGTACTTTCATGAATACTCGTGTAATCTGCCTGTGGCGGTTTTTGTTGAGCAAAAGCCATACTATTGAAAAGCAATAAAAATATTAAAGGTTTCTTTGTCATGTTTATCAAAACTTGTGTAACAAAATAACTGGTCGAATATTAAAAGCCCCTTAATAAATGCTTAAAAAAAGCTTAAAATTAGCATGTTTTTCAGGTAGATAAGAAGCCTAATGTGTCGGTTAATAAATGTATCTACTTGTTTATTAATGGCTTCCGGTTAATTTGGAGCGATTTTTGCAACTAACCTTTCTGGTTGAGAAACAATTTAAATAGTAATACAAAAGTATGCGTAGATTGTTTTAGATCTGCCTGATATGCTATCGTTGCTTGATGGGATTGCATGATACGCTGAACGATACGTAGCCCTAAGCCTGATCCTGTTGTTTCACTTGCATTTTCACCGCGGCTGAATGCATCGAAAATTCGCTTTTGGTCGATTGTGCTCAAGGCTGGGCCAGTATTGCTGACAAGTACCTTGAGTTCGAAGGTTGATTCTAGAATCATCACTTTTACCTCCCTATTATCGGAGTAGAGCGCAGCATTTTTAAATAAATTCACAAAAGCAATTTCAATCAATTGTGCGGAACAGAAAATACTAAGTTTTGGATCTTCGATCCCACCAATTGAAAAATCCAGTTGCAGGTCGGGGAATACCTTGGCTACTTTTTCATAGGCCATAAAGATAATTTCATCGATCCGCTCTTCCTTATAGGTCGTTTTCAAACGCTCAGAGTCGAACTTTGAAAGTAACATCAGCGAATCGGTTACCTCCGAAAGATGTAAGGTTTCCTTGGATATGTTACGTAAAACCTGCTTTACGTCTTCACTCAGCTGATTTTGATGATAAAGGTTCTCCAGCTGAAAGGACATTCGGGCAAGCGGTGTTCGCAGCTCGTGGGAGGCGCTGGAATTAAATTCTTTCTGCGATTCGAAAGCAGCCGAAAGTCGCAGCAGCATGGTATTAAATGCTCGGGTTAGTATAGCAATCTCATCGGTATGACCGGTATACTCGACAGGTTTGGTAAGTTTACTGGCATTAATCTGCGTAATATTATCTTTTAATTTATCGAGTGGGATCAATAGGCGCTGGATGAGGTTATAACTAAATATCCAGACCAGAACAGCGCTCAGGACAAATAATATTGTTAGGACGAGCGCAAGATGGTCCATTTTTTCATTTCCGGAGTAATCCTGTGCTTTTACGATAATATAATAAGGTAAACCGTTGATGCGATAATATTTGGCCAGTGTTTCGTATTGGTCCTGATAGTAGAAGATCTGTTTTTCCTGAGTTAGCCGATTGACAATCGAGGCATTCCAGGTAATGGTCTGATCCTTTACGGTACTGAAGACGAGCTGTTTGTTTTTGTCAAGGATGATAACATCTTCATAGAAAAGGCCATCTTCGTCATCGTGAAAATAGTTTTTGTAAGATTGGCGGTTGAAATAGGGGTTACTGGCAATATAATGGGAAATATTGTCCAATTTATCAATCAGTCGCTGGCGAAATTGATCTTTCCGAAAATCGAAACTAGCATAGTAGATAATCAACATCGCTATACCGAAAAGGACGGAGAATGCAATGCTAAAGCTAATCGCTATTTTCTTCTTTAAATTCATTTTTCTGCCGATAGGTAATAACCAAAGCCAGGTCTTGTATGGATCAGTTTATTCTCAAAGTTTTTATCAATCTTCTTACGCAAAAAGTTGATATAAACTTCAATTGTATTCTGTGTTGTCTGAAATTGATTTTGCCATACTTCCTCCGAAATATGCTGTTTGGACAAGGTACGACCCTTTGCCTGAGCTAAGATAAGCAGCAGTTGAAATTCTTTTTGAGTAAGATTAATTTCTTCATTTGCACGTAATACCCGGGCCTCATCAGGATAAATGATCAGATCATCGACTACCAATGTTTTTGTTTCATTGTTTTCGCTATGTTGTTGCCGACGCAATAGGGAATAGATGCGCATCAGCAATTCATCTAAGACGAAAGGTTTAACCAAATAGTCATCAGCAGCCCTGAGAAATGCCTCCTTTTTATCATCTATATCATCGTATGCCGAGAGAATAATAATTGGTGTCAATGCGTCATGGCTTCTTATCTTTTTACAGATTTCCAATCCATTGATTTTGGGGACGTTGATATCCAATAGATAAAAACCATATTTCTTTTGGTGTGTTTTGGCCAAAAAATCGATTCCATCAAAGGCTTGATCACAGGTAAAGCCCTGGCTTAATAGAAAAGATCGGATCTCTTTAGAGAGTACCTTGTCGTCTTCGAGCAGCAAAATGTCCACCATATTTATATCTGTTGTCTTTTCGTAAAAATAAACAAATTTTTGTCATCCAATCAAGGAGATGTTTTCTTCGTGCTTAATTTGGTAACATAAGATTTACACGAAGAAATGTGAAACAAAAAGAAATCTAAGTAGATTCAAATCGAAATTATAAATAAGTGTTATGGAAACCAGAAGAGAATTCCTACGAAAGACCCTACTATTTTCAGGAGCAGCAGGTATTGCCAGCTTCATGCCCGCATCGATCCAGAAAGCCTTTGCCATAGACCCTGCCCCAGGAAGTAGCTTTTTAGATGCCGAACATATCGTCATCCTGATGCAGGAGAACCGATCTTTTGATCATACGCTAGGTAGTCTTTCGGGAGTTCGGGGTTTCAATGATCCACGTTCGATACGTTTACCGAACGGTTTACCCGTATGGTATCAAACGGATAAAGAGGGAAAAACTTATGTTCCTTTCCGATTAAATCTGAAGGAAAGTAAAGTGACCTGGATGGGTTCTCTTCCACATAGTCGTGCAAGCCAGGTGGATGCCTTTAACCAAGGTCGTTACGATCATTGGCTGTTATCGAAGCAATCAGGGAATAAACAATATGCGGCTATGCCCTTAACATTGGGGTATTTTACACGCGAAGACTTGCCCTTTCATTATGCCTTAGCGGATGCTTTTACAGTATGTGATCAGAATTTTTGCTCGGGAATGACCAGCACTACGCCTAACCGTTCCTTTTTCTGGACGGGTAAGATTACAGAGATGAAAGATGGTCTGCAAAAAGCGAATATTCGGAATGATGACTTTGGCTATGGTAAAATGACTTGGGAAACTTTTCCGGAATTGCTTGAAAAGAACGGCATTAACTGGCGTTTTTATCAAAATGAGACAAGTTGTGGCGGAGGGTTTTCCGGACAGGAAAGAGCATGGCTATCCAATTTTGGGTGTAATCTACTGGAGTTTTTTCAGGCTTATCAAGTTAAATTTAAGGAGAACTATATCAGAAGCCTGGAAACACAGGTTCGGGATTTGCCCGTGCAGATTTCCAAGTTGGAAGAGAAGTCTCCTTCTTCCGAGGAACAAGCCGAAAAGATACGCGCTGATATTCGCAAAAAGAGTGAGGCTCTTGAGCGAGCAGAGGCGGAACTAAAGGAATTCAATGCAAACAATTATAAAAAGCTAAGTGATTTTACGAAATCATTAAACGAGCGGGCGTTTACGGTAAACAAGGGGGACAACAATTACAGGTCGCTTGATACGTTACATTTTAAGGCACAGGGGAAGAAAAGTACATTGGAGGTCCCTAAAGGAGATATTCTTTATCAATTTCGGAAAGACGTTGATACTGGTAAATTGCCCGCAGTATCCTGGTTGGCCGGTCCACAGAATTTCTCGGACCACCCGAGTGCGCCCTGGTATGGAGCTTGGTATGTATCTGAAGTTTTAGATATCTTAACGAAGAACCCAGAGGTTTGGAGAAAAACAATTTTTATCATTACCTATGATGAAAACGATGGTTACTATGATCATGTGAAACCTTTCCTTGTACCTGATTTAAAGAAGAAAGATACAGGAGCATGTTCTCCAGGGATCGATACGGAGGTGGAAATGGTTCGTTTAGAAAATGAGCTAAAACAGGGAATTCCTAAAAAGCAGGCACGTGAAGGGGCTGTGGGCCTAGGTTTTCGTGTTCCCATGTATATTGCGTCGCCTTGGTCACGAGGTGGTAAGGTCTGCTCTCAGGTATTTGATCATACATCTACTTTGCAATTTTTGGAATCTTTCTTTAATAAAAAGCTGAACAAGAATATACATTTGGAAAACATCAGTGCATGGCGTAGAACAATCTGTGGTGATTTGACAACCGCCTTTACGCCTTTTACTCAGCAAAAGGAACAACTCCCTTTTCTTGATCGGAATCAATATATCGAAACGATATACAATGCGCAGTTCAAAGATGATCCGCGAGGCTTTGTTGAGGTCAAAGATCCTGATCTCGCGACTAAAAACGGATGGATTCCGGGATTTGACCGAATACAGGAGCGGGGGATTCGTAGATCTTTGCAATTACCTTATGCGCATGATGCGGTGGGCTATGTGAAAGACGGAGTATTTCATCTAACGATGACTGTAGACAGCAAGTTTTTCGGAGAAAGGACGGCAGGTACAGCCTTCAATGTGTATAGTCCGTTGGAATATCGTGATGAACAGGGGCAAAGTGAAACCTACCGTAATTGGAATTTTGCGGTGAAGGTCGGTGATCGTTTGGCATATCAGTGGGACCTGGCACGATTTGAAGGAGATCGCTATGCTTTTGAATTACATGGTCCAAATGGTTTTTATCGAAAATTTTCTGGACAAAAAGGAGCAGCAGCACTAGAGGCTACCGTTTCTCCGGAACTGAAAGCGCTAACTCAGGCAGCGACAGGGAAATTACAGTTGAGACTCAGGAACAAGAGTGACCAGCGGGTAACGGTAGTTGTCGAAAGCCTTAGCTATGGAAAATATGCCACAACGAAAGAAATAGCTCCCGCCGAAGAAGTTCCATTGATCCTGGATGTTGAAAGTCAAGGAAATTGGTATGATATTGCTGTACGAATCAAGGGAGACAGCAGTTTCGTCATTCAGCTCGCAGGGCGATTGGAAACAGGTGTTGAGTGTACAACTGATCCATTATTAGCATAATCTGTACTGTTTCAGCAGGGATGGCGGTCAATTCTTATTGAATGGGTTCCCTGCTGTTGCTATATATCTATCAATAGTATCCGCTTGACCTTATTTACACGCGAACAAATAAGGTCTCCGGATAGTTTGTTTCTATATAACGACGAAGATACAACTCCGTATCAGTACTTATGGTGCGGTCTTTATGAACAGGAAATGTATTGTAAACCAAGGTATGTAGATTGATCTTGCGCTTGGTGATCGCTTCCAGACTTAGTAAGGTATGATTGATACTCCCTAATTTTCCAGAGGTGACAAAAATAAGCGGATACTGCATTTCTTGGATGTAATCGATAATCAGATAATCTTCTCTTAATGGAACCATCAACCCACCTGCACCTTCAATAAGAACAGCATCGTAGCGTTGGCTTAATGTTAAGCTAGCCTGTCTGATCTTTTTAAAGTCAATTTCACGATTATCCAGGCGCGCTGCTAGATGAGGGGAGGCGGGGTAGGTGAAAATCTCCGGCATCGTAATTTTCTGATGATCTTCTGCCGTTAATGGGATTTCCATGAGTTGGCGATGCAGCACGATGTCTTCAGAAATAGTTGTATTTCCAGTTTGTACAAGCTTTTGGGTAATGGTGCGTATACCGCTTGTATTCCATTGTTTCGCGAGGAGGCCAGTCGCATAACTTTTTCCGATCCCGGTATCTATGCCGGAAACAAAATAGATATTTTCATTCATTGCTGTGTTTCTTTTGTAGGTTGTTCGATTGTTTGTAATTGGAGTGCTCAGCTATTATTTTTTTGCAATAATATAGATGGGATGGTAGGTTAGGGATACGCCCTCTTCTGTCCCATAGCGAGATGTATATTTATCACAGAAAGCCCGAAGTTTGCCTTTTGTCCACCGGTGATTTTTTATTCCCGTTACCCCCGTTTGTTTCAGGTGAACAAGAACTTGTAGTGGGCTTTCAAAGTGCAGTTTCAAATGTTCTTCTTGTGCAACGAGGATCTTATAATTCAACGCTAAAAGTTCTGCGATAAGTTCCGATTTAGATCGATATGTTAGTCCAACATGTGCCGTTGCATTGATCTCGTGCATATTGTCATGTCCAAAAGTGCTGAAGGCAAGGATACCGGAATCCGGAAGGGATCCATAGCAGCTTTCAAAGAAAGCGTGAGGATTGTTGAACCACTGAATCGTAGAACAGGACGCGATTAGATTGATGTCTTTGGGAAAAGCATAAGTTTCTGCATCAGCACAGATGAACGTGTGCGACGATGTCAAAATATCCATTACTTCGGGCATCATTTCTGGACAGATATCATTTAAAACCATTTTTTTTGGTTTGATATGCTGTAGGATTAACCGCGAAAAAAGTCCTGTTCCGCAGCCAATTTCCAATACTTTTTGTGGTCTTAGCTGTATGTTCTCCTGCATCAACCTGATCATTTTTTTTGCTATTTCATATTGGGCGATCGCTGCCGACTGATAGTTAGATGCCGCTTTAGCGAAACGGGATCTAATCCTTTGTTTGTCCATCATGATGATCATCTTAAAAGGTGCTTAAATAATTGTTCGGGATAGTGAGTAGCATCGATTATCGTATATGCAGTACCGGGCCAGGCGCGTTTTTGATTCTCTAAGTTGAAGATTCGATCTTCTTTGCCTATATATATCTGATGCCATTGGAATGCAGCTGCTGATTTTGCACCAGCTGTTTTTTCAATCGCGATGAGCTCTGAACGGAGGTCTTCGATGTCGCGTTGGGGGGCTCTTTCAAGAAAGTAGTTAAAAAGGGCCTTGGAACCACACATGCGTAATCTGAATTTTTCCAACGTTTTATTGCTCAGTGTATCCAATGTTCCTTTAAATAACTGGCTAGGAATTCCTTTTTCGTCATCTATTGGAAATGGTGTTCCATTGATTGCAGTGCATGTGCTGATGGGGTAATTGCTGTTTTGAAGTTCGGGCAGTACCATTGATGCTGCCCATACCCCCATAGACCAGGCGAAAACCTCAATTTCCTGGTAGCCTGCCAGTAGACTTTTGTCCAACAGTAAATCCGCATAACTATGGGCAACAATAAGATCTTTGCCGACTGGGGAATAGTGCAAGAAAGGGTGTTCATCCATTCCCCAGCCTGCAAAGAATAACAGTAGTTTTTCGTTGGATTTTGCCTGAAGATGCCGCTCTGGCAAATTATCCGCCGGAGTGACTCTTTTAGGAGCGATTCTTTTAAGTATCATAAGCTTGTTGCAAGTTGTTCGATCATGGACGATGTCATTGTTGCTGTCAATGAAATTCGGATTCTTGATGTTCCTTCTGGTACTGTGGGCGGGCGTATGGGAAGCACGTAAAATCCCTTTCGCTGCAGTTCTTCTGCTTTCAGTACCGTTTCCTTGTTATTACCGATAATGACTGGTAGAATATGACTCTCTGACGGACAATTAAAGCCTTTGGCAATTATTTGCTGTTTGAGCAATAGGCTATTTTTGTGCAGCTGTTGGCGCCGGTCTGTAAAGTCACTTAAGCGTTCCAAAACAAACACAGTCCATAATAGATTGATCGGTGGCAGCGCTGTTGTAAAAAGTAGTGTACGTGCCTTATTGATCAAATAATTCCGGATTGGTTCCTTACATAGCAGGTAGCCACCAACCGATGCTAAAGCTTTTCCGAAGGTGCCTGTCAGGAAATCAATATCGGCAATACATTGCTGTTCTTCTGCGCAGCCAAGTCCCTGTATTCCGCGTACGCCTACGGCGTGAGCTTCATCGACATAAAGTAAGGTATTGGGGAAACGTTGTTTTAGACTGACCAGATAGTTGAGGTCCGTGCAATCACCATCCATGCTAAAAATACTTTCTGTAACGATGATGACGCATGTGAAGCGATGGGCATATTTTGTCAATAATTGCGTTAAGTGCGTATAATCGGAATGCCGATACCTGTAGCAGGTCGCATTGGATAGTCGGATGCCATCAATTAGGCTTGCGTGGACACCCTTATCGGCGAGAATTAATGTCTTTGTATCACAAACTGCAGGAAGTATGCCTGCATTCATGTGGTAGCCGCTGTTAAAGACCAATGCACTTTCCATACCGAACATTCGGCACAGCTTTGTTTCCAATTGCGTATAGCGTGCATGGTTTCCTGTGAGTAGACGCGAAGAGGAGGCGCTGAATACAGCATTATCCTTTGTCACCGAGTTTAGGAATTCTTGACGAAGTATCTGATCTGTCGCAAGTCCAAGATAATCGTTAGACGAGAGGTTGTAACGCTCTTTAACATGCTCCTTTCCTGTGTTATCCTGTTGTGTGATAAGGGGAAGTTTTCGTTTATTCCCTTGTTTTTCAAGGGCAAATAATTCATCTTCAATGCGCTGGATTAGACTGTTTTCAATCATTGGACTGTGCTGATTACGGTTAGCAATGCCTGTGTTAACTTGTGAAGCTCACCTTCATTTATGATAAAAGGGGGCATGATATAAATCAGTTTTCCGAATGGCCTTACCCAAATTCCCTCTTCGATAAACCGCTGTTGTATGCTGGAGAGATCGACGGAGTTTTTCATCTCGATGACTGCAATTGCACCTAGAATTCTGAGCTCCTCGACTTGGGGCAGCGCTGTTGCAGCGCTAAGTTCCCGTCTCAATTGTTCTTCGATTAACGTTACTTTCGCTTTCCAGTCCGTTGCCAATAGTAATTTGATGGAAGCGTGGGCTACTGCGCAAGCCAAGGGGTTTGCCATAAAAGTTGGCCCGTGCATAAACGTACCTGGCGTACCGTTGGAGATTGTATTCGCAACATGATCTGAGGTGATCACGGCGGATAGCGTCATATAGCCACCGGTCAAGGCTTTGCCGATACACATGATATCGGGCACTATTCCGGCATGCTCCCAGGCAAAGAGCTTACCCGTGCGCCCAAATCCGGTAGCAATCTCATCAAAGATTAAAAGAAGTTGATTTTCTTTGCAGAGATGTGCTGCCTGACGCAAGTACTCCGGATGGTAAAAACGCATGCCACCGGCTCCTTGGACGATAGGTTCAAGGATGAGAGCGGCCAATTCGTCCTTGTGTGAGCAGATCAGGTCTGCCAAGGGTTGGATGTCATTGGCATCCCATTCTTGCTCAAACCCTATTTTTGGGGCAGGGGCAAAATAGCGTTTGGGTAAAGCATTGTCAAAGATGCGGTGCATGCCAGTAATGGGGTCACAGACCGACATCGCGTTCCAGGTATCACCATGGTACCCCGAACGAATCGTGACAAAGTTTTTCTTATTGGTCTTTTTCTGTGAGACCCAGTATTGAATAGCCATTTTAAGCGCAACTTCTACCGCAACAGAACCCGAATCGGCATAAAATATTTTGTTGAGTGAAGTAGGGGTGATGTCAAGCAGTATTTTACCGAGAGCAATTGCTGGCTCGTGCGTAAGTCCACCAAACATCATGTGTGACATGCTGCTGAGCTGTGCTGTGACCGCAGCGTTAAGGACGGGGTGATTGTAGCCATGGATGGCGCACCACCAAGAGGACATACCATCTATAAGCTGCTGTCCATTTTCCAACTCGATTATACAACCATCTGCCCGTTTAACCTTATAGGCAGGTAAGGGATTTGTCATGGTGGTATACGGATGCCATAGATGCTTTTTATCAAAATCATCGATAAGGTCGTGTTGGTTGATTTCTTCTCTTTCCATGATGGTCTGCCGAATTAGTTTTGTTATTTGTTTTGCTGCTTAGCGATGTTGCGCTGGATTTTATGTTCGGGTCTTGACCATTTTGGTCTTTCACCAAGATCATGGTAATGCGCCATCTCAGTTGCGATGGTTTCGGGTTGATTTTTTTTCTCGAATGGCTGTTGTGGCACCAAGCCTAATGTTTTAAACATGTCCATATCTTCATTGACATCGGGATTGGGCGTGGTGAGGAGTTTGTCGCCTGAGAAAATCGAGTTAGCTCCCGCGAAAAAGCATAAAGCTTGCCCTTCTTTACTCATGTTGGTGCGTCCTGCAGAAAGGCGAACTTGTGTGGTGGGCAATAAAATTCGGGCTGTAGCGACCATGCGTACCATTTCCCATATCGAAACTGTTTCCATGACTTCCATTGGAGTACCGCTTACAGGAACGAGCGCATTGATCGGTACCGATTCGGGTTGTGGAATGAGGGAAGCAAGTGTGATCAACATCGCGGCACGGTCGTCTATACTTTCTCCCATCCCAATAATACCACCACTACATACAGTTATGTTTGTTTTACGTACATTTTCGATCGTTTGAAGGCGATCATCATAGCTTCTGGTCGAGATAATTTCCTTATAGTAATCGGCAGAGGAATCGAGGTTGTGGTTGTAGGCGTATAGTCCAGCTTCTGAAAGGCGTTGTGCTTGGTTTTCGGTCAGCATTCCTAGCGTGCAGCAGACTTCCATGTCAAGTCTATTCAGTGTTCGGACCATATCAAGTACATGGTCAAACTCAGGGCCATCTTTAACATTGCGCCAGGCGGCCCCCATACAGATCCTTGAGCTACCTCCAGCTTTGGCCGCTAGTGCCTGCTCTTTTACCTGCTCTACACTCATTAAGCCTTCCGATTTTACATTCGTATGGTAACGTGCGGCCTGGGGACAATAGGCACAGTCTTCGGGGCACCCACCTGTTTTTATTGATATCAATGTGGACACTTGTACTTTGTTCGGGTCGTGATATTTCCGATGTATCGATGCCGCATCATAAAGCAGGTCCATTATTGGTTTGTTGTATAAAGCGACAACTTCTTCCTGCGTCCATTTTGGTTTTGTTTCCATATTAATGCTAAGTTTTTATGCTAAAATCAAATCTATTTTACTTAATGACCATTCGGATTTCGTAATTCAATGCGATTATTTTTTTCATGATGATTGCAAAGATTATAGTTTAAATGATAACTTTGGTAGTCCGAAATAAACATAATGAGTAGTCCGGTTAGTATAGGTTTTCATTCCATTATTAAGATAGATCGCCGTAAGGAAGATGCCATCTATCTACAGATCGTTTATCAATTTATCAATGCCGTCAAGCGAAATCTATTGGAAGATGGAGATCTGTTGCCCGGAAGCCGGAAGATTGCTGAAGAACTGAACGTGCACCGAAAAACCATTGTAGCCGCTTTAGCGGAATTGCAGGAACAGGGCTGGGTGAAAATTTTGGCTAATCGCGGGACTTTTGTGAAAAATCCCGAGCTTATCGGTACTTCCGGGTCGGCGATTGAAGCATTTAGACAGCCACCTGATTTTGCGCCTTACTTTTTTAGGAAGGAACTCATATTGGATATGCCTATTTCAGAGGTTCCCGAAAGGTACTATTTTACGGACGGAACACCTGATTATAATGTCATTGGAGCGGAGGAACTGGTGCGTTTTTATGCATCCATGGTGAAACGGAAAAAGAAAAGTGATGATTTTCCGACGACGACTGAAGGAAATTTGTTTTTTAGGGATCAGTTAAGCTATTATCTGAATTTAACAAGAGGGTTTCATCTTTCCCGGAATTTCTTGTTGCCGATTGCCAGCCGGGAACAGATTTTTTCAATTTTATCCCGATTATTGATCCGGCCCGACGATATTGTATTGGTAGAAAATTTAAGTTATTTTTTACCTAACATGATCTTTAGTCAAGCTGGGGCCAAGCTAAAAACCATTCCGGTAGATGCGGAGGGGATGATTGTAGATAAGATCGGAGATCAATTTAGACCCGGAGAAATCAGGTGTGTTTACCTCAATACCAGGTGTCAGTATCCAACGACGGTTAACCTTTCCGAGCGAAGGAAAATTCAACTGTTACAGTTGGCCGAGCAGTATAACTTTATAATTATTGAGGATGATGTGGATTTTGAGTCTTCCTTTTTTAAGGAGAAAGGTGAATCACTTTTCCGGAAAAATGGCGGCAACCGTGTGATTTATACAGGTGCTTTCGGTAGTTTCTTTGACCCTGGTTTCCAAATGAATTTTTTGATCGCACCTCAGGATCTGTTGGAAGAGGGAAAAAAGTATTTGAACATCTTCGGAAAGCCGAATTTTATGATCGAGAAGACATTGGGCGAGATTATCCACCAGGGTGATATCTTCCGGTATCAGCGTAAATTTCAGAAAACAATTGCTGAGCGAAAAGAATTGTTTGCACAATTGCTGTTACGGCATTTTGAAGATAAAATCAGGTTTGAAGTCCCGGCCTCGGGACTGGCCTTTTGGATACAGTTTAATACAGTTGTTTCGCTGACAGCCTTGCAAGAGAAAGTGCGGTCGCAAGGACTGTTGTTGCCGAGTAATTGCCTTTATCAAAATAAAACGGTCACAGCATTGCGGTTGGGGTTTGCTCATCTTGACGAACAAAGTATGGTGGCGGCAATTTCTTTGTTGCGTGCAGCTTATGCTGATTTGGTCGAAAAAATCGACTAGCTGCTTTGCAGTATATGGGTCAATTTGTTTTTGGTTTCTTGGTGGGGACCACAGAAATCCACAAAGTATGTGTGCTGCCATTGTTTACTTTTGGTAGCCTGTTTGTTCGTTGGGATGCTCCAATCTGGATAAATACGGAATCCGCGTTTGCCCATTTGAGAACCCGCTGTGAGGATTGTATGTTCAACTAACGCCTGTTTTGGAAAGACAAATAGGCCGAAATGCTGATCCTTTTCAACCGAAATAAGGTAATAATCGAAATGATCATCTGCAGTAAAAGGTATGGTCTGGCCATCGGTGTCACGTTTCCAGAGTGCAACGAATAATCCTACTTTTTTTGGTGTTATCTTGGCCTTTCTAAATTTGAAGTGTTTGTTGCCCAGTTGAAAATTAACACCATAATAGGCCCTACCTGTTTGATCTTGTGATAGGTTAGAGCAATGGAGCATAAGTATGCTTTCGAGTTGATCTATCACTTTCCTGATCATATCATCAGCGATCTGTGGGGTTGCCTGATCGTTAAGATTCATGTTGGGGGGTATAGATTAACTGAACAACTCCCGATTTGAATGTAACGCTTTGAACAAGTTTTAGGGATAGTCGTTCAGGTAAGTTTTCGAATAAAGGCTTGCCACTTCCCAGGGCAATAGGGTGAACGGAAATGCGATAGATGTCAACAAGGTTAGCCTGAATGAATGTTTTAATTAGACGCGCTCCACCATATAGCCAAATATCCTTTCCGGGCTGTGCTTTTATTTCCTGAACTTGTTTTGCGATGTCAGTCTGGATGAAGGTAGCGTTTTCATCTTGCCTTGCCTGACTAGAAAAAACATATTTTTTCTTCGCATGGACATTTTTCCAAAGATTTATTTCTGTTTCATCGGCCGTAGCGCGCGGCTTGAAATTACCCCAGGCATCATAGCTCACGCGGCCATAAAAGATGGTGTCGATCGAAGCCAAAAAGCCATCGAAATCCATGTCATCATCCATAATGCACCAGTCAACCTCTCCCTGTGAACCCTCAATAAAGCCATCTAGGGTCATGGCCAGATCCAATATTATCTTTCTCATGTGTGTGTTATTTGCTTTAAACCTGTTGCTTGTGTTTCCGTAAAATAGGAGCTGGGTTAGCTCAATATCGGATTGTCAGGATAACATAAAGATAGGGAAATAATAAGTTTTGGCCAAATTGGTGAAGAACGGAGCAAAGAAAAAGCCCAGCAAAGAATGTCTGGGCTTTGAGATTATATAAGGGGAATAATACTTGCTAAAAAAGTGAAGACCTAGTCTTCATCGGTGATAATATCATCACCATCTAATTCGAAACCTTCACCAAGGAAGGTATTCTCTAGTTCGAATAAATCTGAATCTTTAATCATTTTACTATTTTTTTGATATTCAAAGTTATCACCCTTATTTAAGCTAATCGTCAATATAAAATGAAGTTTGTGTTAAGCGATATTGTTATATTTTTTTGAGTACAACATCTAATTTTTCTGCCTGGATGATTCGGCTGAAAAACTCTTTTAAATCAAAATACTCTTCCGGCATAAACAAGGGTTTGTTTAATTGTGTTGCAGATTCTATTATCAGAACGTCCGGTGTTGTATTATTGATTTTGAAAATATACCGGGCCGCACGTTCAGGAAGAGCCATACTGATATTTTTTAATTTTCCTTCCGTTGGATATGCATAGCCTTTTGGTAGTTTGATTTCAATGTAGCACTCTTCTTGGACTAAAGAACCAAAGTCGATTGGGTAATTCCGCTCCGTTAGGTTGAAGGGGTTCTTGGACATTTTGGTGTCAATATAAGGATTGAATAGAAGTTGGTCATTTTGTAGGGTTGCAAAATTCTTAATCTCAATTTCAAACTCCTCCGTTAGTGGTTTGTCAAGAGATTCCCGATTCGATACTTTAAAACTGTTGATTTTGATGCGATTGTTTTCTTCATCTATTTTTTCATAGAATTCTTCTTCAGAATTACTTCCTTGAAGGCGCTCACGCATTTTGGAAGCGCCATAACCGTTACGTGAGGTAATCCATTTTCCTTTTAATGCACCATCTTCCGACAGTTCACCATAGAAGAAATTACTATAACTAGATGAAAGATTTGCCTCGAGTTTTACCCAGTCAGATTCGCCTTCCAGCGGAATTGATCTTCCTTGATAGTTGACACATTTCATCGGGATGTTTCCAAACATCTCATAAGGGGAGGTGGCATCCAGCAGGTAGTAGTTTTCTCCTATTTTTACCTGTGCAATTACATGGTTGAACTCAGATATTGCCGGTGCATAAAGTCCGGCATACCCATTGTCGCGTGTAGATAAAATAACAGGGATAGCATCTAGTTTCGCATAGCGTAAGGCATTGACGAGCCCGAGGTTGATATCGGCGCTATTGCCTGTTCTTTTTTCGATGGCTTCTTTAATGTTTTTTGCATAGATTGAATGGCGATTATTCCATTTTATTTGTTTCTGAAAATAAGTATACAGGCGTACCGCTTTTTCTAGATCATCTTTTGAGTCCTGCAAGACGGGATCCATGAAATCTTTCAATGCACTTTTTCTTTTCACTTGTCCACCAAAGCTTTCATCTTGTACAAGTTTATCTCTGACATTTTCCCAGGTGAGTGAGAAGTCTTTTGTAGGACCCATAGGAACACTATATCGGCCGAGTTCAAAGAAGATGATTGATCTGAAATTTTTGGAAGAAGTCATGTAATCTTCAGTATGGAAAGCGGGGATATTTTCCATAGTATAGACTGTTTTATTACCTAATATTTCGCCAACTTCGGAAAATAAGCCTGTGTTGTAATTTTCCACTTTTCGGTCGCTTACTCCGAATGCGCCTTTTAAATTGGCTTTATAATGGCAGATTTCGGGAATACGCGTAACATATTGACTATAGAGTTTCGGAAGATCCTCCTGGAATTCCCAGGCATTTAGGTTAAAGATAAATGGAGATTCTGTGCGGTAGCGGTATTCAATAATTGTACCTTCCTGGACCTGCGGAATGGCCGCTTTCGTTACCGCATAGTTTTCAGAGGAATTTTCGTTAAAAATATTCGCTTTGGTCATCTCCGTTTCTACAACCTTTTCACCAACGAGATGATAGGATGCTCCTTTGATCTCCATTAGGACTTCGCGCTCATTTCCGCTTTTATATAATGGAATGCTGAAATTTGCATAAATATAAGCTTCCTTGTTCAAGATTTTAATGCGCACATGTTTAAAAAACTCAACTACAAGACCTTTATTCTTATTGTAACTGACTTCGGCTGAGCCATATTCACGTAAGACAAAGGCATTCGCCGCCGTATCTATTTTGTCAATATTGATGGCAAAATCTTCTTTTTTAATTTTACCGAATGAAAAATCTTGTGCTTGTAGGTATAAACCACTAAGCAGGAGGAGACCAGTGAAAAAACTTTTCATAAAAATGACTGTATGGTTAATAATTATAACGCTAAAATATGAAATAATTTTAAATCCAAACCCTTATAAATAAAATTGATTGAAAAGATAAATGCATCGATAAATTTCGACTGCTTATTTGTCCCGATAGCGAGATAAACTTGTGTTGTCGTTTGATGAGATGCGCAAAGATAGCGTACTTACAAGGTGAATTCGAAACTTAACGTGACATAGCGGTAGTCTTCCCCTTTCCATTTTGGTCCCGAAAGTAGGATTTCTTTGGCTTTGGCATCGAGGTAATCATTTGCACTTTGGAGAACGCTGATATTTGTTGGGAATCCATCTTTATCGATATAGAAGCTTAAACGGACAGTGCCCTCATAACGGCTTTTAGCTGTTTTTTTCTTGATATAACTGTTGAACGATCTCCAGCCCCAGATCGGTTCGGCACTCTTTGATTTGCGTGAAGACATCGTTGTGACGACGACTTCATCAAGTGTGGCGCCGGAAGGTTGCAGTTTGATCGTCGTATTTTTGCTGCGACGCATATTCAATGCAACCGAGTTGTAGCCCAGTGCCATGATGTCGACGAGTGAATCCATTGTACTGGGTTGGATGGTCGCTTGTCCCTGTGCGTCGGTATTCGTAGCAAACTTGCTATTGGGTTGAATGATTGTCACTCCCGAAATAGGTAAGCCCGTCTCTTTGTCCCGAATCGTAAGTTGTAGCGGTGTACCTTGTTGTTGTGGGATCGAAATACCTGGAGCCCTGCCTGCAAGTACATTGTTTAAACTTGAGGTTCCCCGAATCATAATCGTTTGGGAAGCATCTTTTTTCTTTGCCATTGGCGCATAACCGATAACAATTGTACTGTCTGTAGGTCTTAATCCAAATACAGGGCGATCATTATTGAGACCTTCCTTCATTTCTTCCAGTGATTTTACACGTAGGGAGGGTTCCCGGGATAAAACGGTCACCTCTTCCAGTGGGTGCTGTTCATGAAGCAGCGGTCTGTTATTATCTGCTAATTGTGGCGAATGATCTTGAGATCCTATTTTTGAAGCGATATCATCTGAAGGAATGATAGAATCTGCTGCTGTAATCTTTGTTTTGGGTTTTTCCTGCGTAATACTTACTTCAGCGGTACGCTTCGCTTCGGATGAATTTTTGTCCTGTTGACGGTAAAGAAGGAGACCAATCCCCAACACGATCACTGCTGCTGCGGCGATGCTAAGTCTCTTCCAATCAAAGACCTTTATTTTAGCGGAATTGTCTTTTTCAATACGTTGCGCAATTTGGTTGTTGATTGTTGTAATTACGGTTTTATTCTGATCCATTTCAATACCTATAAGAATATCCGCCAACATAGGGTCACGTTGCGCCTCCCGTTCAAGCGCATACATCTCCGTAGGAGATAGTTCGCCGTTGACGTATTTCTTTAAGTATGCTATGTCGTAATTACTGTTGCTCATTCCAAGCCTCCATGCAATTTTTTAAATTCCGTTTTCCATTCTGAATATAGCTTTTTACTTCGTTCAAGCTATAACCGGTAGATTCACTAATCTCTTTGTAACATTTTTCCTCCAAAAAGAAGAGTCTAACCGACTGTTGCTGTTTGTCTGGCAATTTTCCCAGACAGCCTTCCATGGCTGTTAGCTGTTCTTCTTTTTCATCATATTGTTCATACTGATGCATGTCTCCCGGAAATTTCACAAATTCATCCAAAGAAATTTGAGTTTTGTTCTTTTGAGACCTCAAATACATCAGACAATGGTTCTTGCTTAATACATAAAGCCACCTTGGGAAGTCCTTGATTTCTTGTTTGTTGACTTTGTATATTAATTCTTCAAAGATATTCATGACAGCATCTTTACTCAATTCGGAATCTTGGAGATACCGTAAGCAAACATAGTATACCATCTCCGTATGTCGTTGGTATAGATCACCCAATACCTGGAGCTCCTTAGACTCCTGGTAGTGCAGCAAGAGCTCGTGGTCTTGTGCTGTATCTATTTTTGACGACTTGAATGCGAACATTTTATTGGTTAAAAATATTTTTTTTTTCTGGTTTATGGAAATTTAATATTTGAGGCATCCCTTGGCAAAAATGTAAAAGATATGAGAGCAATACTTTTTGTAATAGGCTTGTTGTTATCCTTAGGTGGATATGCCAAGCAAGGATATGAGGTTAGGGGGAAGGTTGTCGATGCGAATACAGGGACTGCCCTGGTGGGGGTACAGGTGAGCAATGTTGCAACCAAAGCACTTGTGCAGACCGATGACAAGGGAAACTATCGTATTCAAGTCCTTGATGGTAAAAACATCTTGATTTTTAGTTATATCGGATATCTTGAGCAGCGGGTAGCGGTCAACCATCGGTCAAAGGTTGACGTGGCGTTGGTGCAGCAAAATAACGCGCTGGATGAGGTTGTGGTGACCGGATATGAGCACAAGGCGAAGCGTCAGACGGCATCGGTGACGAATGTTAATGCGGCTATGTATGGGCAAGTATCGGGTTTGTATATTAGAGGAACGGCGTATGTGCCTAATCAGAACCAAGAATCTTATCAAAAGTTGAAGGAAAATAGCTTTATCAATCCACTTAAGGAGCCTTTATCAACTTTTGCAGCCGACGTTGATGCTGCTTCCTATAGTAATGTGCGTCGATTTATCAATTCGGGAACACTGCCTGAAAAAGACGCGGTACGGGTTGAAGAGATGATCAATTACTTTCAGTATCAAGTGGCCGGACCTAAAAATGGTGAACCTGTAAATATCATCACCGAATTGACGAAGGCACCCTGGAACACGACGCATCAGCTCATGCGCGTCACGTTAAAGGCGAAAGATATTCCTACAGCGAATCTTAAAGCTTCCAATTTGGTGTTTTTGATCGATGTGTCGGGCTCAATGATGGGGCCGGGGCGTCTACCTTTGGTGAAAGCTTCGCTGAAAATGTTGGTCGATCAGCTTCGTGCTGTGGACCATGTAGCCATTGTGACCTATGCTGGATCGGCAGGGATAAAACTGGAGAGTACGCCTGGTGATGAAAAGATGAAAATAAAATCGGCTATTGAGGAGCTGGAAGCCGGTGGAAGTACTGCTGGTGCTGCAGGAATTAAGAAGGCTTATGAAATTGCGAAGCAACAATTTATTAAAGGAGGAAACAACCGGATCATTTTGGCTAGTGACGGCGATTTCAATGTTGGGGAGAGTAGTGACGAATCGATGGAAGAATTAATTTCCAAAGAAAGTAAATCGGGGGTTTTCCTCACAGTATTGGGGTATGGCATGGGAAATCTGAAGGACAGTAAGATGGAAATCCTTGCCGACAAAGGGCATGGGAATTATGCCTATATAGACAATATTTCTGAGGCACGAAAAGCGATGGTAACCGAATTTGGGGGAACTTTGTTTACCGTTGCTAAAGATGTCAAGATTCAGGTCGAATTTAATCCCAGTTATGTGCAGGCATACCGTCTAGTGGGATACGAAAACCGCTTATTGGAGGCTGAGGATTTTAATAATGATCAAAAGATGGGTGGTGATATGGGCGTAGGACATGTGGTGACAGCCTTATATGAAATTGTACCCGTAGGTGTAGATTCGGGGGAGATCGGAACGGTAGATCCCTTAAAATATCAGCAGCAGGCGGATCAGGCAGCTGGACGGAGAAATGCTGAACTGGCAACAGTTAAATTTCGGTATAAGGAGCCTGAAGGGGAGAAAAGTAAGTTGCAGCAAAAGGTGGTCGGAACTTCTGTTACGGAATTGAACAGTGTGAGTGAAGATTTACGATTCGTAACAGCGGTAGCGGAACTAGGTCTATTACTTCGTGATTCTGATTTTAAGCAAAAGGCCAATTTTGATCAGCTCATAGCGCGAGCGAAAGCTTCTAAAGGCAAAGATGAGGAAGGTTATCGTGCTGAATTTATCCGTATTGCCGAAAATGCCCGGGATTTATCGAGATCGAAAGAATAAATAAAAATGGCTAAATAAGGATTTTCAGTAGCAGCAATCGAAATGCTGTTGCTGGAAATAGTTTAGTTTGTGGGACAATAGCCAAAAAAGTAAATAAAATCTATATTTTTAGGTCATCAATAAAAGGAACGTATTTTGCTTCTGCTGATTGTCGTTACGTGATATTTGGTAAGCAAGTACAATCCGAGCGATACGTTGTTGCGGTGTATGGAAATAAAAAATGCTAGATAAATGAAGAATTTTTTCTTGTGCTTTCTTTTGGCTATTGGTATTACAGTACCATCGGTAGCCCAAAATGCGAGCTTGAATAAACAACAGACCATGGCTTATATTAATAAGCTATATAAGGTTGCTTACCATTATAAGGATACAAAAATTGATACGGTGACGGTAGACGGGAAGGTGTTAACAGTCTTTCTTTCCAGTGGCCAGCATTTTCGAAGTGATATTGCCAAATCAGATGTACTTGTCATCGCAAGAGTAAAATCTGGTTATCAAATTCGATTTAAGTCCTCGCCAAGTACGGATGAAATTTTATGGGCAATTCAAACGGAAGAGGATGCCAAACGTCTGAAAAATGCGTTGGAGCATCTGATTAAAATCGTAAAAACCGAAAAAAAGACAGATCCTTTTGGCAGTTAAGTCATATAGACGGGCTGATCCGATAGGTAATAGAATGTTCGGCAAGGTATGAGCTTGCCGAACTGAATAGAGAAAGTAGTAGGGCTTGCACATGGATATGTGTTGAGGATTGCTGAGGGGGTAACCAAATGCCTACTAGATATAAAGACGATTGGCTTCATGGCCGAAATTGAAGTGGCTGTTGAAACCATCGATTGTAAATCACATCGTTTATACTAATTTAAGGTGTTTACATAAATTCAGGGTTAAAATGTTGTTATCTTATTGTAATTAAGTGGGTTGCCTGTTTGTTTCCGAATGATCTTATTTCTCCTGTTGATGAATTTATTTCCCGGGAGTACCTTTATCCTCTTTCCAAGCTTATATTTCCGAGATAGCTGCTATTCATGCTTCGATTAGTCCCGTCAGCTGCAATAAAACCTAGATATAGATGATATGTATCACTTTGGGTTGGTTTCGGTATTTGAATAGATTCTTGTAAGTCCATAATGTAATTATTAAGTAGAACACCTTGTGAAGCGTTTATTGGATTCTCAGGAATGAGGAGTACCAAGGTTCGGAAATCTGTCAGATCTTCATGTAAGAGTTTTTCGGAGTTTTTTAGTTCCCAAGTGATATGGATAGTTTCGTTCAACAATTGAAATGTTGCCCCTGTGATCTCTTCATCCAAACCTCGGCTTAGGGCAATCTTTTCGTAATCGATATGAAAATCTTCATCGTCTTTTTGCATGGCATGGTGAAGGTTGTAGGACATCGCAGCATTATAAGCTGTCATATTCTTGGCGTAGGTTGAAAAGCCGAGCCGTATGACTTTCGTGTAAGGGCTTAAGAATTGTTGCATAAGTCCAAATTTGTTTCGATTGTTTACTTCCTTTTCAGAAAGCGCTCTTTTTTTATTCACTCTCGGAAGAGACCTGACGTAATTGATCTCTTTCCACTTACAAAAAACTACAGGTCCCACTTTGCCTGAAGGCGGACCATTTACACCCTGCGTTACATTTGCCATAGTATCAAATTAAATGTGTAGGGCTACTAACACACAACGAATAGATAAGTTTGGTTTAATACATTGAATAATTGTAAATAGCATGTTACCTAATAGGGAGCTAATAGGTGCTTAAGACGGCTTCATCCGAATGAGGTCCCTATAAGGTCCCTATCAAATCCCTTTTAGGGAATTATTTTTTGGGGATGAGATCGCTTGTTGCTGACTTAATGGTTTGCACAAAAAAGCAGATCCGAGGAATGATCTGCTTTGAATGATATGTATTAGAAGTTGGCTGCTATATTAACCTATTAGTAAGGTAAATATTGGGATCAAGGCAACCATAGAAATCATCATTGTAATACGTTTTTGAAGATATAAACTAATAGACAAGATCAATTCGCTATGTTCAACGCTTTTTATTTTCCCCCCATTATTGAGCGAAGAAGGTTTGATTTCGACAACTTCCCCTTGCTCGTTCTCAATTTGCCAGGAGGTCATCCACATATTTTTTGATCTCCACGTGTATTTTTTATCGATTAGGCTAATAGTGGCCTTACTTGTCCAGGTATCATATTCAATATCGCCAATCAGTTCATTGTTTTGATTTCGAATCTCCGTGTATGGGTTGAAAAATCCCTTATTTTTGAAACGAAACTGATCGTTATGGATAGAAACATGAGCGTCCAGATTCCAATTGATAGATTCTAAACTTCCTATAACTGCTTCATTGCGGTAGAGGGTTGATTTAGTTCCGAACAAATTATTCTTCCAGTTGTAAATTGATTTCTTTTCCATGCCTGTTTATGTTTATAAGTTTATTTTAATTCATTAGTATTCGGGCTGTCCGTTTTGTTACAACTTGCGGAAATATTTTTTATGGCCTATTATGGTTATTGGCAGGTGGGGTCATTCTACCTAACATGTTAGATGTCTGCGAAAAAATCCTTATTTTTACCGATAAAATCACATCGAATTGACACATCAGGAAAAGTCGAGCCAGATTAGGAGGGAAATAAATCTCTCCTATCAGCAGCTGAAAGGAATGTACCCCATCTTAAAAAGTCAGAACAGTATCGGAATGGCCATATTTGCACTAGCGATCCTAGGCATTGTTGTTGTATCGATAGCTTGGTCTCGCGCTCTTGTTCCGGCTTGGCTTATGATTGTCAGTAATGCCTTTTTTATGGGTGTTTTACATGAAATAGAACATGATCTGATTCATTGGCTTTATTTTAAAAGACAAAAAGTGGTTCATCATTTTATACTTTTTAGTGTATGGATATTACGCCCATTGACTGTCAATCCCTGGATACGCAGGACCTTGCATCATCATCATCATAAATTTTCGGGTACCTTACATGATGTTGAGGAACGTAGTGTGACGAATGGCGAGCAGTGGTCTATCAAACGTTTGGTAACAACAGCCGATGTTGTATTGGGCGGGCTCTTTCGACTGCATCGGATGTTTAATGATATGGACAAAGAGGTGAAAAAAGGGAATCTAAAATTGGAGACTTCTTCAAAACTAAAACGGATTATGTTTTTAAGCATTGTTCCAGTGACGATTTTTGCACATGTGATCTTATATTTCTTCTTTGCAGACCTATTATTTGATTGGTTAAGAGTGGTGTTTGGGGTGAATTTGAGTTTTCCACACTATGTTGATAACATGTTGATAAGTCTACATTGGATCATTTATGTTATTCTATTACCAAACTTATTACGCCAATTCTGTTTACATTTTATTACGTCAAACATGCATTATTTTGGCGATGTCGAAGCTGGAAATGTGATTGAGCAGACGCAGGTATTGACAGTTTGGTGGACTTTTCCGATGCAATTGTTTTGTTTCTTTTTCGGGTGGACACATAGTATCCATCATTTTGTCGTCAATGAAACATTTTACGTACGTCATATCGGCCGTAAGAAGGCACAAGAAATCTTACGGAAGTATGGGGTTCGTTTTAATGATTTGGGAACATTTAGAAGGGCGAACCGTTTTCGAGAACTTTCCAACAAAGAGGTTTAGTACTTTTTGTTTACCTCTTTTTACGATAGGTTTTATAGTTACCGTGCTGCTGATAGACAAGGGCCCCCTCTTCACAGTAGTTTGATAGGTAAACAGAGAATTTGTTGCTTTGGCTTTTGTCCATACCCAATTGGATCAATACCTCCGAAACACGTCGTGCTGAGTGGAAAAAATCCGAATGATAGACGAGGTCATCCAGTTTTTTGCTTAACGTGATTCTTTCCTGCGCATCGGGAGGTAGGGAGTAGGGAGAATTAAAGACAATATCATGCTGAAAAAATATCGTTGGTTGAACTTCTAGGCTACGACATAAGGTTAAAAAATTTGTGAGCGTTAAGTCTTTTCCCTTTTCTATGCCATTGAGTGTTCCTGTTGAAATGCCCGTTAGATGGGATAGATCCCGCAGTGAATAATATAGATCATTTCGTTTAGCGCGAAAGCGTAAACCAATTGTTTCCAGTAATGCCTTGTCTTCATCCGTCATACAACGAATTGAATGACAATTTGCGCAAAATATAGTTTATTATTTTGTTAAAAAATTTGTGTTTATTGTTTTTTGTTTTATATTTGTTGTAACAGATGTTTTTAATCGAGAATTGTTTCGTGAAAGTCTATGTTGGATCAAATATCGGATAGGAACGAATCTTTCTCACGATTAATAAATAGACTCTACGTCACCGTCCTGTGTAAAATAACCATTATAACAAGTTGTTATCCTTAGAATACAGGAAATGAAAAATAAGTGGATATTGTCAATTTACCTGGCTTCGGTTTCCAAGAATCCGTCAAGTTCCGCCGGAGCCGTGGTAAATTGTTCAGTACGTCAGCACAATGACCGAAATTTTGGTCATATTCTACCAGATTGTGTATGACGACACAAGTCGACTTGCCCAGCTTCGGTTTCCAAGAATCCGTCAAGTTCCGCCGGAGCTGTGGTGAGTTGCATGTTATCGGCCACTCATAAAATAATAAATCAAATAAAATACAATCAATACACATACTGCAATAATAAGCGTACGTTTGAGATTTCGACCAGCAGGTTCATCATCTTTTTCCTCAATGGCAACGTCAGGTAGTTTCTCTTCCTGTTTTTGATCGCTATATTCTGGGTTATCATATTTATTTTCCATCACTCAAATTGTTTGTTATTGTAAGTAGAACAGCAGCGGACTGTAAATCGTTGAGTTGGTATATTTTTAATTCATATAAAAAAACATACTTTGGAGCGCTGGGTCTGGGGTGTGAATAAATAAAACGGTAAAGCATTGTGTTTTTTCGAGTATTTGCATACATTGCGGTTATATTTAACGCGACAAACCTAAACAACCTGTAAACGCTATGTTTACAAATGATTTTGCGTTGAACGAAGTCTATAATAAATAATTGAGCACTAAATGAAAAGAAGAACTCTTATCGGAACATTGGTAGCTGGATGTATGATGTTGGCTGTTAGTCCAACATTTGCACAACAGAAAGCTGCAAAAAAGGAAATTGGTCTACAGTTATATTCTGTACGCGAAGAAATCGGGAAAAACCCGAATTTCGACCAGATTCTACAAAAGATCTCAGCATTGGGTTATACAGGAGTGGAAGCCGCTGGATACAAGGATGGTAAATTATATAACTTGAGCCCACAAGAGTTTAAGGCAAAAGTAGAAAAAGCTGGAATGAAAGTAATTTCATCACACGCAACGAAGACTTTATCAGAGAAAGAGTTAGCCTCTGGAGATTTTACAGAATCGCTAAAATGGTGGGACGAATGTATTGCTACACATAAGGCAGCGGGAATGAAATACATTGTTACGCCTTGGATGGATGTGCCTAAAACACTTAAGGATTTGGAAACGCAATGTCGCTACCTCGATGCTGTGGGTGCGAAATGCCGTCAGCAAGGAATCGTATACGGATACCACAACCACTCGCATGAGTTTAGAAAAGTGGAGGATAAGGTGATGTACGATTATATGTTAGAGCATACAAATCCTGAGAATGTATTTTTCGAGATGGACGTGTATTGGGCTGTAATGGGACAAGTTAGTCCTGTTGATTATTTCAATAAATATGCCGGCAGATTCAAGGCTTTGCACATTAAGGATCATCGTGAAATTGGTCAAAGTGGTATGGTCGGTTTTGATGCAATTTTTAACAATTCAAAAGTTGCTGGCCTGCAATATATTTTTGTTGAGCTGGAAGAAACACGTAACGATATTTACACCGGTTTACAACAAAGTATCGATTATCTAAAAAAAGCTTCTTTTGTAAAAGCTAGCTACTTAAAATAGCCGGAAATCGGGAGAAAATTGACCCAGTTGAGACAATTCTCCGTTTGATAGATTTATTATTTTTCGTTAACTTGAATGTAATAAAAAGGGATTTTTTATTGGATTAAATTAGACCATATGAAACGGATTATTGTTGCTACAGACTACGCTGAAGAGGCCGAACATGCCTTAAAGTTTATTATGGAAGTTTTTGCAGGAAAAGAATACGAGCTCGTTTTATTTTCTCTTCAAAATCCTTCCATCCATGCGATGAACGCTCGACTTTCTCCCGATTCTATGTTCAAGATTTTTGAACATCAAAGTAAAGTTTTACGACGTAAAGCCGAGGCTGTTACTGCCGAAAGTGGAGTTTTGACTATTCCTTATCTCGCAGCAGGCTTGTTTTATGACCAAATTACCAAGTGCATCCATGAGACGAATGCCGATTTGTTGGTGATGGGAATGGCTAAACGTTCCTTTGATCAAGATATGCTTGGTAATACGACCACGGCAGCCATTAGTAAGTTAAAAATACCAATCCTTTCAGTTCCGCTAGGCGCAAAATTTACGGGTCTGGAGCATATTCTTTTTGCCTGTGACATTGTTCGTGGTGTGCAAAAGGAAATTCTTGAAAAAGTAAAGGATTTTGCAGCTGAGTTTGGTGCGGTACTGGAGGTACTCAACATTCGTAAAACAGTGGAGCAGCTAAATGAGGAAAAAGGAAAAGAAACAAGGGAAACCATCAACGATGTGATGGGAATCGTAAGTTATTACTACAAAAATGTAACGTCCAATGAGGTCGTAAAAGCTATCCGGGATGAGGTAAAAGAAAGCAGTACAGATCTGCTGGTTATGATCCCCTATAAGTACGGTTTTTGGAGCTCATTGACCCATCGAAGTAAGACTCGTATGATGGCCTCGGGGCTGGATGTTCCTTTGCTGACAATCTCGATCTAATTCTTTTTAACTATAAAAGCCCAGGTGAGCTGAGATCAACTGGGCTTTATCTTGATTGTATTTATTGAAATAGAGGGAGTATCTTATCCCAAATTTGCTGGTAGGCTTTATTGTCACGGACGATTCCCTTATCTTCATCATAATAATTAGGTGCGTCAAAACTCCCTCCTTTACGCCTTTCTATTGAAAATATATTTAGAACTATTTTTGATCTTTTAGCTTGTAAAGGGCTGATCAGGAAGTTGAAAATTAATTTTTCTCCCTCTTTATTGCTTAGGAGATTCTTGTTTTCAAGATACGTACTGGTTTGAATAAATCCCGAAGTCCGATCGAGCTGTACAATAAAATAACCACCATCCTGAAGCACTTGTATTATCTTGTTGTATGCCGAATCACTTGCGATCGGGATAGTTTTAGTACGGTCTGGATTTTGTGCCAACAGGGGGCTGGAAAAGACCAATAGATAAGCAATCAACATCAAGGAGAATTGGATTAAATGTTTCATATTACCGAATTATAGATCTTATCAAGTTAATACTTTAATTTAACAATTTTATTTTTGGTGACAGCTACTTAGGTCGTCACGTTGTTATTTAATTCGTATACCTAATATTTTTAGACTACGTTCTTCCTGATCTAAGGTTGCTATATTGGGTAAGTTAGCCCATTCCTTGAAACCCATTTTTTCAAATAATGCAATGCTTGGAAGATTGTGTGCAAAGATAAATCCCAACAAAGTATGTACGCCTAAATCTGGAGCTTTATCAATGCAGTACTGGAGAATCTGTTTACCCAGGCCTCGACCTCGCTGCTGTTCGTCCAAATAGATACTGATTTCTACCGTTGCATCATAAGCTGGGCGACCATAGAAAGATTGAAAACTTACCCAACCAAGTATCTGGTTATTTTCATCTTCTATCAGCCACAGGGGTCTTTTCGAAGCGTTATGTTCGTCAAACCATTTTTGTCTACTGGCAACAGATACTGGGGCATTGTCTGCAGTAACCATGCGAGAGGCTATTGTAGAATTGTATATTTCTACTATGCGTGGTAAATCATGTTGTGCTGCGTCGCGAAATTTTAATTGATTCATGGTTTGTACTGTTTAATTGTTGTTTACTGTTTGGTTTGATTCTAATGCCCAAGCTAAAAAGCCATTCATTACCTCGTTCCAATGGGGCTTGTTGTAATCGGGCCGGCCATCGTTCTGAACTTCAAAATAATTGTGTTCCTGATTATAATAGCGTTTTATAGTTAAGTTGCTTTTCTGATTTTTTATAAAATAAAGAGGTACTAAATCATTTAATTCAGATACAATGTCTTCTGTACCGAAGACGAGATAGATTGGTTTATTAAAGGCCAATAGTTCGTCAATAGCAGGTTGCGAAAATGACTTCCAGGAACGCAAATTGGGATTGTTTTTTAATTTTTCTGGATTGTTGGCATCTTTATAAAATGCATAGGTTTGTTCAATTTTTTGAGCGGCCTGTTGCCAGGAAATTTTTCCTTTTTGAACATCGCGTTTTGCTTGTCGTATATCTTGGTCTATTCGTCCGAATATATTTGTTCCTGATAGGCCTAATTTACTTACTTTTTTATAGCGGTAAGCTAATTTGGAGGCTACGTGTCCACCCTGAGAGTGACCGAATACAACTAATTGTGAATTATCGACCCAAGGTTGTCCGCTAAGATAATCTAATACTGAAACGGCTCGGTCTACATAATTATCTAGATAGTCTGCTTTTTGGTACGCTATACTCGGGGTATTTTTATCTTTTGAGTCACCATAATACCAATAAGAGTCATTAAGCTGAGATTCGTCGACGATAACTGGAGTTTCTGGCATTGAAATAACGACGAGATGATACGACTTAATAATATCCTGGTAGTTAAAGTTCGTTAATCCTCCTCCAAAAAGACTTAATCCCTCTTTTTTGTAATTAAAGTATAGCGGCAAGGGTAACGATCCCTGACAAAATAAAAACAGAGGTTTCTTAATTTGTGGATCAGGATCAATGACTAAAAAATCAATTTTACCGTTCGGGTTGTCAAGTTCAAAAAGGGAGGATTCATTATTGACGACGCTGATATTCTGTCCGAAGATAGCTTGTGTTGCGAATAGCAAGCAGATAAAAAGAATGAATTTCATGAAGATCGGCTATGTATTAAATCTGTTTTTGTCAAACTTAGATAAATTGCTTTTTATATGCAATACAATTACACTTCATAAAGGTAACAATTCATAGATGTGTGACATTTCTTGCTGCGCTTCTGACTCGTTCATAAGGGTCACAGGGGTAAATTGCACGATTTCTGTGTTTTATGAGTAAAATTTACACCAATTTGAACAAATATTTCACTATATAGTGTTATTTTTTTCTCATCTTAGATCATTCAACGAAGAGACATCAGCGTTATTGATGATAGATCTTAGCGAAATAGCTTGTCTTTTCGTTTAGTTATACAGGAACTTTTCTAAGCAGGAATTTTTCACCGAGTTCCGGTCGCCATAAAATCACTAAAAAATTATCTAAGAAGGATCTAGGGATGAGATTGGCTAGCAGCTATGCTGTAGCTACTTTTTTGAATACAACGAATCAATTATGAACGCATTGCAAGCTGTACCTAAAATCCGAATCCGTTCAATGGATGTTATGCGTGGTTTCACGCTGTTCTTGATGTTATTTGTCAATGACTTGTTTATTCCGGGTGTACCTAAATGGCTGGTTCACTCGGAAGCAGATGAGGACGGAATGGGATTGGCGGATTGGGTATTTCCGGGATTTCTTTTTATGGTTGGAATGGCAGTGCCTTATGCTGTTGCGGCCAGGGAAAAGATAGGTTCATCGACAACGGTCATTTTTGTCCATATTCTGATCAGAACATTAAGTTTATTGCTTATTGGTGTATTGATACTGAATGGTCCGCGAGTTGATCCACAGCTGACGGGGATGTCGCATTTGTTGTGGTTGGGACTGCTGTATGTATTCGTTTTTCTGATTTGGAATCATTATCCGAAGGACATGCAATATCAGTCCATTTATAAGGGGCTGCGTGCAGTTGGTATTATGGGGATTATTTATCTCCTGTATATTTTCAAAGCGTCGGATGGAAAAGGCTTGGAAGTAGGGTGGTGGGGGATTTTAGGGCTGATTGGATGGGGATATTTTGCCGCGGCTTCTATTTTCTTATTGAGCAGGGGAAAGATAATTGTGGTTGTATGTGGTTGGTTGGTGTTTTTGGTACTCAATATGCTGAGCCAAGTGGGATTTAAAGTTGAATTCCCTGGTGCCGGAAGATACTTACATGTTCTTCTAGCTGGCAATATACCCTGTATTGTGCTGTCCGGAACAACCATAGGGATGCTTATGAAACGTTATGCGGCAACTCCGCGGGTATTGTTGCGTTTTTTGCTGGTTATTGGTTTGATTTGGCTAGTTGCAGGTTTTGTATTGCGTTTTTGGTTTATTTTATCCAAAATCCATGGTACGCCGAGTTGGGCATTGGTTTGTTGCGGGATTAGTGTATTGCTTTTGATACCACTTTATTATTTCATTGATGTGAAAGGCTACCATCGCGGGATAGGATTGTTTGAGGAGGCCGGAAAGAACTCATTAACGACCTATCTTGCTCCTGATCTGATCTACTTTGTCTGTTGGGGTTTTCATCTACCACTATTCTTCTATAAACAATCGGATTATATGAGCTTAGCTATTGCTGGTTCATTGCTTTGGGCTTTAGCCATGTTGTGGTATGCAATCTTGCTGAAGAAGCTACATATTTATCTGAAACTTTAGTTAGCGAGTAAGCATCAAATGTGAATGCTTTACCGATTATATTTTAGGACGATCAATATCATCTAGAAACAAAATAAAAGGCTATTATGGAATGTAAATTGAAATCAATATTTGGTCAGACCTTCACTGTTCTGTTATTGACATTATTGTTGTATCCTAGTGTAAGTTGTGCACGAGCGAAAAACAAAAAAGTTGTTATCGCCTATGTCACTTCCTGGTCTAAAGTGATGCCTGATCCGACTTATCTGACGCATATCAATTATGCTTTTGCACATGTCAGCGACAGCTTTGACGGCCTACGTATAGATAATGAATCCAGATTGAAGGCTATTACGGATCTTAAGAAAACACATCCACATCTCAAGGTATTGCTGTCCGTTGGCGGCTGGGGAAGCGGTCGGTTTAGCGAAATGGCTGCTAATGAATCTAATCGGCAAAAGTTTGCCAAAGACTGCTTGCGTGTGATGAGGGCGTTTAATCTTGATGGTATTGATATCGACTGGGAATATCCAACGAATTCTTCTGCGGGGATCTCGTCTTCTTTAGCGGATACGGAGAATTTCACCTTGCTCATGCACGATATCCGCAAGGCTATTGGTAAGAAGAAACTGTTGACTTTGGCTTCTGTTGCGAACGGTAAGTATATTGCTTTTGACAAGATTAAGAATGATGTGGATTTTGTCAATATCATGACTTATGATTCGGGTCATCCGCCTTATCATCACGCGAGTTTGCACCGTTCACCTTTATCTGGACATACAACTTGTGTGGACGCCGTTAAGGCCCATATCGAGGGCGGTATGCCTGTTGAAAAATTGGTGCTGGGAATTCCATTCTATGGTCGGGGCAATAAAACTGAAGTCAAGGGTTTTATCGATTATAAAGATCTGCTTTCACTTCAGGGCTTTGAGCAGAAATGGGACGATGAGGCTAAGGCGCATTATCTTGTCAACGATAAAGGGGATTTTGTACTGACTTATGAAACGCCAGAATCGATTGCACTTAAATGCGATTATGTACACAGGACAGGACTACTCGGTGCGATGTACTGGGAATACGCGGGAGATACAGCAGGAGGTGTCTTACGGGATGCCGTCTACAAAGGTATTCTAGAATAAACAAAAAAGCCTAACGTGAGTTAGGCTTTTTTGTTTGTGGAGCTGGAGAGATTCGAACTCTCGTCCAGTCATGGTACTGTATACGCTTTCTACATGTTTAGCTTCTCTTTAATTGTCGAGCGAGGGAAGGTGAGTCGCTTACCTATACCGTACGCCGTAGTTGCTGTTTCTCACAAGTGCTTAGCAACATCACACTTGCCAGTTCTATTGTTCGATGCCCCGAATGTTAAACCAAAGAACAGGATCTAACGGGACAAATAGCTATGTTAAGTCTAACTTAAGCAGCTAAGGCGTAGTTTTCTTCGCCAGTTATAATTCTGAAAGTTCAGATTAAAGTGCTCTACTAACAACGCACTACATGCTTACATAACCGTCTCCATCCTGTCAATTCCGGTCAACCCCAATTATGTCTTACAAAGGTACTATTTTTTTGCTTAATCAGCAAGATGTGTCGTGTTCTGACCTAATGTCTCGCTATTTGGTTGGAAACAAATGAGATAGTTTCTGTATTTGCCTGATGAAAGCATGAGAATAGCAAAAGTTCATGATAGCGTCCAAACCAGAGGTACATTCAGATAACTGTTTGCACCTAATTGTTTGCACAGAAATTTATCGGTGAACAACAAAGTTATGGTTGAAAAAAAGCTGGATATAAAATCCAGCTTTTTTATTATTTGATCAATCCAATTATTTGATCAATCCAGCCCTTTTCAACAAAGGTTCTACCGAAGGTTCTTGTCCGCGAAAACGTTTGTAAAGGACCATTGGATGTTCGGTTCCACCTTTTGAAAGAATATTATCCTTGAATTTGGTTGCGATTTCCTTATTGAAAATGCCGTTTTGTTTAAAGTAGTCAAATGCATCGGCATCCAGTACTTCGGCCCATTTATAGCTGTAATAGCCCGAAGAATAACCGCCATTGAAAATATGGGAGAAGGCCGTGCTCATGGCATTTTCCTTGACATCGGGATAGAGTTTTGTCGAGGCAAACTGTTCATCTTCGAATGCTTTCAGATCCGAGATCGCTGTTGGATCCTGTCCATGCCAGCCCATATCCAATAGACCAAAGCTCAATTGGCGCATTGTTGCCATACCCTCAAGAAATGAAGCGCTTTCGCGGATCTTTTCGACAAGTTCAATCGGGATCACTTCGCCAGTTTCATAGTGTTTGGCAAATAGCTCAAGAGCTTCTTTTTCGTAGCACCAGTTTTCCATCACCTGACTCGGTAACTCGACAAAATCCCAATATACAGAGGTTCCAGATAGTGTAGGATAAGTGCTATCAGCTAGCATACCATGTAGGGCATGTCCAAATTCGTGAAATAATGTGGTCACTTCCTGAAAGGTCAACAGCGAGGGTTTTGAAGCTGTAGGACGCGTAAAATTGCAAACAATGGAGACATGTGGACGTTCTTGTTTACCCTGTTGAATGTACTGTGGTTTGAAAGAGGTCATCCAGGCCCCATTTCTCTTTCCTTTACGCGGGAAGAAATCGGCATAGAAGATAGCGACTAATTCACCGTTGTCTTTACTGACCTCAAATGTTTGTACTTCTTCGTGGTAGGTATCTATTGTATCGACTTCCTTGAAGTTGATGCCAAACAAGCGATGGGCTACTTCAAATGCACCTTGTAAGACATTTTCGAGTTTGAAATAAGGTTTGAGCTTTTCATCGTCCAAATTAAAGCGTTCTTTTTTCAACTTTTCGGCATAATAGGCACCATCCCATTTTTCCAATTGGTCTATGCCATGCATGTTTTTTGCAAATTGAGATAATTCTGCAAATTCTTTCACTGCTGCTGGTTTCGCTTTTCCAAGTAGATCATTTAGGAATTCGGTGACTTTACTTGGGTTTTGCGCCATACGTTCGGCAAGGACAAAGTCTGCATGGGTGGCGTAGCCTAATAATTTGGCCCGTTCGAAGCGCAGTTTTACAATTTTAAGGACATTGTCCACGTTGTTGTGCTCGTTGTCCTGAAAAGCTTTGCGGCCTGCGGCGAGGGTAATTTCTTTGCGAAGTTCCCGATTGTCGGCATAAGTGACAAAAGGAAGATAGCTCGGGAAATCCAGGGTAAAAAGCCAGCCTTCTTTTTCGTTGGCTTTAGCCAAAGCATGTGCAGCCTCTACAGCACCCTCTGGAAGTCCGGCAAGATCTTTTTCGTCTGTTACCAACAGCTGATAGGCATTGGTTTCGGCGAGGACATTCTCTCCGAATTTCAATTTTAAAAGCGATAGCTCGGCATCTATTTCGCGAAGCTTTTCTTTTTGTTCATCATTCAAAAGTGCACCGTTGCGCACAAAATCCTTATAGGATTTTTCCAATAAGGTGGTTTGCTCTGCTGTTAATGTCAGTTGATCCTTCTGATCGTATACAGCCTTAACCCTTTTGAAAAGATCGAAATTTAAGGTGATATCATTGCCTAAAGCAGATAGTTTTGGGGCGACATCCTGTGCGATCTTTTCGAGATCAGCATTGGTTTCAGCGGAATGGAGATTGAAAAAGATATTGGACAAACGATCTAGTGTCTGTCCTGAGTAGGACATAGCAGCGATGGTATTGTCAAAAGTTGCCGTTTCGGGATTGTTGACGATAGCATCGACTTCATCTTTTGTCTTCTGAATAGCTTCATCAAATGCAGGAATATAATCTTCGTTTTTTATCTGTGAAAACGGAGCCGTGTCATGCTGCGTTTTAAATTTCTCTGTTAAAATACTCATAGGAGTAAATGTAATAAATATTTATTTCAAGCGATAACATCTGCTTAAATTATGGGGCTGAGATGATATTTGACCGAATAGGCGTTTAGGCTGTGTCGAAAATTTAGGGGAAAATTGGAACTGAAAAAAAAAAGAGCTCCTCTGAGCTCTTTTTTTATTTGGATAGGAGATTAGGCTAGTTTTCCTAATGCTTCTTTGATTCTTTTTAAAGCTTCGATCAAACTTTCGTCTGAAGCTGCATAAGACAAGCGGATGTAATTGTCGTTACCGAATGAATCTCCACCTACTGTAGCTACGTGACCAACATTCAATAAGTACAATGCCAAATCAGATGAGTTTTTAATGACATTACCATCTTGGTCTTTTTTACCAAAGAACGAAGAGATTTCTGGGAAGAAATAGAATGCACCCTCTGGAAGATTTGTTCTTACGCCAGGGATTTCAGTCAATAGATCGTATACCAATTGGCGACGACGAGCGAAAGCTTCTTTCATTTTGTTGACAGATTCTAATCCTTGTTCATAAGCGACGATACCCGCACGTTGAGAAATTGAACATGTACCTGAGGTTGTCTGTCCTTGTAATTTATCATTCGCGGCAGCAATGGTTTTGTTGGCAGCGATATAACCTAAACGCCATCCCGTCATTGCAAATGCTTTTGAAAAGCCATTGATGATAATTACTCTATCTTTGATGCTTTCAAATTGTGCGATGGATTCGTGTTTGTCTACAAAGTTGATATGTTCGTAGATTTCATCGGATAGGATAAATACCTGTGGATGTTTTTCGAAAACTTTAGCTAATGCAGCCAATTCATCTTTGCTGTAAACTGTTCCTGTGGGGTTGTTTGGCGAAGAGAACATAAACAATTTGGTTTTTGGTGTAATTGCCGCTTCCAATTGTGCTGGTGTAATCTTAAAGTTATTGTCGATCTCTGTATTGATAAATATCGATTTTCCTTCTGCTAAAATGACCATTTCGGAGTATGATACCCAATATGGTGTTGGGATAATTACCTCATCACCTGGGTTGATCAAAGTCAAAATTACATTAGACAGGGATTGTTTTGCACCTGTAGAAACAACAATTTGAGAGATGTCATAATCTAAATTGTTTTCTGTCTTCAACTTGTTTACAATTGCCTGGCGCAATTCAGGGTATCCCGGTACCGGCGAATAACGCGTCCAGTTTTCATCTAGGGCTTTCTTCGCTGCATCTTTTACATGCTCAGGCGTGTTGAAATCAGGTTCACCTACGCTAAGGCTAATTACATTAACGCCTTTTGCTGCTAATTCGCGGCCCAACTTGGTCATTTTAAGTGTAGCCGATTCGGACAAATTATTTATCCTGTCTGATAAGTATGATGATGTGCTCATGGTAAGACAAAGATATTACATACGTTGCAAATAATCTTCTTTATTTTTGAGAATTTACAAAGAAAAGTAGCTCTTTTATTGGGCTTTTTTAATAAAAGGACTGTTGAAGCGATTTAGCACAGTTATTTAATTGATCCCTGACGTTGGATGTTCAAAACTAATCGTTCTGATTTGTCGTTATATCTTTACCTTTGCGCTCACAAAAATGTTGGCTGGCCCTCATTTCATCATTTGCTCATAGAAGGTTTCATATAGAAGATAAGCATCATGTCAAGACAAAGAAGATTGGTTTTATTATCACTTTTTACGGGAATAGGTTTGATGATTGTGAAATTTTTTGCCTACTTTTTAACGGACTCCAGTGCAATCTTTACAGATGCGGCAGAGAGTATCGTTAATGTGATTGCTTCGGGTTTTGCATTTTATAGTATTTATCTTTCGGCGCAGCCTAAGGATGAGAATCATCCCTACGGGCATGGTAAAGTGGAGTTCTTTTCGGTGTTTTTGGAAGGTGGACTTATTTTTATCGCCGGCGCCATTATCTTAGCCAAGGCTTGTTACAATCTTTTCTTTCCTGCAGCGTTAACACACCTTGAACAAGGGATTTATCTGATCGGTATTACATCTGTGATAAATTTTGCAGTAGGATTCTATATCATGAAGCGTGGACGTGCATTGGGCTCCATTACCTTGGTGGCGGACGGAAAACATCTGCAGGTAGATGCCTATAGTACGGTCGGATTGATACTGGGTTTACTATTGATGAGACTGACAGGTTTCCAATGGATCGATGTGGTCATTTCAATTGTACTGGGGCTTTTTATCCTCTTCAATGGTTATAAGCTACTTCGCCAATCGATCGGTGGATTGATGGATGAATCGGATACAGCGCTCGTACAGGATGTCGTCGAAATCTTGGAGCGCAATCGGAAAGATGAATGGATTGATGTTCATAATCTTCGTGTACAGCGCTACGGGAACGAACTCCATGTGGATTGCCATCTCACACTACCCCGTTACCTTGACCTTATCCAGGTGCATGATGAAATTTCTGCTGTGGATAAGATTGTCAATAAGGAGATGTCGGTACGGACCGAATTTTTTGTTCATGCGGATCCTTGTCTTCCACAGTGCTGCCAATATTGTCAGGTCGACAATTGCCCAATTCGTTCGGAGCAATTTCGGGGACGAATTTCTTGGGACACAGACAATGTTACACGAAATCAGAAGCATTTTTTATATGCTATTGCTGAATAGCGAATGCAGTTTCTTCCGTTCTTAATAGGAATAGTGTCTGGTCTGATTTCTTCGCGTATAGTAAACTAAAAAAAAGCTAGTTTATATAAATATATATAAAAAAAGGTATCTTTGCCTTTTAGCAAAAGAGTTTAAAAATCCTATATGAAGCACATTCGTAATTTCTGTATTATTGCGCATATTGACCATGGCAAAAGTACTTTGGCAGACCGCCTTTTAGAGTATACCAATACCATCAGTCAGCGTGAGGCACAGGCACAATTACTTGATAATATGGATTTGGAACGTGAACGTGGTATTACGATCAAGAGTCACGCCATCCAAATGAATTATAAAAGAGATGGTCAGGAATATATCTTGAACCTGATTGATACCCCGGGGCACGTAGATTTTTCTTATGAGGTGTCGCGTTCAATTGCTGCCTGCGAGGGCGCTTTACTGATCGTTGATGCATCTCAAGGTATACAGGCGCAAACGATTTCAAATTTATATCTAGCATTGGAACATGATTTGGAAATTATCCCGATCCTCAACAAAATGGATCTTCCTGGTGCTATGCCGGAAGAAGTAAAAGATCAGATTGTGGATTTGATCGGTGGTGACCGTGATGCGATTATTCCTGCATCTGGTAAAACAGGTCTTGGTGTTCCGGATATTTTGGAAGCTATTGTGGACCGTATTCCGCATCCAGTGGGTAATTCTGATGGACCTTTGCAAGCCTTGATTTTTGACTCTGTTTTCAACTCATTCCGTGGTATCATGGCTTATTTTAAAGTTGAAAATGGTGAAATCCGTAAAGGTGATCGCGTGAAATTTGTTGCTACTGGGAAAGAATATTTTGCCGATGAAATTGGTACGTTGAAGTTGAATCAAGTACCCAAAGAAGTTATTAAGACCGGTGATGTAGGTTATATTATCTCTGGTATCAAGGAGGCACGTGAAGTGAAAGTAGGGGATACCATTACGCATAAGGATCGTCCTTGTTCTGAGGCTATCCAAGGGTTTGAAGAGGTGAAACCGATGGTCTTTGCGGGTATTTATCCTGTAGATACGGAGGATTACGAGGAGTTGCGTGAATCGATGCACCGTTTGCAGCTGAACGATGCTTCTTTGGTGTTTGAACCAGAGTCGTCGGCAGCCTTGGGCTTCGGTTTCCGTTGTGGTTTCTTGGGTATGCTTCACATGGAGATTATTCAAGAGCGCCTAGAGCGCGAGTTTGATATGACGGTTATCACGACAGTTCCCAACGTATCCTATAAGGCCTATATGACCAAAGATAAAGAGGAAGTGATCGTACATAATCCTTCTGATCTACCGGATCCAAGTAAATTGGATTCAATCGAAGAGCCATATATCAAAGCTAATATTATTACGAAATCGGATTTCGTTGGACCAATTATGTCGCTTTGTATCCAGAAACGCGGTACGATCATGAACCAGCATTATTTGACTTCGGATCGTGTTGAATTGGTTTTTGAAATGCCAATGGGAGAAATTGTATTTGACTTTTATGATAAGTTGAAAACAATCTCTAAAGGTTATGCTTCATTTGATTACCACCAGATTGGTTATCGCAAGTCAGATTTGGTAAAATTGGATATTCGATTGAACGATGAGCCAGTAGATGCCTTATCATCGTTGATACATCGGAGCAACGCGTATGATTTTGGTAAAAAGATCTGTGAAAAACTAAAAGAACTGTTACCACGTCAACAATTTGAAATTCGTATCCAAGCGTCAATCGGTGCAAAGATCATTGCCCGGGAGACGATCTCAGCTTTGCGTAAAGATGTTACGGCAAAATGTTATGGTGGTGATATCTCACGGAAGCGTAAGCTTTTGGAAAAACAAAAGAAAGGTAAGAAACGCATGCGTCAGGTTGGGAACGTAGAGATTCCGCAATCTGCATTTATGGCGGTATTGAAATTAGATTAATCAAAATAATACAATAATAAAGGAGCTCTTGGGCTCCTTTTAAATACAATAAAATCTCCTAAACATGAATCTATTAGATGGTAAACTAGTTTCCGAAAAAATTAAAGAGCAAATTGCGTTAGATGCGGCTGAATTTACTACACAGACTGGCCGTAAGCCACATCTGGTTGCTATCCTTGTGGGGAATGATGGTGGTAGCGAAACCTATGTAGCCAGCAAAATGCGCAACTGTCAACTGGTCGGCTTTGAATCAACAAACATTCGTTATGATGAAAACATAACAGAGGATGAATTGATCGCTAAGGTCAAAGAAATCAATCAGGATGAGTCTATCGATGGTTTGATTGTTCAGTTGCCTTTACCAAAACATATTGATCCGGATAAAGTTACCGAAGCAATTGATTACCGCAAAGATGTGGATGGTTTCCATCCGATCAACCTCGGACGTATGCAACGTAATCTTCCTTGTTTTATTCCAGCTACGCCATATGGTATTATGTTGATGTTGGATTATTATAAGATCGATACAGCAGGCAAGCACGCCGTAGTGGTTGGAAGAAGCAATATCGTAGGATCGCCAATGAGTATCTTACTGGCTCGTAATTCCAATCCAGGTAATTGTACTGTGACATTAACACATAGTCGCACAAAAGACCTTAAAACAGAGGTTTTGCGGGGTGATATCGTTGTTGCAGCAATCGGGAAGAAAAATTTTGTTACAGCGGACATGGTTAAAGATGGGGCGGTAGTAATTGATGTCGGTATTAATAGAGAAACTTCTACAGCAACGAAATCTGGTTTTAAGCTATATGGGGATGTTGATTTTGAAAATGTTGCTCCTAAAGCATCCTGGATTACACCTGTACCGGGGGGAGTTGGTTTAATGACGATCGTCGGTTTGTTGAAAAATACACTGGAAGCTGCGAAAGGAACGATCTATCCGAAGCAATAATTTTGTCTATTTGGCATAGAAGTTGTAAATTGATGTATGCGTGCTCTGATGGGCCGTTGAAAACTACACTCATAAATCAATTTATAATGAAGAAAATTGCACTTTTAGCAGTCGTAGCAGGAGCATTGGTAATGTCTTCTTGCAACAATTCGGAGAAAAAAGACACTACAGCGACAGATTCGGCAAAAACAGTCGGTGAGCATGTAGATGCCGCAATCGCAGATTTAAAAAATGCGGAGGAAAATGCTCGTTTAAAAGCAGAACAAGCGAAAAAGGATTTGGATGAAGCTATCGCAAAAGGTGATAAAGCCGCTGAAGAAAAAGCTCGCGTTGCCTCTGAAGAAGCCAATACTGCCTGGGAAAAAACAAAAGATGCATTGCGTAATGCCGGGGAGGATGTAAAAGAGGGATTGAAAGATGCAAAAGATGCGACTGTGGATGCGACAAACACGGCTGTTGATAAAACAAAAGATGCCGCAAAAAATGTCGCTGAAGGTACGAAGAAAGTTGCAAATGATGTTGCTACTGGAACCAAAGAGGCTGCTAAAGATGTAAAAGATGCTTCCAAAAAAGTAGGTGACGATATTAGTCGGAAAGCTAAAAATGTAGGTGAAGCGTTGAAAAATTAGTTGACGTATTTCATTTGAACTATAGGGAAGGGGAGCACTTTTTTGAGTGCCCCCCTTTTTTATATAACATATTTATAACATTGACTTAAATAGGCTTATTGGTAATAATCCCATAACAATTTGGAAAGCTTACGGGTAAGTACCTCCGCTTCATTTGTTTTTCCCCAGCTTTTATCTGTATTGTTCTTGGTGAAAATACTGAAAACGTAATCTCCTTTCGGTGCATTGACCAAAATGACCTCATTGCGTACGTCATCTAAAGAACCTGTTTTTGAAGCTGTTTTGACAGTGGATGGGATTTGTGATAGCCCTCTCTCATCGTAGAACATGTTGCCCATAAAACGATACATCTGATCGGAAGATTTTGGGGATACAACTTTGCCTTGTCGGATTAGTGTGACTAAGTCGGCCATTTCTTTTGGTGTAGTCTGGCCCCAACCATATCTTTCCCAATCTGGCTTCCGCCCCTCTGTCTGTGAGTTGACACGTGTGTGGGCCAGTTGAAGATCGCTCATTAATTTATTGATCGCGACACCTCCTCCTGCAAGCTTTTGATTCCAAATGCTGGTTACATTATCACTATAAGATAGCATAAGTGCAACCAAGGTTTTCAAGTCAACTTGTGTACTGTCCTTAAAAAACTGCATCAGCCCTGAGCCGCCATATTGTTGACTAGCACGGTAGAGCAGTTGCTGATCAAGTTGTAGTTCACCTTTTTCAATTTTATTAAAGATGCCGACTAAAATGGGGATTTTGACAATGCTTGCTGTAGGGAAAATGCTGTCGCCCTGGATGTTGACTTCTTTGTTTTTTTTGAGATGGTGTACATAAATGCCAACATCGCCTTGAAAACCCTGAATAAGCTGTTTTATCTGTGATTCGAGTTTTTTATCGGTAGCGGCTTTTTGCCCAAAGGACAGTAATGATAAGAATAGTAACGTAAATGATAGAAATATTTTGTGCATTGTGAAGATATAATATATGTTAAATGTGGTGGATAATAGTTATTTTTATTTTTTACAGGGCTTAAGTTATGAAATATCCATGATTCGTACGCACAGACATCGATGAAAAATAAACTGGATATTCTAGCAAGGACATTGAAAGACTGATTTTTGACTATGAAATTATTTATGATTTTGATCGGTTGTAAGCCGAAAAATAGACGGACAGAACAGCATGACATTTTCTTTGGTATTGGTAATGAGCTCAAGGACTTTGTCGATCCCATTAAAGATTTTTGGCCCGAGGCTGATGGTAAAATTCACATTGATGCGTACCGTGTTGTCCATAAGATTGGGGAATATGAAATTAAGGTTACTGAAAGGGGGAATGAACAGGCTATTGATTCGGAATTGAAGTTGTTTTTTGTCAATTTAGGTGGCTACAAACCGAATGAATTTGACGAGTTCCATTACAAAGAACTTATTGTTGCATCCAGTTTGGCCAAGGCGACTGAAAAGGCAAAACGTACTGTTTTTTGGAAGCATCACAGTTCGGCGCATATCGATGATAAGTATGGTTTGGATGTTGATGATATTTATGAGATAGAAGATTTGCTATTACCTCATTATAAAGAGCAGTATAGTATTCAAATTACGCCAAAGATCGGTCTAGAAGAGGATATCATTGCGAATGGATATTTTAAACTGAGTGCGCTATAATAAGAATGTGCTATTGGATTTCTTAACCATAAAAAAGGCTTCTTTATAAAGAAGCCTTTTTTATGGTTAACCAACCTTTTTTATGGTTAACCAACCTTTTGTTGGTTCTGATGTTGTTTTCTAATGACACTATGTTTTTTACCATATACAAAGTAAATCAATAAGCCTATAGCAAGCCAGACGGCTAAACGCTCCCAGCTTTCAATTGGCAATGAAGCCATCATTAAAATACAGACCAAGATACCCATTATTGGAACGAAAGGAACCAATGGTGTTTTAAATGGGCGCTCCAAATTAGGGTCTGTTTTACGTAGTACTAAAATACCTACACATACAAGGGTGAAGGCAAATAGGGTACCAATACTTACCATATGGCCAAGGTCAGAAACTGGAACGAAACCTGCAAATATACTTACGAATATCATGAAAATAGCATTTGTTTTCCAAGGAGTCTGTCTTTTGGATAGGTCCGAAAATATCTTTGGAAGCAAACCATCTTTACTCATCGAATAAAATACGCGGCTCTGACCAAGTAACATCACGAGAATAACTGAAGTGTATCCTGCAATAATCGTAATAATCAACGCTGTATTTAAGAAATGATATCCAGTTTTTGCAAAAGCTGTCGCAACAGGTTTTGCGTCACCTTTGAACATCGTATAATTTTCGATACCTGTCATTACATACGAGAACAAAACATACAAAACTGTACAGATTATTAATGAACCGATGATACCTATTGGCATACCCTTTTTCGGGTTTTTTGCTTCTTGGGCAGCTGTACTTACCGCATCAAAACCGATGAATGCAAAAAAGACAACCCCTGCAGCGCGCAATACACCACTGATACCAAAGTGACCGAAGTCATCACTCTTTAAAAATGACCAAAAGCTTTGTTGTCCACTTTTTACAAGCTCTTCACCTGCATTTACAGGGATAAATGGATCGTGGTTTGCAGGATTGATAAAGCTCCATCCCAAGGCGATAAAAATCAATACAACACTGACTTTTAGGATAACCAATATATTGTTTACACGGGATGATTCCTGTGTGCCACGCATCAGCAATAGCGATAGTAAACAAACAATAATGATAGCAGGTAAGTTGACCACTCCACCTTCCCAAGGGCCTTTGAGTAGGGTGTCAGGGAGCTGGATATGGAATATCATCAGAAGCTGGTTGAAATATTGGGACCAGCTAACGGCTACTGTAGCTCCTGCTAGTGCATATTCTAGGACGAGATCCCAGCCGATAATCCAGGCAACAAATTCACCCATTGTGGCGTAGGAATATGTATAAGCACTTCCTGCAACAGGGATCATAGAGGCAAATTCGGCATAACAAAGACCTGCGAAGCCACAGCCTACTGCTGCGATAATGAAAGATAGGATAACAGCTGGCCCTGCATTTTCAGCAGCGGCAATCCCTGTTAGGGAGAAAAGTCCTGCTCCAATGATGGCCCCAACACCCAAGGCTATAAGGCCCGAGCTGGACAGTGTCCTCTTTAGCGTGTGTTCACCATTTTCATTTGCTTCAGCAATGAGTTGAGGAATCGATTTTTTAAATAGCATAGGATTAATTCTTTACGATTATTTAGCTTTTTAATTGTTTAATTAATGTCAAATATAAATGATCTCAATGAAAAAAGGGAAGATTGCTCCTCCCTTTTGTAATAAAATCTGAATCAAATGCTTGTTTGGGTACTAATACGCCGCTGTAAAGCGTTTATTGAGGAATTGTTCGTTCTCAATTTCGTCTACTATTGCTACAGCAAGATCCTCTACTGATAATCTAGAACGACCTTCCTGATCAAATACAGGAGCATCAAGACCTGTACGGTATTTTCCTGTACGGGTTCCTCCTGCATGGGAATTCATTTCTATAGCAGGACTAAATATGGTCCAGGTAAGTTGATCTTCTTTCTGGATGGTATTCAGATAATCTGCTGCAGCTAATGCCCCAGGTTTAATTTCTTTGGGAAAATCCGGTGAATCAACCAGTCTATTTCCATCAATCAATAAACTTCCTGCACCACCAATAACGATGAAACGATTGATACCGGCATCTTTAACAGCTTGTTGGATTGCCAATGCACCCTTTGTAAAATCCTCATAAAGATTAGGGTTTGTCCATCCGGCATTGAAAGCCGAAACAACAATATCAACACCTTTTAGAGCAGAAACCAATTGATTATTATCATTGATATCTACTTGGAGCTTGGTTACTTTTTCACTCGATGGAATATTTTCGAGGTGGCGGGCGATGGCGACTACGTCATAGTTACGGTCTACCAATTCTTTTACGAGATGAGATCCTACATATCCTGTGGATCCAATTACTGCTACTTTCATGCTTCCTTTAATTAAATGTTTTGCTAAAATCAGCTAAGGTTATCTTTTCCAAACGCTGTACAATATCAGTGTCGACTTCCTGATACAGATCCTGGAGTTTGGAGTTGATATTTTTGCCAACAACACAGGCCGGATTGGGACTGTTAAATTTCCCGCCGAAATCGGTTTGCTTGGTGCTGATATAAATATCAGCCAAGGTAATCGTTGGATTCTCGGGATTTATGCGAATACCGCCGCCCTTACCTTCTTTACTCGTTAGTAAAGATGCTGTTTTGAGAGATGCAATTTCTTTGCGAACCACACTTGCATTGACCTGGATGCTTGACGCAATATATTCAGAAGAAAGCCATTGATTTGACTCTTCTAGCTGTGCCAGAACCATAATGTGTAATGCTGTTGCGAACCTCAAGTTGTGTAACATCCTCTGCTGATTTTTCTAAATTATAACACAAAGTAACAGAAAAGGTTTTAAACTGAAATAAAAATTATTACAGTTTAAAACCTTCTGACAATCACGTGATAAAAGTGTTTGTTTTTTATTTTTTCTCGTTAAATTTTTTATAGCTATCCATGATATAGACCTTCAGAGTTTCTTGGCTGCTGTTTTGAATAAATTTATAGGAGGGTCTAAATCTTTCCTTAAACAGGGCTAGATCCGAACCATTGAGCGGAGTCAATTCTTTGATCAGATTTTCAGTGAATTTTCGATCAACTGCTCTTTTCTCGCGTTCTGCGATCAGAAGTTTGTAATTTGAACGGGCTTGTTTTCCCTCTTTGCTAAATATGCGGCTTGGAGAAATCCGTACTCCGCCACGGTTTTGACTCGCGTCAGAATACTTTCCTAAAGTCTTCTCGCGTTGGATTTCAGCAGCAAGTCTGCTGTCTGTCATCCGTTCTACGACAACTTCACTGAGTTCGATAACATTATTCATTCTGTTCAAATAGACTCTGCGTAAGCTGGTATCATAAATGAAGACAGTATCTTGTTCATATCCCACAGCCTTGATTAACAAGAGGTCGTTAATATTGGCGTCAATTGCAAAGGAGCCATCTCTATTGGTCTGTACTTCAGCCTTGGTTCTTAAATTTTGAATTTGTGCAGCCTCAATTTTCTCACCGCTGACAAGTTCCATAATAATCCCCTTGGTTTTTTCCTGTGCAACAAGATGTCCACTCATTAGCGTAATAAGTAAGCAGCTTAGAATCGTTTGTAAGATTTTCATGTGAATAAATATAGTTATGTATTTTCAATCTATGAATGAACAGGGTATTTGCCGTTTTGTTTACGCCGTACCTTCATGATTGTTCTCTAGCCAAAAATAACGAATAGATTTTGAAAATCTGCTAATTTGCTTTCCACGAATTATTGTCTGGGTTCTTGTCCGGCATGACCATGTCCGGATCTAACTGTACAGATTGCAGTGGCTCTGTGGTCGGTATTTTAAATTGCCATACGTCGTTTCTTTCCCAGATTTCCACTGGTAGTTTTTTTCGAATCTTCTTGCCCGATACGGTTGTAGCTTCAACAATAACTGGCATCGGTAATTTTTCAAGGTTTTCTACGGTGACAAGTGCGCCAAATTTTGGCTCGTTGTTGACATAGGATACCGATTTTATACCTTGGTCCATTTGCCAGTTGTTGACAAACCACCCGCGCCAGAACCAGTTTAGGTTTTCTCCAGCACCATTTTCAATAGCTTTAAAGAAATCCTCCGGAGTAGGGTGTTTGTAAGCCCATTCTTGGATATACTTTTTAAAGGCGTAATCGAAGCGCTCAGGACCGATGATTTCGTTTCGCAATAATTTCAGTCCATAAGCGGGCTTATAGTAGACCAGAGCACCAATATTACGCTCTTTCATGTTTTGCGGTGTACTCATGATCGGTTCAAGATTACGGGCAGTAAAGATGTAGGATCTGCTCGCCTGATTACGATAATATTCGCCATTGTTGAATTCCTTTGTTGCGAGTTCGTTAATAAATGTATTGAACCCTTCATCCATCCAGCCATGTTCACGTTCGTTGGATGCGACAATCATTGGGAACCAATTGTGACCAAACTCGTGGTTGGTAACACCCCAAAGTGAGCCTGCTTTGGCCTGATTGCCACAGAACGACAAGGCTGGATATTCCATTCCACCGACATTGGAGGCTACATTGACTGCTACAGGGTAAGGATATTCAAACCAGCTTTTTGAATAGATTTCAATTGCAGCTTTCGTATATTCTGTCGAGCGTTCCCAGGCATTGTTACTGTTACTTTCAATTGGATAGGCTGACAAAGCGAGGGATTTTTTTCCACTAGGTAGATTGATCTTCGCGCCATCTAATATAAATGCCGTAGAGGACGCCCAGGCAATGTCTTGCGCATTATTAAGTTGATATTTCCAGGTTAAGGTTTTCTTGTCGGGCCTGGAGTTTTTTGCGTTAACTTCTTCGGCGGAGCGGATGATCACGGTTTCGTCGCTGCGTTGTGCCTGTTGATATCGCTTGAGTTGTTCAGCTGTAAATACTTCTTGTGGGTTTAACAATTCGCCACCCAATACAACCATGTGGTTTGCCGGGGTAGTGATCTCAACCTGGTAATTTCCGAATTCACGATAGAACTCTCCGGGTCCTGTATAGGGAAGCGTATTCCAACCTCTAATGTCGTCATAGACACACAGTCTTGGGAACCATTGTGCAATGGCATAGATTTTTCCGTTTTTTGTGTCAAGTATACCTGTACGGTCCGCACCGTATTTAGGAACGGTGTATTGGTATTTAATCTTAAAAGTTATTTTTCCGCCCTTGCTCTTTAACGCCGCAGGAAGTCGAAGCTGCATGCGGGTATCGTCAATAATATGTTCGATCGTATTTCCGTTTAAATCCGTAACAGATTGTATCTGATATCCACCATCAAAAGTTGAGTTGCCATCACCGTAACGGCTGTTGGTTAAGGGGGAGATCAATTGACCGCGGCCATGTTGTGAAAACATATTTTGATCTAATTGTAACCACAGATAGTTCATATTGTCTGGACTATTGTTGCTATAGGTAATCTCGACAGATCCTGTAATTTGATCATTTTGATCGTTCAGGGAAGCCTGAATTTTATAGTCGGCTGCATTTTGCCAGTAAGCAGGGCCCGGTTTTCCCGCTGCGGAACGATATTCATTGCCATTATTTTTAAAAAACAAGGGTGCAAAGGCCTCTGTATAGCTGTAATTGGATGTTTTCTCCTGTGCAAAGGCCGGATAAGCATAGCTCAACGCAACAAGGCTTAAAGAAGCCAGTGCAATTCTTTTCATCATACGTCTACTTAAATTATGTTTATTTGCTCCAATATACAATGAAAAGTACATTGAGCCAAAAAAAACGCAAACGACGTTTCATAATATAAGGGATAAAAAGGGGCCTTAAAGGTTTATTTTGGATAATTGGAGGCTTTTTAGAACCTCCATTCCGGGAAGCTTTGTGGAACTATTTTAAATTTGTTACGTACTCTGCTTCATTAAAACCGAGTAATATACCTTTGTTGTATTCAATAACAGGACGTTTAATCATGCTTGTATTTTCCTGAAGTACTTTATTGGCACTATCACTGTCAATGACTTGCTCTTGAGTTTCTGGAGATAACTTTTTCCATGTGGTTCCCTTTTTATTCACTAGAGCCTGCCAGTCTACCTGTGTTTCCCATTCTTTTAATTTATCTACACTGACGCCTTCTTTTTTGAAGTCATGAAATTGAAAGGGAACATTATTGTCTTCCAACCATGTAAGTGCTTTTTTTACTGTGTTACAATTTTTGATACCGTATACTTGTAGCATAATAGTGACAATTTGGTGAATCCAAATTTAATCAATCCCGATACAATTTTTAAAATAATTCATATTTCTGAATATTTCTATGGTGTCTTTTCTGTGATTTAAGGACAATTGTGGATATTTTGTTATCAATGCCATTGAAAAAGGAGTAATCGGAAAGTTCCTATTCAATTGAACAGTCGGGGTTTTATGATTTGTTAAAATTCTATATCCCATGTGAAATGATAGTGTATTTAGTACACTGTAAAAATTAGGAAGTAATAATAATTTTTAATAATTTAGTAGCTTCAAGTTTAATGAAAGATTAAAATAAATCAATAACAGAAATATGAGCCTAAAAGATTTTAAAGGTGTATTGACAGGAGATCAAGTACAAGAGTTGTTTGAGGTTGCGAAGAAACATAAGTTTGCTTTGCCTGCGGTAAACATTATCGGAACAAACTCTATCAATGCGGTTATGGAAACTGCGAAAGCAGTAAATTCTCCTGTAATTATTCAATTGTCAAATGGTGGAGCGCAATTCTACGCTGGTAAAACCTTAAACAACGATAATTTACAAGCTTGCGTATTGGGAGCGGTATCTGCAGCACAACATGTTCATTTATTAGCTGAGCATTATGGTGTAGCAGTTATTCTGCATACAGATCACGCAGCTAAGAAACTTTTACCTTGGATCGACGGTTTGTTGGACGCTGGCGAGAAATTCTTTGCGCAACACGGAAAACCATTGTTCTCTTCTCACATGTTGGATTTATCGGAAGAGCCAATTGAAGAAAATATTGAAATTTCAGCTAAATACTTAGCGCGTATGAAACCACTTGGTATGACTGTGGAGATCGAGCTGGGTGTTACAGGTGGTGAAGAAGACGGTGTTGACAACTCGGATGTAGATAGTTCAAAACTGTATACCCAACCGGAAGAAGTTGCCTATGCTTTTGAAGAATTGTCTAAAGTATCTGACAAATTTACAGTGGCAGCTGCATTTGGTAATGTTCATGGTGTTTACAAACCAGGTAATGTGAAATTGCAACCAGTTATATTACATAATTCACAAGAATATATTCGTGAGAAATATAATCTTACTGCTGAAAAGCCAGTAAACTTCGTATTCCACGGTGGTTCTGGTTCTTCTCCGGAAGAAATTGCAGAAGCGATTTCATATGGCGCGATCAAAATGAACATTGATACGGATATGCAATGGGCGTTCTGGGATGGTGTAAGAGCTTATGAAGCGAAAAACCATGATTATTTGCAAGGTCAAATCGGTAACCCAGAAGGAACTGATTCTCCAAATAAAAAATATTATGATCCACGCGTTTGGTTACGTAAAGGTGAAGAAACATTTGTTGCTCGTCTGAAAGAAGCGTTCGCTGATTTGAATGCAGTAGACGTTAATAGCAAACTATAAGCATAGGCTGAAAAAATAGATCATAAAGGCGCCATATCTAAGGGCGCCTTTTTTATGTCAAAATAGGTTAAAAATATTGTTCTTAATAGGAATTGGCTTATTTTTTGACGAACAACAATAAAAAGTCAAGTAAATATGAAATTTTTAGGAGTCAGTGTAATTCTTTTATTAATTGCCCAAATGGGGTTTGGGCAGGTGAAGCAAAATGTTGGCGATTTTTCTTCGGTTGTAGCGACGGACAAGATTCAGGTGGAGTTGATTAAGTCGGACGAGTCCTTAGTGACGTTTGAAGGACAGAATCACGAGAATGTTAAGGTGGTCAACACAAATGGATCCTTGGTTTTGAAAATGAATACGTTGAATATGCTGCAGGGGGGGGATATCTCTGTGAAGGTATATTACAAGAGTTTAAACAATGTGGAAGCAAAAAAAGGAGCTAAGGTATTTGCAACTACAAATAATCCAGTTGCTGTTGACCACTTAAAAGTATATGCTTCAGAAGGTGGCCTGGTTGATCTCTATACAGCGGTAAAAACAGCTGAAATAAAAGTGACCTCAGGTGCCACAATCGCTTTGTATGGAAAAGCAAACAGACAGGAGATCATTTCGAATTTTGGTGGCAAATATGAAGGTAAAGACTTTAAGACAGCCACAACGGTAGTTACTGTCAATGGCGGGGGAAAAGCGGATGTTTTTGCAACTGATTCCATCGAAACCAAAACACGTGGTGGCGGTGTGATTGATGTTTATGGAAAACCAGAACAACGTGTAGAAAAGAAAATGGCCGGTGGAACAGTCAACTTTAAATAAGCAACTGTCTTGGATTTGTCAATTTTCTCGTGCTGAGATTTTAGTTGATTAAAGCGAAAAAGAGTGAAATTTAGGGTAATAGATGCAATAAAAAGGGTTTAGCTTAATTGGGGTAATGATTGTTGTTTAACCTTTTTATTAAAAAGGTCAGTTATTTTGTTTTTCTCATCAGAAACCTTCTTCATTTGTGCTTAAAATACTTATTTTTGTGAGGGAATAATAAAAATAGTATTATGGCAAAGCGTAATTATGTTTCAAATTCTACGGAATCTACGCGCATGTTCAACAATGACTTTTTAGAGTCTTTGACGAAAGTGCATTGGAGTGTACCTTTGATTTTCTATGTACCCGTGGTTGTTTTCTTTTCGTATAAAGCGCTAGTTTGGGGAGAGATTTCCTTTTTAACATACATTGGGTATTTTATTTTTGGTTTAGCTTTTTGGACTGCTTTTGAATATGCATTACATCGTTGGGTATTTCATTTTCACCCGACAACGGAATGGGGAAAGCGCATCGCTTTTATTTTCCATGGTGTGCATCATGATTACCCAAGAGACCGTATGCGTTTGGTGATGCCATTGTCAGCGAGTATTCCACTAGCTCTTTTGGTGTATCTTGGTTTTACATTGTTTTTTTCAAATGAGTTTATCTTAGCCTGCTTCTTCTCAGGTTTTATGGTGGGGTATTTGATCTATGATGAATGTCATTATGCAATGCACCATGCTAATTTTAAAAGCGGTATTTTCAAACGGATCAAACAGCACCATATGTTGCACCATTATTCGGATCCAGAAAAAGGTTTTGGAGTAAGTTCTTCCTTATGGGATGAAATTTTACGCTCAGGTTTTGAAGAAAAGGAACCCAAAAAAGATTCTACTTCCTTAAAAGAAGAAAAAGCATAAATTGAATCACATCAACTAAAAAAGCCCTGGAAATTTCCAAGGGCTTTTTTTATGGATTAATTTTTCTTTTTATTTAACAATGCTATCAAGTGGGCTTTGTAGGCTAACTTTAGATCAATGGTTTCTTGTTGGGGTTTGCATGTAGGTATTCCAGTTTGAACTGAAACATTTGTGCCATTTTCTGCGCACGCCATTTGGCTTCTTCGGCCTTTTGTCCACTGTATAGGCGATCTACTGTTGCTTCGAATAATTTGAGCCATTGACCAAAATGTTGCGCATCAATGGGCAAGTTAATATGGGGTGGAAAGGGGCTGCCAAAATAGCTATGTTCATCCAGTAGGATAGTCTGCCAAAAACTATACATCTTTTCAAGATGTATAGTCCAATTGTCTTGGATTCGTTCTTTAAAAATAGGTCCGAGCAAAGTGTCGTTACGTATCGTCGTATAGAATTGATCTACTAATACTTTAATATCATCGAGTGTTTGAATATCCTGTTTCATCGGCGTATGATCTAAGCTCATGAATAAAGACCTATAGCTGGATCAGAAACTTCTTCATGATGTTTGTCTGGATTAAATGTAGTGACATTTATAGAGAATCGCATCACTTGGATGTAAAGATGTCTCGTTGAAATATTGTAATTCTCTTTTATTGTCAGTAAATTGACTCAATACTAAGGGAAAAACATATGGGAAAATACGTTCTTTTAATCCTATTATCGATGGGATTTTATGCTGCTGAGGCGCAGGTTACAACAATTTCGATCAATAAGGAAAATTTTCAATCTTCTGGTTTTCCATTTAAGGGGAAGCGTGTGTTACAAGTGGAACGCATTCAAACTCCAAAAGAAGATAATTATATTGTGTTTTCAAAAGAGGAACGGGGTGCCGACCCCGACAAACTTTATGTACAACAATTTCAGCAGATCGATGGAATGTGGCAGCTTGTGGCTGATGAATTGATATCCGAAGAAGGGATCGTTACGTCGGTTTGGGAATCTCGGAAGGCATTTTTTGATGCCGATAAGGATGGTAAATTGGATGCATTATTTATCTATTCAAGGCATCCAAAGGATGATCTACAAAAGCAGCTTAGTTGTATTGGACTAGTTCTTTATAAGAATAAGTTTTACCGTCTCCGTGCGGAGGAAGCAGATGGTTATGGTCAGACAACGTTTTCAGACAATTATGCGTCCCTACCGGTTGAGGTAAAAGAGAATGTGGAACGTTATTGGAACAATCTGGATAAAAGATAATTTACGGTACGGATCTGGAATCTACCGAAAGATCGATCATACGACCTTTCGGTAAACTTGTTATTGTCTATTTCATCAGATAGAAAGCATTTCCACGTTTTTTGATGATATTAATTGATTTTACCTATAAAAGGCTCGTTCAATAGGTTGACTCAATGCATGGATAGGATATCGATCAAATCAATGTTACTGGAGTGCAGCGAGCAATTGCTTTTCTTCTTCGATTTGCGTTTTACTGATCACGTAACGTGCGATATGCTGGCCCTTCAATTGATCTATCGTCTGAATAACATCTTTTGTGCGCGCTTCTTTGCTAGGCTTAATCAATACAATCATGTCCTTTGTATTGGGCATGGTGCTTATCTTAGCTTTTAACTGTGCAATAACGGCTGGGAGCCCTTTCTCGATATCTACCGGTACTTTTGAAGAGCTGATCGGTTTTTTGAAATCCCCATGATACCACATGAATTTTCCTTCGCCTAGAATAAGAGTCGCCGTGCGGTTTTCATCAATAAGAACCGAACTTTCTACATCTGATTTAATTTTGTCTGGCATGGCGATATCCATTGCAGAAGGTTTATTTAATGTTGTGGTCAACATAAAGAATGTAATGAGAAGAAATGCGAGGTCTACCATGGCTGTTAAATCTACTTTAGGAGCCATTTTTCTGCTTCTTATTTTTTTTTTTTTCCGTTTCTTGCGTTTTTTGATTTAATTCTGCCATGATCGTCATCTTTAGGTTAACACTTTGTTGTTACTCATTATTATGATGACAGAGAAGAATGGATTCCACAGTATTTTTTTTAAAAACTGAGGTTTTTCTCAAGTACTTTCTGTATTTTTTTTTCTTAATTGTTGATAATCAGTTTTTTTTATGCTATGTTCTAGTTTGTTCGTTTTTGATCCGATTTGACCAATTCACTTGTTATTTTGTCCTTTCAATCAATTTAGGACGCTTGCTAGGCTGTCGAAATTTTTCTAGTGGTTTGCAAAAAAGCCCCTCAATGCTGAAAGGCTTTTCTTGCGGAGTGGTAGGAAGGTTACTCAGCAACCGCCTTGGTTAGGGATGCGTTTATAAATTATTTTGTTAGCTTTTTGTACATAGTTGCCCGCTACTATTGGATACGAATACTTAGGTGCGTACATGACGGTACGACCCCTTATCGTTATTTTGTCGTTTACTTTCAGACTTTTCAATTGTTGAAATTCATTAGAATTTTCCAGACCAAAACTTAGAATATAGTCTTCACGATTAATCCTAACCATCACTCCAAAACCTAACTGTGCACCTAGTGGAAGATAAAGAGAAGTTACAACCGCCTCTATGTTGGCAGAATTCTTTATTTGATTCTTTATTTTCGCAGCATTGTCAAGTACTTTTATACCTTCGGGAGATTCTTGCCATTTTTTGAACTTTATACCATTGGGGCTCGCTTCCCATTTATTCATTTCGGCGGTCATTTCAGTAGGAGTGTGTGAATTCGGGGCCGTTTTTTTAAAGGTTTCATTTTTGATTTCGCGATTGGCAAAGGCCAAGCCGCTTCCTATAGCGAGCGGTAAAACCAATACGTAGATAATTTTTTTCATATTTTTAAAAGTTTAATGAACATTAGATTTATCCCAGTAAATTAGAGCCGTTCAAACTTTTTTTCTCTCGTATCTTTTTTAGAGTGATGTAACAAAAATACTTTGATGATACTTATATAGAGGGATTTAGATTGTAAATAGTGATGTAATCTTTGTAAATAAATTGTAAATCGTATGTCTGAAAGCCGAAATATTTTCTCAGGGAACCGCAAGTACTTGTATGGCGGCATAATACTCTTGTTTATTGCGATGGCCTTTGTTGCTTTTGATATGACTGGCACAGACGATTTTGATAGCGCTAGGAGAGAAGTTTTGCTTAGGAGGGTAGGAGATGAACTGCTTACGCAGTCTGGAGACAGTAGATCAAGGGTACTTCCGATAGAAAAGATTCAAGAAAATGAATATCAGATCAGGTTTGAGAATGAAATCACCTTTAAACCAGACTCACTGGTGAGTGTTATTCAGCGCCTGTTGGTCAATGATCCTCTTGCCCGTGATTATGTCGTTAACGTCCTCAACTGTGGCAATTCGAGTGTAGCTTATGGGTATGCTATTTCCCATAATAAAAAAGATGATATTATTGCTTGTAGAGGTAGAGTGCAACCTAAAGGATGTTACATGATCAATATTAAATTTAAACCTAGCGGGATAAATACAGCAGCGAATAGCTATTTTCTTGGTATCCTGTTGTTTTTAGCATTTGCTGGATTCTTTTTTTGGAAATCGGATCGGAGGCGAAGCGCTGTGTTAGACGATCAAAATAACAGTATTTTAACCTTTGGGGCCGTTTTGTTTAATCCGCAGGAGCGAGAAATGGTCATTAATGAAAATACCATAGATCTCACTGGAACGGAAACCCGTCTGTTGCATATTTTCGCCTTGTCTCCTAACCAAACGATAGCGCGAACACGGCTGCAAAAAGAAATTTGGGAAGATGAGGGGATTATTGTTGGGCGCAGTTTAGATATGTTTATATCAAAACTTAGAAAAAAATTGGAGTTTGATCCGAATATCAAAATTACGGTTATACGTGGTAAAGGATATAAACTTGAGGTAAGTTCTTAAGAAGAGTAAGGGAATAAATTGGGCTAAAAAGCAAAAAGCCTTTCATTTCTGAAAGGCTTTTTCTGCGGAGAGTGAGGGATTCGAACCCCCGAACCTGTGACAGTTAACGGTTTTCAAGACCGCCGCATTCGACCACTCTGCCAACTCTCCGCGACAAAAGTAGAAATTTTGGGTAGAATTACAAAACTTATTTTACATTTTTCTTTGTTTAAAAGCAGTTTTAGCACTCTTAAATAGAAATGTAGTTGAATACCAGTTGGTTATTTTTAAGGGGTAACCCACTTTTCGATGTCATATTGGAGATAGCGGGCTCTGCCGTGGACGATATGTTCGCTTTAGATGTGATCATAATCTTGTTTTAGCTTATTTATTGCAATTAAAAATGTAACCATGAATGTATTTTTTAGGAGCATATATAATCCGATTTTTCAATTCCCGAACTGTCGTTCTAACTCCTGTAATTCAAAAATAACTTCGTTGATTGATCGATCAATTTTAGCGAGTTGTCTTTTGCCCAGATAAAAGTAGGAAAATAGAATCCAGCTATAGGTTGGAAGGTAAGTCAGTAAATAATAGTGGAAACTAGCACCCGCTAGGATTTCCCGAAGATAGATCGAGATCGCTATACCGAGAAGTAGATGATAAATCGGCATGTTCCAATGAATTCTTTTCTTTCGAAAGGAATCAAACTGTTGCCACTGTTGTAAATGTTTAGTAGGTAAAGCTACTTCGTTGATCTTTTTGACTTTACGTGCAGTAGTCAACATTAAGTATGCCTGTATAAAACAAAGGAAGGATACGATAAACATCGATGTGTACAATGCGAGCGTTTTATGCCTAAAATCAAGGAAATATGCCAGAGTAAGAATAATTAATCCTGTTGCAAGCAATAAAACAGCACCGCCTATTTCTTTCCTTATTAATTCTTGACGAAAGTTTTTGGCCTTATTCAGGTGTTTTGGGGACAAGATATTTTGTTTGCTATCCTGTTTCCAAAGATGTTGTAAATCGTTAAAGTCTTGCATATTTATGGAAAATTTCGGTTAATTCCTTTTTAATTCTATGGATTTTTACACGGAGATTATTCTCTGTAATTCCCGTAATTTCTGCTATTTGCTCATAAGGTTTTTCATCTAATACCAATGTGATCAGTACTCTATCAGCTTCTTTTAGCTTGCTGATACATTTGTACAGCAGATCAATCTGCTGTATTTTTTCATTCGATGAATCCTCTGGTATATCGATGCAGCTTGTGTCGGTTATTTTTTTTAAATGTTGATGTTTTTTTCGCATACTCGTCAAGCAATTATTGATCGCTATTCTGTAGATCCAGGTGCTTAATTTGGCATCGTTGCGAAAACTGTCGAGTTTTTTCCATACAGTAATGAAGGTAGGTCTCTTGGATTAAATCTTCTGCATTATCTCGGTCTCCGGTATAACTGAGGCATAACTTGCGGATGGCCGGCGCATATTCTTTGTAAATAATCTCAAAGTTTTCTTTGTTGGTCATCGGGTTATTTTAAAAATGTATCTAGTTCTTTAAAAAACCATATTGGCTGATCATACATAATAAAATGCTTACTGTTGGTATTGTGTAAAGTTAGCTTTTTCACATACTTATATTGTTCGGAAAGAATCTGTTGTGATTTTTCCAGCGTTTCGTACTTACTACCTAGTACCAAAACGGGGATGGTAATTTTAGCAAGATCCTGACGGATATCCGTCGTCATCATTTCATAAAAAGCAGATGCTAATGTAACTCTATCGCTCTGTACTTGCCATTCGGCTATTGTTTTGGCTTTTATAGAATCGGTTACCAGCTGTCGTGCTATATTGTTAGCATAGGCACTAAGTTGTTGGTCTCCCATCGAAGTAAATTGTGCGATAAGTGCATCTTTATCGACAAACTTTTTTACTTCCTCTACACTTGTATTTGGGTTCTGCATGCCCGGGTAGAACGGTACTCCGTCCACAACAATAACTTTTTGAAATAGCGAAGGTGCGGTGCTTGCGATCCAGAGACTCAAAAAGCCACCTAAACTATGACCTAGAAGAATCGGATTTTGCATTTTTTTTACCTCTGTATATGCTATGATTTCATTGCGCATAGTCTCAAGCAATGCTTCTTTAATAGCTGCTTGTCCTGCGAAGCCAGGAAGTGTAAGCACGTGACATTCGTATTTGTCTTTTAGGTGATTTACAGTTTCTGTCCATACGGTTCCACTACAGCTATATCCTGGAATAAGAATGATTGGTGTTCCTTTTCCATAGATACTGACCTGAAAATCATATTTTTTTTGTGCAAATACCGATCCGTAAATCATAAGTAAAAGTATTGAAATAGCGACTTTGGTGAAATGGCATAAATAGTTCGGTAGATCTTTATTGATACGAAGAACAATAGTTTTCATAAGAATTGAATTTAAAATTAGTAATTATGGTTTTCTAGAATATTCTGCTTATTAGATGTTATGAATTACAGATTATTACATAAAAGAATGAAAAAAGTGAAAAAGAGTGCATGTGGCAAAGAAGAGTTGTGTGAAATGTTGTTTTCTTGTAGGTAACGCTCTGATAATTCGAATGGAATGGTACTATAAGAAAATTGATCTTTTGATGGGGGAGAATAAAGGGGCAAAAGCAAAAAGCCTTTCATTTCTGAAAGGCTTTTTCTGCGGAGAGTGAGGGATTCGAACCCCCGAACCTGTGACAGTTAACGGTTTTCAAGACCGCCGCATTCGACCACTCTGCCAACTCTCCGCGACAAAAGTAGAAATTTCGAATAGATTTACAAAACTTATTTTCTATAGCTAGTCTTAGCGTTTGAAAATGAGCTAGATTGTTTTTAAAAAAGTCTATGCAGGGATAATCTCATGGCAGTGTTTCCTGATGTTGGCCGCAATTTTGTCGATCGGTAAATCGTCCTGGTCGATACCAAATGGCTCTTCAATGGACTCGCCAATTAACTCAAGAGATGCTAAAACATATAAGATGAATGGTACAGCAATCACAACAAAGTAACCGATGGAAAAAACGTAACCTACTGGAAGGGTCATGGTATAGAAGATAATGAACTTCTTGATAAATGCACTATATGCTAATGGTATTGGGGTGTTTTTAATACGCTCACAAGCTCCACAAACATGTGTCATGGTAATAATTTCCTCATTAAGGATAATAAGCTGATCGCCAGTTATAGTTCCTTCTTTATATAGATCATTGATTTTGTGGAAGATCATGGTAGAGACTTGGTTCGGACCATGTTTTTTATTATCCAAAGCCTTTAACTCAGGGTGTTCGTTTTCGTCGAGCATAAACTTCGTGTAATCCGATCTTAAAAAATCGTATAGTGTTTCTGCGAATAGGGGGATTGCCTTTCTGAAAAAACTACGATTCACTTTGTCATCTACATCCAGCATGGCATTTAGTTTGTACGAAAAGGCTCTACTAACATTGGTCAATGTACCCCATTGTTTTCTGGCTTCCCACCAGCGGTCATAGGCCGTGTTTGTTCGGAATACCAGTAAAAGCGATATAACAAAACCGAGTAGGTTGTGGACAATGGTAATGTTTTTGACCCAGCTCTTTTCATTTAGTTTGAGGTATTCCAATTCAAGAAAGGCAATCATCCAGGAATAAAACGCTATCAAAACAAGAAATGGCAGTAACTTTTTGAAGGTATCTGATTTATGCAACTTGAAAGTTGCCGAAAGCCAGTCTTTGGGGTTGTATACGATCATACACAAAAATATAAATTGTTGCGAAAATTTTGCGAGTTAATTGCTATTGCCGTAACTTCATCGTGCTATGGCACAACAGCGATCAAAAAGAAAGAAAACAAGTACAAAAGGAAGTCAAGTTAGTGGAACAAAGTGGATTTGGATGATAGCAGGAATGCTGGTGCTTTTCCTCTGTCTTGTTGTGTGGCATTATCGGGCTGGAATTATATACTATTTTCGCGTGGCTACCTCCAAAGACAAGTCTCTGACGAAGGAAGCTAAATATGATATTCGTAATATTGAGATTATGAGCAAGCACGATGATAAGGTGTTTGGCATAGACGTGTCTACCTATCAGGAAGAAATAGATTGGCAAAAGGTAAGCACAATCAATGATCATTTTCCGATAGATTTTGTGTTTATCAGGGCGACAATGGGTGAAAAAGGAATTGATGATAAGTTTAGTCGAAATTGGAGTAAAACGGAAAATAGGGCAGTTTTGAGAGGCGCCTACCATTATTTTAGACCCAATGAGAACTCGGTCAAGCAAGCGAAGAATTTTATTCGGAAGGTTAAACTACAGTCTGGCGATCTTCCGCCGGTCTTGGATATTGAGGAGCATCCAAAACAACAATCTATGGATAGCTTGAAAGTTGGGCTAAAACGTTGGCTTGAAGAAGTCGAAGCCCACTACAAAGTAAAACCCATTCTTTACTCCGGAGATAAGTTTTATAGTGACTTTTTGGAAAAGGAATTTGCAGCTTATACGTTGTGGATTGCAAATTATAACTTTTGGGTTGAGAACCCCAAAGACCATTGGGCTTTTTGGCAATTTTCTGAAAAAGGTACTGTCAGAGGGATTCAGGGCAATGTGGACTTAAATATATACAATGGTAAAATTGAGGAATTGGAAAAGCTGCTTATTCCTTTTAAATAGTAAAATATATGCGTAGAGTTTTTATCACATTATGTGGGGTTTGTTTAGTACTGTTTAATGGTCAAATGCAATTACATGCGGAATCGAAGAGTCATCAGGTCGAGATGTCGCAACCCGCTTCAGATTTACCACGACTAACGTTGAAAGAATTTAAAAAATTGCGTCGTGAAACAGCTATCCAAGTTCTTGATGCGCGACCTGGCGATATATTCCTACAAGGATTTGTACCTAAATCAATAAATATAGGCTTTAAAGGTCCTTTTGATCACTTTTTGGCGCACGTGTTTCCCAATAAAGCCCAAAAGCTTTTATTGATTACAGACATAGATAGTCAAGATACGGTTTATCATCATTTATTAAAGTTAGGTTATACCCATATTATTGGGGTTTTAGAAGGCGGCATTGAAACTTGGAAAAGTGGCGAAGATGTAGTCTCGTTGAGTAATATCAGTGCAGGGGAATTCATGAAAAGATCAGATCAAGGTCATATTGTGGATGTAAGAACAGATAAAGAATTTGGTAATGGACATATTTACAATGCAATGAATATTCCATTAACAGATTTCGTTAATTTTGGTTCTACGCTTAAAAAAGACAATCAACAGCTGTATGTACACTGTCAATCAGGTTATAGGAGTGCAGTAGCTGTATCTATTTTGAGTGCTAAAGGATTTAAACATATATGCAATATCCAAGGTGGGTATAAGGCATTGCAAGAAGAAGTAAAGGAGAATCAATAATGGCTACTTTTGACCAGATTATTCAATCAAATTCGCTGGTTTTGGTGGATTTTTTTGCGACGTGGTGCGGTCCCTGCCAGACTATGGCGCCGGTTTTACAGGATGTAAAGGAATTTTATCAAGATGATTTGTCTATCATTAAGATTGACGTGGATAAGAATCCAAAAATTGCTTCGATTTATAAGGTAAGTGGCGTGCCTACTTTCGTGTTGTTCAAAAATGGCCAACAGGTATGGCGACAAAGCGGAATGATTCCCAAGATGGAATTACATAAATTGATCGATCAAGTAAAGTAAAAAATAAGGCGTTCAATCAAATTGAACGCCTTATTTTTTAATGATACTCTGGTGTTTTAATAGGTAGTGTTATATCGCACTAAAATATTAAAATTCATCGTCATCATCGAAGTCATCCAATCCTCCAATCGAGTCGATTTCAGGTAAATCGAAATCATCATCGAAATCATCATCATCGTCATCAGGACCGTTGAAAGATGCGAATTTTACTTCTTCAAGATCTTCGTTAGCTAAAGTTGCCGTGTTCATAAAATAATACTTTATTGTTTCTTATTCAATGTTGTAAAATTAGAGAAGAAAACTATTTTTTAAAACTTTTTTTTAAAAAAATATTAAGCTTTATTTTTCTGTTAATCAGTATGTTGAATTGTATTTTGAAAATAAAAATTTATTTTATTTTATTTATTCATTTGTTTCGCCAATCGCATTGTCCTCGGTAACGATGTCTTTCAATTGAGGGAGATCTCTCACACCATTGATTCCGAAGTGATCCATGAACTGCTGGCTTGTTGCATAAAGTAATGGTTTTCCGATACTATCTGCTTTTCCAGCAATTTTGATTAACTTCTTTTCCAGTAACCGTTGAATAGAGTAATCACAGCTGACACCTCTAATCTGCTCCACTTCTAATTTTGTTATCGGTTGTCTGTAGGCAATGATTGCGAGCGTTTCTAGTGCTGATTGACTTAGTTTTCGCTTGTTATTGTGATTTTGGAGCTGTTGTATCGATTCATGATAAACAGCTTTTGTCAAAAACTGATAGGCGTTGTTGATATAGCGTAATTCGAGTACATAGTCTTCGTCCTGGTACTTCGTTTCAATTTTTTTAATCAAGTCACGTAGCTCTTCCATGGATACTTCGATGGCTAAGGCTTCCTGCAAAATCTGTTTGATATCGGCAAGATCTATTCCTTCCGCAGAAGCAAATATAATTGCTTCAATATTTCTTATGACGTCTTTCAATGTATCGTATTAATAGTTAATGACCTGTTCGACCATATGGGCTGGTAGTTCGCGAAACTCATACTTTTGAGTTCGTAGTTGTGGGCTGAATCCAGCTTCCAAAATAGCTTCCTGTATAGATTTTGACGTAAACCGATGTGGTGCACCAGCTGCCGAAACAACATTTTCTTCGATCATAATTGAGCCGAAATCGTTCGCTCCAGCGTGCAGACATAATTGCGCTGTGCGCTTTCCGACGGTGAGCCAGGAAGCTTGTATATTTTTAATATTAGGAAGCATAATGCGGCTTAAGGCAATCATGCGGATATATTCTTCGCTCGTTACATTATTGGTAATACCGCGCAGTCTTTTCAATAAGGTGCCATCATCTTGGAAAGGCCAAGGGATGAACGCAATAAATCCATGGGATTCCTGAGGTTTTTCATCCTGTACTTCGCGAATCCACACCAAATGTTCAAAACGTTCTTCTATCGTTTCGATATGACCAAACATCATGGTGGCAGAAGTTGGTAGATTGATTTTATGGGCTGCCCGCATAACATCTAACCATTCTTTACCACCGCATTTTCCTTTTGATATAAGCCGTCTCACACGATCATTGAGAATTTCAGCCCCCGCTCCAGGTAGCGAGTCTAGTCCTGCTTCTTTCAATTGTGTCAAAACTTCAATATGGCTCATGTTCTCCAACTTGGAAATATGCGCAATTTCAGGTGGGCCGAGAGAATGTAGTTTTAGCGTAGGATAAAGTTCCTTTAATTGCTTGTAAAGGTTTTTGTAAAACTCAATACCTAAATCCGGGTGATGGCCACCTTGCAGCAGCAGTTGGTCGCCACCGTATTTAAAAGTTTCCTCTATCTTTTGTTTGTAGCTTTCAATATCGGTAATGTAGCTATCTTCATGACCAGGGCGACGGAAAAAATTGCAAAATTTGCAATTTGCAATACACACATTGGTGGTATTGACATTTCTGTCGATCTGCCAGGTTACTTTACCATGTGGCACTTGTATCTTACGCAATTCATTGGCTACGAAAGTCAAATCAGCTGTAGGTGCGTTTTGATATAAAAAAACACCCTCTTCCTTGGATAGGAACTCAAATCGGAGCGCCCGTTCTAATAAATTACTTACATTCATCAACAACAAATATAAGGAGCTTTTAGCTTATTTGGACCTATTTGCGGAATATTTGACAATGCATATTGAATTTTGGGAAACGTTCCGGATATAAAAAACAAAAGGATGTACTTGTGTAACAATAGTATTGCATTGTAACTTAGTGTATAAAATACAATAACTTGATTTATAGCGCTTTGTGAATTAATTAAGATTTTTCCTTTTTTTTTACATTTATTATTCTTTACATTTATTTAACAGATTTTAACATTTCTGGAAAAATAACCAAATTAGAAAAAAATGAATAACCAAGGGGCCTGAATCTGCCAATAATATAGCATTGTTGTCGTCAGACCTAAAAAAATGACCAAAAACTTAAATAATAACCAATATCAACTAAAACAACTAAAGCGTAAACATAAATTTTTTTAAACCACCTATTTAGTAAAATTATGATGAAAAAAACGGACAAAAATTGCTGTTTTGATCTCATATTGGGCCAAAAGTTCAATAAGAGGTTTCTGATTATGAGTTCTCTTCTCATTGGGGGAGGAATGACCACTCATGGATTTGCCAGTGGATTAACTAGCCATGGCAAAGTTGAAGTCGTTTCATTAATCAAAACAAGGAGCGTACAACAGACACCTATCAAGGGGGTCGTGAAGGATGCTGCTACAGGTCAAGGTATTACTGGTGTATCTGTGAAAGTCAAGGGGAGCAGTAACGGGACGTCAACCGGCGAGAATGGTGCATTTACCATTCAAGCAAAAGTGGGCGATGTGTTGATTATCAGTTATATTGGGTACAAAAGTACTGAAGTTACTGTTTCTTCGAAAGCTGATCTTTCAATTTCCTTAAGCGGTTCAGAAGATGCCTTGGAAGAGGTTGTTGTCACAGGTTATTCGGCACAGCGTAAGAAAGATTTAACTGGTGCTGTTGCCGTTGTCAATGTGAAGGAATTGAAAACTACCCCGGCTGCGAGTGCTGTTGAGGCGTTGCAAGGGCGGGCAACAGGTGTTCAGATCGTAGTCGATGGTGCCCCTGGTTCTACACCACAGATCAAAATTCGTGGTTACAGTACGATCAACAACAACGAGCCGCTTTACATTATTGATGGAGTGCCTTATGAAGGAAAGTTAAGCTGGTTGAATCAAAATGATATTGAGACGATGCAGGTCTTAAAAGATGCATCAGCAGCTTCAATTTACGGTTCACGTGCAAATAATGGTGTTGTCATCATTACCACAAAAATCGGTAAAAGTGGAAAACCTCAATTTAGCCTTGACTCTTATTATGGTGTGCAGGTTCCAAACAGTGGGCGTTTTCCAAAAATGTTGTCTCCACAACAAACATTGGATATTGAAAACAGATTGGACGGCACAAACAATGTGATGCCTGATTACCTTATTGCTGGACCTAAAGTGGGCGGGAAAGATGTGATTACAGCCGCAGACGTGGATATGTCAAAATATAAGTACGATGCGAGTAGCCGAAGCGATTTTTATCAAATTACTAAAGCAAATAAGGCCGGAACCAACTGGTTTGATGCTTTATCCCAAAATGCGCCTACTCAGTCGCACCAACTTAGCGTTTTAGGAGGTGGTGAAGATGCTTCCTATGCGATTTCGGGCGGTTATCTGAAACAAAAAGGAACGATTATTCATACCGGTTTTGAAAAATATAATCTTCGTTCAAACACACGCTTCTCTGCCTTTAATAATAAACTACGTTTCGGCGAAAATATGCAATATAGTTTTACGGAAGGATTTGGTATGGGGGTAAATACCAATACTGCCGGGGACTATATCGGTGAAGGTAGTGCTTTAGGTTTTGCGTATCGTATTCATAATATCATTCCTGTATATGATGAGGGCGGAAATTTTGCAGGATCTGTTGGCGGACAGTATGGTAATGGCGAAAATCCTGTTGCTATCGCCTATCGTGCCAAGGATAATAAAAATAAGAGCAATATGTTTTTCGGGAATGTCTTTGGGGAATTTGATATTGTCTCAGGATTAACCTTCCGTAGCAGTTTTGGTATGAAGTATGAAAACTACAATGGTGTATCTTATACCTATCCAAACCCTGAGTTTACAGAAGGAAGTTTTAACAACGGAATTAATGAATTTTTTGGACTGAATAAAGAATGGACTTGGACAAATACTTTAAATTATAAAAAAACATTTAATGAGGCGCATACGTTGAGCATTCTCGCTGGTACGGAAGCTATTCAGAATAGAAATAGGCAGATAAGAGGAAAAGGAAATGGCTTTTTTACAATGTCATCGCTTGATTACCTTTACTTGGATGCCGCTTCAACCGGTCGCGTCAGTGAAGGTAGCGGTTCTGTAGGTTCCTTGTTTTCGGTGTTTGGAAAGGTGGATTATTCCTACAAAGATCGGTATATCTTAAGTGCAACAGTGCGTCGTGACGGTTCTTCTAATTTTGGGCCGAACAATAAATATGGAACATTCCCTGGAGCGAGTGCAGCTTGGCGCTTGTCGGAGGAAGAGTTCATGAAAGGTGTTTCATGGATCTCGGATCTAAAAATCAGAGCTGGTTATGGTGTGACGGGGAACCAACGTATTCCAGCCAATCAATATCTGAATCGCTATCAGGTCGCTATTAATTCATCCTCATATCCTATTGACGGAAGTTTGACTTCCGGTATGTGGCACAATGCCTACAGTAATCCGGACGTGAAATGGGAACAAGTATCCGCATTAAATATTGGGGTGGATTTTACCCTCGCACAAGGTGATTTTGATGGATCTTTCGATTGGTACAATAAAAAGACGAAAGACATGCTGTACCTGTTGCCTTTACCTGCTGTTGCCGCAGGCCGGGCCGGATCGCCTTATGTAAATATTGGTGATATGCAAAATAAAGGTATCGAGTTTTCATTGAATTATCATTACGGTAGACGTCAAGAAAGTGCATTTAAATTGGATCTGTCCGCTACTATTTCACGTAACGTGAACAAGATTGTTTCTTTGGCACCATCAGTAACCCAACAAGTGTACGGTAGTTTTAGAAGTATGGAAACCTCCATCTTAAAACCTGGAGAACCTCTTGGTGCTTTCTATGGCTATAAAGTAATTGGTATTTATTCGGAAGCAGATATCAACAATGCGAGTGTCGCTAAATATGAGGATGGAAAGTCGAGAGCTGGTGGACTTAAATTTGAGGATGTCAATGGTGATGGCAAAATTGATGCAAGTGACCGTACCGTTATAGGTAGCCCACATCCTGATTTTGTGTATTCATTCAATATCAATGCGGCTTATAAAAACTTTGATTTTATGGCCTACTTCTATGGCTCAAAGGGTAATCAAAACTATGAAGCTACGCGGTATTTTACAGATTTTGGTGTGTTTAGAGGTCAAAAAAGTACGCGCGTATTGGATGAATGGAGTCCAACGAATAGCGGTAGCATGATCCCTTCTCAAGTTAGAAATGCTTCACCTTATGAGTATGCTTCTTCGAGCTACTATGTACAGGATGCAAGTTTCTTGAAACTGAAAAACCTTCAAGTTGGCTATAACTTCGATACCAATCGGGTTTTTGGTAATAATACCGGTATCAAGAAACTCCGTGCTTATGTGGGGGTAACAAATCTGTTTACAATTACTAAATATGAGGGGCTTGATCCAGAAGTTACGGCTACTCCATCGACTTACCCAGCCTTGGGTGTAGACTTTGGTGTGTATCCACAGGCTCGTCAATATATGTTGGGTGTTAGTCTAGGATTTTAAGGGTTTAGTGATTTAAGTTAAAATTTGATTGAAATGAAAAAAAGAAATATAATTACAGTTTTAGGTATATCATTGACTTTATTAGCCTCTTGTGGAAAATCTTTTTTGGAGCGTGATCCGCAAGCTGAATTGCCTGAGTCTCAGATTGTAAATTCAAAAGGTATAGAGGCCTCTCTTATTGGGGCGTATGGTATATTAAACGGCAATGTCAACGGTACCTGGGGGAATTACTCTTCGGCGCCTAGCCAATGGTTGTTTGGTGAAGTTGCTGGAGATAATGCACATAAAGGATCTGAGGCAACCGATCAACCGAACATGAATATGATCGAATTTCATACGCCAAATAGTTCGAATGACAACCTGAGTCAAATGTGGGAAGTCTATTATGAGGGCGTATTAAGGGCAAATAATACGTTACGTATTCTGAAGGCTGACCAAGCAGGTGGAAAAACGGTAACGGCTGCACGTGCGAAGGAAATAGAAGGTGAAGCCCGAGTGTTGCGAGCGCACTATTATTTTTATTTATGGCGTGTTTTTAAAAATCTAGCGTATGTTGATGAGAATACAACAGATGATGAGGCTAAAACGAAACCGAATAAGGATGATATACTTCCGAAGATTATTGACGATTTAAAAGCAGGAATAGCTAATTTGCCAGCGGCAAAAATCAATAGCCAAGCCGGACGTATGGATCAAAATATCGCGAAAGCTTATTTGGGTAAAGTTTACCTCTACCAGAAAAAATATGCGGATGCGCTAGTTTTGTTTAAGGAAGTTATTGGTGCAAAGGATCTACGTACGATGCCGTACCAAAATAACTTTGATGTACTTACAAAAGACGGCCCGGAGGCATTACTGGTATCTAAACATGTGATTAATCCAGATGGATCTGGTGATAATGCCAATGTTGGTGATATGTTGTCTGGATTAAATGGAAGTAATCCTGTAGGTTGTTGTGGTTTCTATCAGCCGACCATTGATTTGGTTAATGCGTATAAAGTCGATGCAAGTGGATTACCATTGTTGGATGGTTCTTATCGAAATAATCCATATAAATCAGATTTCGGTTTGTCTGATGACGCAAAAAAAACATATAAACTTGATATTACACTTCGTTTTGACCCACGTTTAGATTATACGGTTGGCCGTAGAGGTGTAAATTTCTATGATTATGGTGTCATGCCAGGTGATGCATGGATTCGTGAGGTGAGCTCGGGTGGACCATTTGTTGGTATAAAAACAATGATTCCGAAGAGTTTGCATGCAACACATACTGCCTCAGGAGCGGCATATATTACTGACTTGGATGTTAATATTATTCGTTTAGCTGATGTCGTTTTAATGGCAGCTGAATGTCAGGTTGAATTAGGAGATTTAGGTGCAGCAATGAATCTGGTAAACGCAGTTCGTGAGCGTGCCGCAAAATTACCTCCTAAAACGACTGGCGATAATGTAGCAGCGGCAGTATATGTTGTTAAACCCTATACTTCTTTCCCAGACCAAAATTATGCGCGCAAAGCTGTTCGTTTTGAACGTCGTTTAGAATTAGCGATGGAAGGACATCGTTTCTATGACCTCGTGCGTTGGGGTGAGGCGAAAACTGTATTGGAAAGCTACGCAACGTTTGAAGGTGGTTTTATGGCCCGCTATAAAGGCTTAAGCTATAAACCACAAAATGATTACTTCCCAATTCCACAATCGCAGATTGACAGAAGTGGTGGAGCTCTGACACAAAATACAGGATATTAATTTTTGATAGTTTTAAAAAGGAAAGGGAGAGACAATGTCTCTCCCTTTCCTTTTTATAGGATTTGTATCTGAATTTTGGCAATAGACGAAAGGGAGTTCTTGCAGTTTTTTGTATGTTTGAACTGATGAAAAAAATTTTAAGTGCATTGTTGCTGCTTTGGTTTGTGCCAGCGGCTACTTTTGTAGCGAAGGCTCAGAGCTTTGAGGATGTTTATCAGCTATTTCAAGAATCTAAAATATTAAATGATCATTTTGTTGGTTTTTCTTTGTATGACCTAAATGCCAATAAATATGTGATGGACATAAACGGCAATAAGCATTTTACACCGGCTTCCAATACAAAAATGTATACCACCTATGCTGCTCTAGCACTGTTGGGCGATTCAATACCTGGTTTGGAGTATGTGGAACGCGGAGACTCGCTGCTTATCTGGGGGACAGGTGATCCGACGTTTCTGCATAATCGGTTAGATACCAGGGTAGTGTATAACTTTTTGAAAAATACGAATAAACGCATTTTTGTTGTACCAGGGAAAATGAAAAATAAGTTCTTTGCACATGGTTGGGCTATGGAAGATTTTGAAGCTTACTATCAGCCTGAAATCAGTACATTTCCTATTTATGGCAATGTGGTCACTTTTCGTCAAAAAGGTTATAATTATTTATCGACCTCTCCAGCGAGTTTTCAAAATTCACTGGATTTTTTGCCGGAACCTAAGGTAGGTGATTTTGAACTTTCCCGCTCATTTCGTGAAAATTCTTTTTGGATGTCCAAACGTCCCGTTCCGAGCGGTTATGTCAATGAGGTTCCATTTATCTATTCTGATAGCTTATTTATTAAATTATTGTCGGATAGTCTAGGTAAATCCGTGACCTTATTGTCTTACCAAAAACCAAGCAATACCAAGATACTCTATTCAGGCAGTACCAAAAATTTAATCCGTGAAATGATGTTGCCAAGTGATAATTTTATTGCTGAACAGTTTTTAATGATGTGTTCGTGGAAACAATTCGGTCAATTTGATACTTACTTGGTGCGGGACTGGATGAAGAATAACGTTTATAAATACTTTTCAGCTGAGGTTGCTATTTTTGATGGATCGGGACTATCATCCTATAACAAAGTGACTCCCCAGAATAATGTCGATCTATTGGTCGTCTTGAAAAATAAGTTGCCGGATGAGAAGGAACGTTTTCGTCTTTTTCCGGCTGGAGGTGTAGATGGTACCCTAAAACGTACCTATAGCAAAGATCTCGGAGAACCGTTTGTTTTTGCTAAAACGGGAACGATTACATCTGTCTATAATCAAAGTGGTTATTTGATCACACGGACAGGAAGGCGCTTGGCATTTTCTTTTATGAACAATAATTATATAGATGATCGAGCAAGTGCAATTCGTAAAGAAATGGCTAAAATAATTACTTATATTCGTCAAACTTATTAAGCCAATTTAAATGGAAGCAATTGTAAAAAACAATAAAAAATTGATTCGTTCTTGGGCCATGTTCGATTGGGCCAATTCTGCTTACAACCTTGTTATTACTTCCACGATATTCCCTGTTTACTATACCGCAATTACTACCACAAAAGAGCATGGTGATGTTGTTCGTTTCTTTGGGATTGAAGTCGTCAATACCGCACTTTCTAATTTTTCTTTGGCCTTTGCCTATCTGTTGATGTCTTTTTCTTTGCCCTTTATTTCTTCGTACGCTGATGCAAAAGGAAAAAAGAAAGAGATTATGAAATTCTTCACTTATGTTGGAGCAGTTGCATGTATGTGCTTATTTTTCTTCAAGCTTGAAACTTTGGAAATTGGTATCATCTGTTTTGTGCTTGCAGCGATGGGGTATATTGGCGGTGTTTTGTTTAATAATTCCTATTTGCCGCTTTTGGCGACAGTCGATCAACAAGATAAGGTGAGTGCGCAAGGTTTTGCTTATGGTTATATTGGCTGTGTCACTTTACAGATTCTTTGTTTTATAGTGGTGCTTAAGCCTGAATGGTTTGGTATTACAGATGCTTCACTACCGGCCCGTATATCGTTTCTAATGGTCGGATTGTGGTGGCTTGGGTTTTCAATGATTCCTTTCAAATACCTGCCTAAAATCGATGCAACCGAGAATAACACAGGTAAGAGTTTTGTTCAGAATGTACGGGATGAATTCGGCCATGTTATCCAAAAAATCAAAGGTATTCCTGAAATAAAGCAGTTTTTGCCGGCTTTTTTCTTCTATGCAATTGGTGTTCAGACTTTGATGATTGTAGCCTCCTCTTTTGGGGAGAAAATTTTGCATTTAGGCGCAGAAAGGTTGATTGCTACAATTCTTCTCATTCAGCTCGTAGCTATCTTAGGTGCATTTTTAATGTCTTATTTATCTACGCTTTTTGGGAATATTAAGGTGTTGATCGTTGTGGTGATGATCTGGATAGGCATATGTATTTCGGCCTTTTATTTATCTACTCCACTTCAGTTTTATATTATTGCTGCATTGGTCGGTTTAGTTATGGGCGGGATTCAGTCCTTATCGCGTTCAACCTATTCTAAATTAATTCCGACGGATATCAAAGATACGACTGCTTTCTTCTCTTTTTATGACGTCACAGAAAAAGTTGCTATAGTTATAGGATTATTCTCATTCGGGTTTATAGAACAGGTTACACATAATATACGATATTCGGCATTGGTTCTTTCTTTATTTTTTGTAATTGGATTGTTACTTTTGATCCGGATATTAGTATCCAATAAATCTTAATTTTATTGATTGAATTGCATATGAAAGTAGAACTTTTTGTTCCTTGTTTTATAGATCAGCTTTACCCTGAGACCGCATTTAATACGGCTCGTTTATTAGAAAAGGTCGGTTGCGAGGTTGTCTATAATCCTGAGCAGACATGCTGTGGCCAGCCTGCCTATAATGCTGGATTTTGGGATGATGCAAAACAGGTCGGACGGAAGTTTTTAGGTGATTTCTCAGGAGATCATGTGATTATTTCTCCTTCGGCGTCTTGTACTGGTATGGTACGACATGCTTATAATGATTTATTCGCAAATTCGGCCGATTCCCATCAGTGTCATAAAATACAGCAACAGGTTATGGAAATCTCTGATTTTTTAGTAAACGTGCTAAAAAAAGAGTATTTTGGAGCTGAGCTTGAGGGTGTTGCGGTGTACCACGATTCTTGTTCGGCTTTGCGAGAGTGCAAGATTAAAGAGGAACCACGGAAATTATTGAGTAAGGTCTTAGGTTTGGAGATGGTGGAGGTGAAAGATAGCGAGACATGTTGTGGGTTTGGGGGTAGTTTTGCCGTTAAATTCGAAGGAATATCCGCAGCAATGGCTGAGCAAAAAGTGCGCAATGCACTTGATCTGAATGCGGATTATATTATTTCCACTGATTCATCTTGTTTGCTACAGCTTCAATCTTATATCGATAAACATAAATTACCCATTCAGACGATGCACCTCGTTGATGTGTTGACTACTGGCTGGGGAAATATTTAAATAACACATTAAATCTAAACACATGAATTCAAGAAGAGATTTTCTTAAAAACCTTGCACTAGCGTCTGCTGGTATAGCATTAGCTCCCTCTTTGGAGAGTTTTGCGGCAGCAAAGAAAGATTGGTTTGACATTTCCTTGGCTGAATGGTCATTGCATAAATCCTTGTTCAAGGGAGATTTGAACAATTTGGATTTTCCGGTATTGGCTGCCAAAAAATACGGTATCTATGGGGTGGAATATGTAAATCAGTTTTTTAAGGATAAGGCTAATGATAATAATTACCTTACTGAGCTAAATATGCGTGCAAAAGATAATGGTGTACGTAATGTACTCATTATGATTGATGGTGAGGGAAATCTCGGTGATGAAGATGAAACAAAGAGAAAACAAGCCGTGCAAAACCATTATAAGTGGATTTCTGCAGCTAATTTCTTAGGTTGTCATGCAATCCGTGTCAATGCGGCTGGAAAAGGGACTCCTGAGGAAGTGAGTAAACGTGTTGTTGAAAGTTTAACAGCGCTATCTGATATTGGTAAAAAAGCGGGGATTAGCATTATTGTAGAAAACCATGGTGGTATCTCTTCACATGGTGACTGGTTGGCTAATACATTAAAAGCAGTGGGTAGTAAGTATTGTGGAAGTTTACCTGATCTTGGTAATTTCTATGAGTATGATCGTTATCAAGGTGTAACGGATCTAATGCCTTATGCACATGGTGTGAGTGCCAAAACACATGATTTTGATGCCAATGGAAATGAAACGCAAATTGACTATGAGCGTATGTTGAAGATTGTTAAAAAAGCAAAATTCAAAGGTTATGTGGGGATTGAATATGAGGGAAGTAAGTTGAGCGAAGAAGAGGGTATTTTTGCTACTAAAAAATTACTGGAACGTTTGCGCCCTTTGATCTAATATTTAACTAGTCGAGTTCTTTTCAGGAAATGGAAGGAACTCGGCTCGTTAAATAGGTTTTAATTGAAGTGTTGCTCGGATGCAACAACGAAAAAAACTGCAGTCCATTCGTTAGAAACCTATTAAAATCTTCACTATCTTGCTTGAGTATATGAAGACGAGTGAACAACCTCTTTCTTTGTGTAGAGGATCATCGGATTTTTCCGTTTACCGATGGTATATTTTATAAATGGAAATCGCACTACCTTATTTTGAAAAATAACGACTAAAAAAAACATGAATTTTGAAAAAAATGCTGTTCTTGAAACCCATTTGCAAAAAGTAGGGGCGGAACATGTATTGGTACAAGGGCATCCTGCCGGCTTGTTTGTATTATTCTTCACAGAGATGTGGGAGCGTTTTAGCTATTATGGTATGCGGGCACTGTTGGTAAATTTTCTGGTTTCTACCATTGCCCAACAAGGATGGGGTTGGACCAACTCCGAGGCCATGAAGCTTTATGGTTTGTACACCGGGATGGTGTTTTTAACGCCACTGTTCGGCGGGATTATAGCCGATCGCCTAACAGGATATAAAAAATCCATTATGGTCGGAGCTATAATTATGACGCTGGGACATATCGCTATGGCTTTAGAGGGATTTAATAAAAGCTTCTTTTTGGCGGGTTTGGTGCTGATTGTTTTGGGAAATGGTTTGTTCAAACCCAATATTTCTTCGATGGTAGGGAAATTATATCCGGATAAAGGAGGTAAAAAGGATGCGGGTTATACCATCTTTTATATGGGCATCAACGGGGGAGCGTTTTTAGGTATGATGCTATGCGGTTATATTGGTGAGAAGATCGGCTGGCATTATGGATTTGGGCTTGCCGGAGTATTTATGTTTTTGGGAATGTTGCAGTTCTATTTTGCGCAGCCCATCTTCGGAAAAATTGGAAATACACCCCAGAAACAAGAAGAGTTAACCGATATTGCAGCCGGAGAAGAAGAAAATCCAAAGCATATTGTTCGTGATCGTTTGCTGGTAATAGCCATTTTTATGTTGTCAAGTATTGTTTTCCATTTAGCTTTTGAGCAAGCAGGTGGCTCGATGACGATCTTTGCGAAAAATTATACACAACGGGTATTGAGTGGTGAAGTGGCGGTTTTATTTAAATGGTTGGATGCTGCATTGACGGTTTTGCCGATTGTGGTAATTACTGGCGTACTGTTTGTTTTAGCGAAGAAAATCGTACGTAAATACCCTATGATCATACTTTTTTCGAGTATTTCTTTTGTGATCATTTGGTCTTTGTGCCTTTGGAAAGTTTATCGGGAATATTATGGTATGAATTCAGAAGTTACTGTATCCTGGTTTCCGATGTTAAATTCTTTCTTTATCATTACCCTGGCCACATCATTTAGTAAGATATGGGAGAAAGTGTGGAATCCTTCTGGTCCAATTAAGTTTGCAATGGGACTGACATTGGTTGGAGTCGGTTTTGCAGCTTTATCTATTGGAAGCTCTGAGATTCCTACCGGTGCAAAGACGGCCTCTGTTAGTATGATCTGGCTGGTGTTGGCGTACTTTTTTCATACAGTGGGCGAATTATGTATTGGTCCGGTCGGACTTTCTTATGTCAGTAAACTATCGCCAAAAAAATTCCTGGGGTTATTGTTTGGTTTTTGGTTTTGTGCCAATGCCATAGCTAATTTTATAGGGGGGGTTATTGGGTCATATATTGATAAGATTACAGAATCTCATTCCATGTCATATTTCTTTGCTGTATTTACAGTAATTCCTATGGTGGCTGCTGTATTTCTTATTCTGGCCAACAAAAAAATAAAAAAGATGATGCATGGAATTGATTAATTCATAGAAAAATAGTGTATCTTCAAGCGATTTTTATCAAAATAAAAACAAAACCTGAGTTATAAAATAATTATTGAAATTATATGAATCAAGAAAAAGATCAAGTTCTTGTAGCACATCTTGCTAAGCAGGGGATCGATGACAAGATGGTAAATGGGCATCCTGCCGGATTATTTGTGCTATTCTTTACAGAGATGTGGGAGCGGTTTAGTTACTACGGTATGCGGGCATTGTTGACCTTATTTTTAATAAGTTCCCTTGCTGATGGAGGATGGGAATGGAGTAACGAACGTGCCATGAAACTTTACGGTTTGTATACTGGTTTTGTCTATTTAACACCATTGATCGGTGGAATGATTGCGGATAAGCTAACCGGTTTTAAGAAGGCGATTTTGATAGGCGCTTTGGTAATGACATTGGGGCACCTGTCTATGGCATTTGAGGGTGTGAATTCCAATTTCTTTTATCTCGGTCTTGTGTTAATGATTTTGGGTAACGGGATGTTTAAACCTAATATTTCTTCTATGGTGGGAAATCTTTATCCAGATCAAAGTCCTAAAAAAGATGCAGGGTATACCATATTCTATATGGGCATCAATGCCGGGTCATTTTTGGGAATGCTTCTATGCGGTTATATCGGCGAAAAAATTGGTTGGCATTATGGTTTCGGGCTTGCTGGAGTATTTATGTTCTTTGGTATGTTGCAATTCTATTTTGGACAAAAGATATTTGGAATTATCGGAGATTCACCGAAAGCACTTCAGGCTTACCATGAAAAAAAGATCAAAAATCACGAAGAGGAGGAAGAGGTCATTCCTGCACATGTTGTCCGTGATAGGTTAATCGTTGTCACCATATTTATGTTGGCTAGTGTGGTTTTCTTTTTGTCTTTTGAACAGGCGGGCGGATCCATGTCTATCTTTGCAAAGGATTATACACAAAGAGTCCTGTCTGGAAGTTCAGCAGTGACATTTAAATGGATTGATACTATTTTGACTATTGTGCCTATCGTTATTGTGACGATCGTTTTAACAGCATTGGCTAGAAAAATATATAAACAGTATCCATTGACTATTTTATTTACCGCTGTCTCATTTGGTATCATTTGGTGCTTGGGCTTATGGAAAGTATTTCGAGAAATTGGAATAACCGGATCGGAAGTTGGGGCCTCATGGTTTCAAATATTGAATGCATTTTTTATTATTTCACTGGCATCGTCATTTAGCAAATTTTGGGAGAAGGTCTGGAATCCTTCGGGACCAGTTAAGTTTGCGCTAGGTTTAATATTGGTGGGAATTGGATTTGCAGCATTAGCTTATGGGGCGAGCGAGATTCCTCAAGGAGCAAAGACAGCGTCTGTGAGTATGATTTGGTTGGTGATCGCCTATTTCTTTCATTCAGCAGGGGAGCTTTGTCTTTCACCTGTTGGCTTGTCTTATGTTAGTAAGCTTTCCCCAAAGAAATTTTTAGGGCTTCTTTTCGGTTGCTGGTTCTGTGCTTCGGCAATTGCCAATTTTATAGGTGGATTTTTAGGCTCATACATTGATCGCATTACAGAAGAGCATTCGATGTCCTATTTCTTTATGATATTTGCAATAGTTCCTGGGGTTACGGCATTGCTATTAATTGTCTTGAATCCAATATTGAAAAAAATGATGCATGGGATCAACTAATCAGGATCGATAGCATCACAAAAAAAGGGCTAATCAATACACTGATTGGCCCTTTTTTTATCTCTTTTTTACTATTGATGCTTATTTATGTTTATTCTTCCACTTTTAAAAGTAGTTTATCGATGCGGTGTCCATCCATATCAAGCACTTCGAAAATTAGATTTTTAAATCGGACACGTTCGCCTTCTTCGGGTACATGATCTAATCTTAGGAATACCAGGCCTCCTACGGTGGTTACATTGTTGATCTCATCTTCGTCTTCTTCAGAAAGACCGATTTCAAATTCATCCAAAAGATCCTCGATCTGATATTGTCCGTCGACAACATAATCACCGTTTTCCAATTGACGTATTGTCGGACGTGCACTTAGGTCGCTTTCTGTGATGTTGCCGACCAAATCGCCAACGATATCCCGTAACGTAATAATTCCCTGTGGTGAGCCATACTCATCAATGACAACCGCCTGATGTATACTGGAGGTACGTAAGGTGTTCATAATGCTATAAGATGAACTGAATTCATTAACAAACTTGATCGGTAACATAAGTGTTCTTAGATCAAATGCTTCGTTCTGGAGGCATTGACGAAGTAATGATTTTACATGAACAACACCTTTAATATTGTCGAGGCCACCTTCACAGACTGGGTAGATGGAATGATCGTTGTCCAGAATGATCTTTCTGTTTTCTTCAAAGGAATCTTCCAGATCCAAGAATACAATGCTTTTGCGGTGAGTCATTAGGTTGACCGCTTTTTTGTCACCTAAACTCAACAAACGGTCGACGATATCGTGCTCAATACCTTCGATGACGCCACTGTCGACACCTTCGTCTACTAACGCCTTAATTTCTTCTTCTGTGACACTATTGCCGCTACTCTTGATATTGAGTATTTTGACAATAAACTCTGTCGACATACTTAGTAGCCATACAAATGGCCGAACGATTTTGCTGAGCAGGTTCATCGGGTAAGCGATCAGCATGGCGTACTTCTCCGGAATAGCCATACCGATACGTTTGGGGACCAGTTCACCAAGCACCAACGAAAAGTAGGTGATGATAAAGACGACAATGATGACGGCGAGCTGTTCGCTATAGGGGGCTATGATACTGGATTTATTAAAGATCTCTACGAGGTAAGATGAAATATTGCCGCCAGAAAAGAATCCTGTTAGGATTCCAATAAGGGTAATACCTATTTGTACAGTGGATAGAAAGCTGTTGGGCGATTCTTTTAGGTTTAGCGCTATTTTGGCAGCGGCATTGTTTTTATCGCTTTCAGCCTGTAGCCTTGCCTTTCTGCTGGATACGATGGATATTTCTGATGCCGATAGTATTCCGTTTAGAATAATCAGGGCTAAAATAATAATTGCTTCGGTAAGCATAATGAGTTGAAAAAGTTATTTGCTAGGGCTAATTTACGGAAAAGACCAGCCAAATAGTAGGATTATTATGATTATGTCAAGTATTCATAAAAAAAGCCGTATATCTTTCAATACGGCTTTTATGATAATAGGCGTGTTTTTTCAATTACATTCCACTGTCATCTAACATAAAGGTGTTTTTCTTGGTTTTCCATTTTCCTTTTGTGAAATCAGGGAATTCCAACGTTTTATTTCCTTTTGCAATAGACTCGGTAGATAATGGGAATACGGCACTCATGGTTACCGAATCATACACGTCAATTGGAGTCTGTACCTTTTGTTTTACAGCCTGAATAAACGCATTGAATACAAACCAGTCCATGCCGCCATGACCAGAACCGTTTGCTACCTCTTCATATTTTTGCCAGATTGGGTGATCGTATTTCTTTACCCATTCGTCCGCAGAATCCCAAGTGTGTGGTTTGGATTTACCCTCGATGTGAATACCTTTGGCAACATCCATCCAAATACCGTCTGTTCCCTGTACGCGGAAACCGATAGAGTAAGGTCTTGGTAAGTGTGTATCATGCGTTAATAACATGGTTTCTCCATTCGCACATTGTAACATCGTTTGAGTGATATCACCATTTTTGTAATTGATCTTACCGTTAGGATGTCCCGGGGAAACTTTATTGACATAGGCTGCCAATCCGCGGGCTTTACTTGAGTACGAAGTGATATGGGTGAATCTGTTGCCCTTGTTGATATCTGCAAATTGCATAATTGGACCTAAACCGTGTGTAGGGTATAGATCACCATCTTGGTCGATATTGAACTGTGTACGCCACTGTGCCTCAGAAATCGCTTTCGGACCATATTCAACGCCATGGCCATAATAGGCTTTTCCGTCATTGAATAATACCTCGCGTAAATCGTGTTGATAACCGCCTTCCAGGTGCAACAATTCACCAAATAGACCTTGTCTGTGCATGTTCAATACAGCAAGTACATCACGACGGAATGCAACATTTTCTAGGGTCATGTAAGGCTTTCCAGTTTCTTCGGATACTTTCACAATATCCCAGTGATCTTGTAGCGTTAAACCTGCAATAACCTCGCAACCCACGTATAGACCAGCTTTCATTGCATCGATAGCTTGGTTTTTGTGGAATTGCCAAGGCGTTGCAATAATGACAGCATCTAATTTTTCATTGCTTAACATCTTTTTGTAAGCATCAACTCCACCAGTATACTCTTTTGGAAGTTTGGTGCCTTTTGCATTGAATTGTTTACGGCATTGTGCTAGAGATTCTTCCTGGGTGTCACAGACAGCCACAATTTCTAGATCATCTCTGTTTAGGGCAATTTGAACGTGATTACGTCCTCTAAGGCCTACGCCAATAAAACCGATTTTTATTTTCCCATTTGATTGAGCAAATAATTCTGTACTTGAAAGGACACCGATTCCAGCTGTAGTGATGGCAGTCGATTTTATGAAATTTCTTCTATCCATTGTTTTGAGATATAAGGAGTTTGTATATTAGTTATTTACTTGTTTGAAAACAGTCCTTAAGACTGGCTACTATTAACAAATATATTATTTCATTTGGGATAAATGAAAGTGCAAACGTTTGCTTAATTTTATTAAATTTCATGCAAACGTTTGATTGAAATAAAAATTATCATTTATTAATTCAATTTGTGATATTGCAAGCACATTGATGATTTAAAAAACATAGTTTAATGTCTGATTTTAACCAATTAGTAGTAGAGAGCGCAGCAAAACAATTCACATTAGAAGGAGATATCATTTCAGTGCAACCGTTTGGTTCTGGTCATATCAATGATACTTATCGTGTAGTTACTACTGTAGATAGCGGTATATCGCATTTATTACAACGTATTAACCACCATGTTTTTCCGAACGTGGATGGATTAATGCATAATATTGAGATTGTCACCAAGCATCTTAGTAAGAAAGTTAAAGTCGCTGAAGGAAAAAGAATCAGCGATCATGTATTGACAATTGTTCCTACAAAAGATGGGAAATTATATATAAAAGATAGTCAGGATAATTATTGGCGCATGTTTATCCTCATAGAGGATACCAAAAGCTATGATATTGTAGAGACTGAGGTACAAGCCGCTGAGGGTGGTCGTGCTTTTGGTTTGTTTCAAAAGCAGCTCTCGGATTTAGATGCTTCATCGATCGTTGAGGTACTTCCTAACTTTCATAATATAGAGTTTAGACTCGAAAATCTTCGAAAAGCGATCGCTAAAGATGTCTGTCAACGCGTAGCGTCGGTGAAAGACAAATTGGATTTTATCTTTAGTCGTGAAGATCGAATGAAAACCATTCTTGAACTTGGTAGTAAGGGGGAGCTTCCGCTGCGTATTACACATAATGATACAAAGTTTAATAATGTGCTCTTAGATCGCCACGATAAGATGCAATGTGTCATCGATTTAGATACTGTCATGCCGGGCTATGTGGCATATGACTTTGGGGATGCTATTCGGACGATTATTAACCCCGTTGCCGAGGATGAGAAGGATGTTTCGAAAATTCTGCTAAATCTTGCTTTATATAAGGCATATGCCGAAGGTTATTTGGAGGAAGCTAATGACTTCTTGACAACTTTGGAGAAAGAAACATTAGTAGATGGAGCCTTCTTATTGCCATATATGCAAGGAGTACGTTTCTTAACGGACTATTTGGAAGGAGATCATTACTACAAGACTAAATATGAGGACCATAATCTGGTGCGTACAAATACGCAACTGAAATTGGTTGAAGAGATGGAAAAGAATGAAGCATTTATGCGAAAGGTAGTTTTTGATTGCATTTAACAATTTTATACCTTTAATCATATTGAGAAGCTTCCATCGCGTAGATGAAGCTTCTTTTTTCTGTAAAAAAAAATATTCGAATGAAAAAACTAACCATTTTGCCTATCGCAGCGGAGCTGACCAATACACTAGATTATCATACTTTGTCGAAGCTCTTGAGCAATCTTGAATCGCATTCTTTGGAGTTTAATAATTGGAGCGAATCTTTCCCGTATAAACCTGAGGTACAATTTAAGATTGGCTACACCCGGGAGTATCTAGTGTTGCAGTACGATGTCGTCGAAGAACAACTTCGGGGTAATTATTCCGAAACAAATCAAAATGTATGGGAAGATAGTTGTGTGGAGTTCTTTATTTCATTTGATGGACGTAAACATTATTATAACCTGGAATTTAATCTAATTGGAACGGGCTTGATCGGTTATGGCCCGGCTGAAAAGGCTAGTCGAAATCGGTTGGATATTACAACGATAGAACAGGTGCGTACTTACTCTTTAATTGAGCGCAATGGTTCCGATAAGCGATGGAGTATGATTGAGGTAATTCCACTTGCTGTATTTCAGTTTGACGATGTTGTAGACCTGAAAGGTAAACTGATACATGGAAATTTTTATAAATGTGGTGATCATCTCAAACAACCACATTTTATATCTTGGAATAAAATAGAAAACCCAACTCCTAACTTCCATCTCCCCGAGTTTTTTGGAGAAATGGTCTTTGGTTAGGAGTTGAGTAAAAAAGTTGATGCTTATTGGTAAACAGATTCTTTTTTGAATTTCTTTGCCAATAAAGCATATACTAATACACGGTATTTATTTTTATTGGATTTGCCAATAGCGGTAATCACTTCCTCTAGTGCCTTGTCTAAATCCGGCCCATCTTTTAGGCCTAATTTTTTGATCAAAAAATTTTGTTTGACACGGTTCAGTTCTTCGGGATCTGATGCAGCGACGGTTTCGGAGTCTGCATTGTAAATGGAAGGTCCTATTCCTTTTGTTACTTTTGCAATAAATGCTTCATCTAATGATAAGCCTAGCTTTTTTGATTCTGCAACATATGCAGCAATTTTTTCATCTAATTTGCTCATAATTATGTAAGTGATTTAATTGTAGTGAGTTAAGTTAGGTAAAAAAGTCGATAAACAAAATTATTCTTTGGGTTAGGATAAAGATTGTTACATTTGTACCCTTGATAAGTGCTGTTAACTAAAATGTGGAAAATTTCAACTAATTATTCTTCGTAATTGTTGTAAGTTACATTTTTATAAGTTATCTTTGCACCTCAATAATTGAATATACGTAATCATAATAATAATGAAAAAAGATTTGCATCCTTCAAATTACAGATTAGTTGTATTTAAAGATATGTCAAATGACTATGCTTTTATTACAAAATCTTGTGTTGATACTAAAGAAACTATCACATGGGAAGATGGTAATGAGTATCCAGTTGTAAAACTAGAGATCTCTCATACATCACACCCTTTCTATACAGGTAAAATGAAATTGGTTGATACTGCTGGTCGTATCGACAAATTCCGTAATCGTTACAACAAAAAATAATTGTAGCAGATCTGTATATTACAATATTAAGAACTCGATAAATATAATTTGTCGAGTTTTTTTTGTTATTTTTAATTTGTGAAAATCTTCTTTACAGATTGCTTTGATTCGATCCAATTGTTGGATAAGCTTAGCTCCCCATTAACTACTTTTGATAGAAAGAGTCTTTATCCATTTACTTTCGTGAAATCTTGTTTGGACCTTCGGGTTGGTATACTGACTTTACGGGAGAAATGGCAAAAATTAGCTTTAGAATTTGATGTACACTATATTACCGCTCACTCGAACGAGGAGGGGGTTATTTGGCTGTCTGAGAACGTTATCCCGTCAGTAGTATTATTGCAGGCTATACAGCGCTTGGGCGCAGGAGAGGTCCTTGTATGGGGTGGATACGTTGTAGCTTGTTGTTATACCCATATGGGCTCTTATCGTGTACAAGAGTTTGATACGTCAGTGGATCTACTAAAGGGGGTAGAAGATCTGTTTTTGCTTACAGGAACTGAAATAACACGTGATTTCAATCTTCTGGTACAAGGTGTTCAGTCGTTCGATATATCTGTGACAAATCAATTGTTAGGTAATGACCTTTATGTAGCCGCTAGTGTTAGCATGGAATGTGCTACCCTCAATACCCTACAAGGTCCCATATATATCGATGAAGATGTTACAATTATGGAGGGAGCGCATTTGCGTGGTCCATTATACCTTGGTAAAGGAGCCGTTGTAAAAATGGGCGCTACGATTTATGGCAATGTTTCGATAGGGAAGCAGAGTGTCATTGGGGGAGAGATCGGGAATTCCGTCATTGGTGATTTTTCGGCCAAGGGGCATCATGGTTATCTAGGTTGCTCGGTGATAGGGGATTGGTGTAACTTAGGGGCTGGTACCTCTAATTCCAATTTAAAGAATAACTTAAAGGCCGTTTCAATTTACGATTATGCATTGGATGGTGTTCGGGATACAGGTCTGTTAAAATGCGGAACCTTTATTGGAGACTATACGCGTCTTGGTATCAATTCGGCTTTAAATACAGGGACGGTAATTGGAATTGCAAGCATGCTAGCAGATACAAGTTTTTATGCTAAATTTGTACCGTCATTTGCTTGGGTGTTTGACGGAGGTGCGCAAACTTATGAATTTGATAAGTTTATGGCATATTTGGAGACGCTGTATGCATCAAAAGGGGAAGAGCTCTCGGAGCAGATTAAAGATAAATTGAATCAACTTAACAAAAAATATAATTAAATCGTAAAATCATGCGTAAAAAAATCGTAGCTGGTAATTGGAAAATGAATTTAGACTATCAATCAGGATTGAGCTTGTTTTCTGAAATTATCAATATGGCCAAAGATGAAGTGATTGGAAACCAAGAATTGGTTGTTTGTAGCCCATTTATTCATTTGTCAAGTCTTGGACAATTGTCGAAAAATGTTGCAAATGTAAATATCGGTGCACAGAATATTCACCAAGCTGAGTCCGGAGCCTATACAGGTGAGATTTCGGCTTCACAAGTAAAATCAGTAGGTGCTTCACATGTTATTTTGGGGCACTCTGAAAGACGTGCTTATTTTGGTGAGACTGATGCATTGTTGGCATCTAAAGTGGATATTGCATTAAAGCATGATTTAACACCAATATTCTGTATTGGAGAAACAAGAGAAGAACGCGAATCTGGAGCTTTCTTTGATGTGATCAAAACACAATTGACAGATGGATTGTTCCACTTGTCTAAAGAAGCTTTTGCATCTGTGGTATTAGCATATGAGCCAGTTTGGGCAATTGGTACTGGTTTGACAGCTAGCCCTGAGCAAGCACAGGAGGTTCATAAATTTATCCGCGAGGTGCTAGCTGACCAATATGGTCAAGAGATTGCTGATAATACAAGTATTCTTTATGGAGGGTCTTGTAATCCAGGTAATGCAAAAGATTTGTTTGCTCAAGCCGACATCGATGGTGGTTTGATAGGAGGGGCTTCTTTAAAATCGAGAGATTTTATTGATATCGCTAAAGTATTTAACGGCTAATTTTTAGAAATGAAATACGTAGAGGTTATCTTTCAAATGCGATCAGGTGAAGAATGGCAAAAGGATTTGTTGATATCTGATTTGGCTGATATTGGCTTTGATACTTTTGAGGATACCGAATCTGGATTTGCAGCTTATATTTCAGCTGCAAATCTTGACTTGCAAGCATTAGAAACTTTGATGCTTCAACCTTATGAAGGCCTAGAGGTCGATTATAAGATACAGGAAATAGAAAACCAGAATTGGAACAAATTGTGGGAAAGTAATTTCAACCCAATTGAGGTGGGGGGGCAATGCTATGTGCGTGCAACTTTTCATGAGGCAAAACCGGAGTTTCCCTATGAAATCATTATAGATCCGAAGATGTCTTTTGGCACTGGCCATCATCAAACAACTTCGATGATGCTTCAGTATATTTTGGAGAATGATTTTAATGGCAAGCAGGTTTTAGACATGGGCTGCGGTACAGGTATTTTGGCCATTTTGGCATCAAAAAAAGGAGCGAATTCTGTGTTGGCTGTGGATTATGATGAAATATGTGTTGAAAGTGTGATCGAAAATAGGGTACTCAATCATGTTGAGGATATTGAAGCGCTCTGCGGATCTTACGAAGTATTAACAGATCGGGTCTTTGATGTGATTTTGGCAAATATTAATCGTAACATTCTTTTAGAACAATTACCTCAGTATGCATTGAGCATTCGTACAGGGGGTGAGCTGTACCTAAGTGGTTTCTATGAGCAGGAAGATTTAGCAATCTTAAGCGATGCGGCGACGTCATTAGGTTTTGAGTTTATCTCCAATAAAGTTTTAAATAATTGGTGTGCAGCCAAGTTTGTGAAGCGATAATTTAGCTATGCGGATTCATTTTATAGCAATAGGTGGTAGTGTGATGCATAACCTTGCTATTTCATTGGCAAAACAAGGGCATCAAGTGACAGGTTCTGACGATCAGATCGTGGAGCCTTCCCGTTCTCATTTGATTGAAGCAGGATTGCTTCCTAATCAATTGGGCTGGTTTGAGGAAAAAGTGACGGAGGATATTGATGCTGTGATCTTGGGTGCTCATGCCCAGGCGGATAATCCTGAATTAAAGCGGGCGCAAGAATTAGGTCTTAAAATTTATTCTTTTCCAGAATTTATACAAGAGCTTTCACAGGATAAAATCCGGGTGGTTATCGCTGGAAGTTACGGTAAGACAACCATAACGAGTATGGTGATGCACGTTATGCGATTTCTAGGAAAAGAATTTGACTATTTGGTAGGAGCTCAATTAAGGGGCTTTGATAAGTTGGTTGATATTACTAAGCATAATAAGATTATTATTATCGAAGGAGATGAATATGTTTCATCCAAGATTGATCCGAAGTCTAAGTTTTTGTATTATAAACCGAATATAGCCTTAATTTCGGGTATTGTATGGAATGAGTTTAACTCGAAAATATCACAAGAGGAATATATTAAACAATTTGAAGATTTTATTGACTCAATTCCACATAAAGGTACCTTAATTTATAATAAGGAAGATGTTGTGTTACAGAAGGTTCTTCAAGATACGAAAGATTGTAAGATCAATAGACATGGCTATAAGATTCCTGATTATACAATTAATAAGGGAGTAACTTATATCAGCACACCGGATGGTGATATTCCTTTGCAAGTGTTTGGTAAGCACAACTTATCCAATATTGCTGGGGCATATACGATCTGCGAATGGTTGGGGATCAAAAAGAAAGAGTTCTTTGAGGCTATAAAAAGTTTTAATACTTCGATCCGTTATTTGGAGTTTGTTGCAAGCTCGGAAGGATCTGTGGTTTATCAGGATTATGCCTGTAATGCGGATAAAGTGAAGTCAAGTATTCACGCCGTGAAAGAGCAATTTCCTAATCAGAAATTGGTCACAATTATCGAATTAAACTCGTATGATAGTTTAGATTCTTCCTTTTTGTTACAATATGCAAACTCGATGAAAGAGTCGGATGTATCTGTGGTCTACGTGAATATAAATTCTTGTAAAGAACTTAATAAAGATATCGAAAGTGTCCCAAATAATATTAAGGATAATTTTAATAATCCTGATTTAGAGGTTGTTGTAAGTTTAGACGGACTCTATTCATTTTTAGATGGTGTCAAATCAAAGGGCTACAATTTACTTCTTATGAGTTTAAATAATTATAATGGGGTTAATTTGTCCGTGCTGGCTGATCGGTTTTTTAGAGATTTTTAGAGAAAAAATTATAATTTAATGTAAATTAAATTATAATTTATTATTTTTGTTTAAAATATCTACCAGATGAATGCATTAGGAAAAAAAATCAGATTACTTAGACACCAAAAGGGGTGGAGTCAAGAGGATGTTGCAAAACGATTGGATATCTCAATCCCAGCATTTTCTAAAATTGAAACAGGGATTACAGATGTGAATTTGTCTCGCCTGAATCAAATCTCAAAATTATTCAATTTGACAGTTGTTCAACTTTTATCTACTTCTGATTCTGAAGAAGACAAAGAGTATGTAAATGAGGTGAATGCTTTGACGCAAAAATTACAACTACGCGATAGCGAAGTAATTGAATTGCAGAAAAAGGTTATTGACCTTTATGAGCAATTGCACAAAAGATAAGGCATATTAAAATTGTTACCGAAAAGGCAATCCAAAGGGTTGCCTTTTTTTGTTTATGCAACTTTATTTTGGTCAAAAGTGATTTTGTTTTTGTTTCTTTGTAAGTATTTTATCAAAAAATAAAGGTTGATTATTTATGGGGAGATTAAACGGGGATATTGCGACTAGCCCGTCGACTGATTTTTTTAAGTCAAATGTATTGGGACAGCGTTCAGGGCTCTTTGTCCTTTTCTTTACTGAAATGTGGGAACGTTTTTCGTTCTACGGGATGCGTGTACTCTTAATGCAGTTTTTAACTGCTGCAGTTATTCAAGGTAGTCCTTTCTCGGGATGGTCCTGGACTGCACAACAAGCTGGAGCACTTTATGGGACCTATGCCATGATGCTCTATTTAACTCCTATTATAGGAGGGATTATAGCGGATAAATATATTGGATCACGTAAAGCTGTGATTATCGGTTCGGCGATTATGACGCTTGGCCATGCTGCCATGGCCTTTGATACTTCGATTATGTTTTTCCTTGGTTTAGTGTGTCTAGTTATCGGAACGGGTTTCTTCAAGCCTAACATGCCATCTATCTTAGGTGAAATGTATAAAGATCTGCCAGAAAAAAAGGACGGAGCTTATACCATATTCTATATGGGGGTCAATGCCGGCGCTTTCTTTGGTATGATGCTATGCGGATATATTGCCGAAACTTACGGCTGGCATTGGGGATTCGGTTTGGCTGGTATCTTTATGCTTTTGGGAACACTGCAGTTTGTTTTCGCAAAACCACTCATGGGAAATCTTGGTGTTTTAAATAAGTCCACCTCTGGGGAGCATAAAGTTATCGCTGAGGATACGGATGCAAGAAATCCATTTACCATACGTGATTATGTATTGATAGCGATAGTTTCTATTATTGGTTTTGTATACGCTTTTAATGACCCTTTATCTAAGAATGGTATTGTTGATGTATTTTCTCGTTTGGATACGCCGTTTCTAAGAGGGCAGTATATAATGGTCATTGTGGCGTTAATTCTCTTCATATATCTTATTGTTACACGGATTATGCGTTATGATAAGGTTGTAAGGGATCGGATGTTCGCAGTTGTGCTGTTGGCTTTTTTCTTGGTCTTCTTTTTTATGAGCTTTGAGCAGGGGGCAACTTCATTAGTTCTTGTGGCTAGAGATAATATTGATAGATCACTTACTGGTGCTGCATTGACAACCTTTAATGTGGTAAATGGTTTATTGACGATTGTACCGCTTTCGATTATCTCTTGGGTTCTGATTAAATTGGCAAAAGTAACCTGGGACAAAATTGCCATTTCAAATATCGTATTGTTTATCTGTTTTGGGTTGATTTGGGGAGCAGTAATCTGGATGTTGTACAATGAGTTCAATAAAGAAGCATCAGAAATCAAAGTTTCTTGGTTCTCTATCTTAAACTCATTTTTTATTATTGCACTAGCCTCTTCGGTATCCAAAATTTGGGAGTCGAAGTATAATCCATCAGCAGCCTTTAAATATGGCTTTGGTCTGATCTTGGTTGCGATAGGATTTTTCATTATTGGATTAGGATCAATAGGAATAAGTCAGGGTGCTAAAATCTCGATGGTATTTTTGGTGCTGACCTATTTGTTCCATACATTGGGTGAATTATTTATTTCACCGGTAGGCCTCTCTTACGTATCGAAATTGGTACCGGCTCGCATGCTTGCATTTATGTTTGGAATCTGGTATTTGGCGATTGCTATTGCACAGAAGGTTGCAGCGGTATTGGGAGGACAAGTGGAAACAATTCAAGAGGAACACTCCTTGAGTTACTTCTTCTTCTTATTTACAGCAATTCCTGCCTTAGCAGGCCTGTTGGTAATGCTGTTTAATCCATTGATTAAACGATTGATGCACGGAATTAAATAACAAATATATAAGCTTCTTTTACGAAAGAAGCTTTTTTGATTAATATAAATTAGTATGGAGGTTAGTACAAGGGAATCGCTAGAAGAGATTCAAAATTTTGACGGAAAGTACCCAAAGCAAATCTGGAGTTTGTTTTTTTCCGAGATGTGGGAAAGATTCTGTTTCTATGGTATGCGCGGTATGTTGGTGTTCTTTATGATCACACAACTAAACTTTGCTGAAAAGGATGCCAATTTACAGTATGGAGCGACACAGGCATTTGTTTATGCGTTTACATTCATAGGTGGGCTGTTTGCAGACAAAATTCTTGGTTTTAGAAAGTCTTTATTCTGGGGTGGCTTATTGATGATCGTAGGGAGCTTATTTCTTGCAGCAGATCCGCATAAGTATTTCTTTTTTGGTTTATCATTTATCATTATAGGTACCGGTTTTTTTAAACCCAACATATCAACGATGGTAGGCGAGCTGTATAAAAAAGGTGATGTTCGTCGTGATGGTGGTTTTTCGTTGTTTTATGCGGGAATAAATTTAGGTGCATTCTTAGGTGGATATATCTGTGTTGCGATCGGTAAAGGATATATGTTGACGTCAATTATTTCTGAGGGACATCGTTGGAATGTCGCTTTTGGTTTGGCGGCGGTAGGAATGTTGGTTAGTTTAGTGAATTTTCACTTTACCAAAAGGCATTTAGGACCAATAGGACTTCAACCAGGGGATCCTGAGGCCATAGTAAAGACGAAGGCATTACCGAAATGGGTAGAATATGCTGTATATATTGCCACGTTGATTTTTATCCCTATTATTCAGATCATGGTGTCAAAAACGCAGTATACAGACTATTTTATGTACACAATTGGCCCATTGACGCTGTTGTATCTTTTCTATGAAATGTCTAAAGTGACTGCTGAAGAGCGGAAGAAATTAATTGCAGCCCTGGTGTTTATTCTTTTCTCGATTATTTTTTGGGGAATATATGAGCAAAGTGGCGGTTCCTTAAGCATCTTTGCTGCTAAGCATTTGAATGATTCTTTATTGGGCGTTATGACGCTCGATCCAAATGGTGTTAACAATTCAGGTGGAGCATTATTTATTATTGCATTAGCACCTCTTTTTGGCCTTTTTTGGATTTGGCTGGGCAAACGTAAACTTGAGCCAAATACCATTATTAAGTTTGGTCTTGGTTTTGTTTTCTTGGGATTAGGTTATTATGTTCTATTTGCTACGCGTTTATTCGCTCACGACGGTATGACCTCATTGGATGTCTTTACCCTTGCGCTGCTTGTGATTACCGTTGGGGAGCTTTGTCTATCACCAATTGGTCTTTCCATTATGACGAAATTGTCTCCGGCGAGATTACAAGGTATCATGATGGGAATGTGGTTCTTGGCGAGTGCTTATGGTCAATATGTAGCAGGTTTGATCGGTGCTAGTATGGCCGAAGCTAAGGAAGGAAGTTCATTGGCGGATAAATTGGTGACTTATACGGAGAGTTATAAACAATTAGGCTTATATTCTTTGATTGCTGGTGTGGTGCTTATAGCCTTGTCGCCCGTTGTGCGTAAATTGATGGGTAACGTGAAATAAGCGTTAATAATTTTGACACAGTAAAGTTATTCTTTCAACATAAAAAAAGCTTGATTATTAAATCAAGCTTTTTTTTATATCAATAAATCCATTTGAATTTATAATCTTTTTCTGGAACCTTCATCCGATCAGCCAGTCTAGCCAAACGATCTGGTAGTTTCAGTAGATAATCTCTCGCTTTCTCACCTTTATCATTCAGGCCGGTAACTTGATCTATTTTCCACTCACTATTCAGCTCTTTTAAGATATCCACGTAGTCCAAAGCAGTATATACTCCCAATCGTTGGGCCGCGTCTGAGAAATGTGCAAACGCTTCTCCTTGGGGCTCGCCTGCTTCTCTTAAGAACTGGGCTGGCATAACGATTTTTTTACGCATCATATCCTCAAATGCAATCATGACTTCACTCGCGTCTACTGTGATTGCTTTTGAAATAAAAGACATATAGGCTTTGGCATGGCGTGCTTCATCAGATGCGATGACACCACACATTTTTGCCAAAAGTTTATCACCGCTTTTTTTGGAAAGCCCAGATACACGACGGTGGGAAACGTTGGTTGCCAATTCCTGAAATGAAGTATAAATAAAATTCCGGTAAGGGTCTGCACCAGTACCGATATCAAAACCGTCTTGAATAAGATATTGCGTAGACATTTCAAATTGACGCATGTCTATTCTACCCGACAAATAAAGGTATTTGTTCAACAGATCACCGTGGCGGTTTTCTTCAGCCGTCCAAGCGCGTACCCATTTCATCCATCCACCTTGCTCGTTTTTGTCAACGTCTTCTACCATGGTCAACCATGATTCGTACGTTGGAAGGGCCTCTTCGGTGATGGTGTCTCCAACTAATACTGCGACCAAATCATAAGAGAGTTCTTTTGCACTTTCCTGCAACTCTTTTACTTCCTCAAAAAAACTGTCCCTAGAAGAATCTGGAAGAAAATCGGCAGGTTGCCACATTTCTTCAACAGGCTTCAGGTATTCGCTCATCTCATTGAGCATGAACGGTTCCAAATAGGCCATCACTTCTTTACGTGAGCCTTCTGGTAAATTTAGAGGTAATTCTTGCATATCATTACAAAGGTAACTAAATAGCATCAATAAATTATAAAAGCTAACTATAATTGTTTAAAATGCCAAAAAATCCTTTTTTGGCTGAGGACACCTTCGAAAACCGACATTGATAATGACATAAAAAACAGATTGGCCAGCCCGTATTCGATAAAATACTATTAACTTTGTATAAATTATTTAGACGACGTTGGAAAAATTTAATATAGATAAAATACGTGCCGATTTTCCGATTCTCAAGAGAGAAGTAAATGGTAAACCATTGGTTTATTTGGATAACGGCGCGACAACACAGAAGCCGAGTTCTGTTATCGATTCGATTGTACATTATTATACAGATATGAATAGTAATGTGCATCGTGGCGTACATTATCTTAGTCAGATATCGACGGACGCTTTTGAGGTGACTCGGAAAAAAGTTCAGGCTTTCATCAATGCCGCTGAAGATAAGGAAATCATTATCACCAAAGGAACAACAGATGGAATTAATCTGATTGCAACTTGTTATGGCAGAGCTTTTATCCATGAAGGTGATGAGATTATTATCTCAGCGATGGAACACCATTCTAATATTGTGCCTTGGCAGATGCTTTGTGATGAAAAGGGCTGTAAAATTCGGGTCATTCCGATGAACGATAAAGGTGAGCTTGATATGGATGCCTACAGCAATTTGTTTAATGAGAAAACCAAATTAGTTGCTGTAACCTATGTTTCAAACTCCCTTGGGACAATCAATCCTGTGAGTGAGATGATTTCAATTGCTCACCGACATGGTGCTGTTGTGTTAGTTGATGCTGCGCAGGCGGTTCAACATATACAGATTGATGTTCAAAAGCTTGATGTAGATTTTCTGGTATTCTCCGGACATAAAATGTACGGCCCTACTGGAGTTGGGGTGTTATACGGTAAAGAGGATTTATTGAACGCGATGCCGCCTTATCAAGGTGGTGGAGATATGATTAAAGAAGTTACTTTTGAAAAAACGACCTATAACGAACTGCCCTTTAAATTTGAGGCCGGTACACCCAATATTGAGGCCGGTATCTGTTTGAACGAGGCTATAGATTATATCAATTCAATAGGTCTGGAAAATATCGAGGCTTACGAACATGATTTGTTGCAGTACGCTACGGAGAAGTTGGCTGAAATCCCAGGCATGCGGTTTATTGGAACGGCCGAGAAGAAATGTTCCGTTATTTCATTTGTAATTGACGGTACTCATCCTTATGACGTTGGTGTGATCTTGGATAAATTAGGAATCGCTGTGCGTACAGGCCACCATTGTGCCCAACCTGTCATGGATAGGTTCGGTATCCCGGGAACTATTCGTGCTTCTTTAGCGGTATATAATACAAAAGAGGAAATAGATATTTTGGTCGCCGGTATCCAACGCGCGGTCAATATGTTGATTTAATAAAAAATAGGTATGACCATTAATGAAATACAGGATGAATTAATTGAGGATTTTGCTTTCTTTACGGATTGGATGGAAAAATATGAGTACATCATCCAGCTGGGAAAAGAAGTGCCTCTAATTGATGAACAATACAAAACAGATGAATATATCATCAAAGGATGTCAGTCCAAGGTATGGCTTTTCCCGGAAATAAAAGATGGAAAAGTGTATTTTACGGCAGATAGCGATGCGATTATCACAAAAGGCTTGGTGAGTTTAATGGTCAAAGTGCTATCTGGACATAGCGCCAAGGAGATCGTTGATGCCGATTTATATTTTGTAGATAAAATAGGGTTAAAAGAACATTTGTCACCGACAAGGGCAAATGGCTTGCTATCCATGATTAAGCAAATGAAATTGTACGCATTGGCATTGCAAGTGAAAGTTTAAAAGGGGATTATTCATCCCCTTTTCTTAATACTATTTTACATAGCTCTTATCCTCAGCTTGAGGTCCCTCTTGAAATTATCCTATGAGCTCCTGGATAATAATTTTTTTCATTTTCATGAGCGCTTCATTTGCCCCCGGTCGCTGTAGTAATGTTGCAATTTGTTCGGGTACAATCTGCCAGCTTACGCCGAATTCGTCTTTACACCAGCCACACATGCTCTCTTTACCTTTCTTCGTGATATTATTCCAGAAATAATCAATTTCCTGCTGATCTTTACAGAGGATGGTGAGTGAAATACCTTCGTTAAACGTGAAAGTTTGAGGAACTCCGCTATCCATTGCCATGAGCGTAAAATCCCGGACTAAAAATTGGGTATGTTGGATTGATCCGATATATTCACCTTCTGTGTATTTCATGATCCCATTGCTTCGAAAATCATGAAATAATTCCGCATAAAAAGCTAAAGCTTGTTCGCAATTTCCCTGTTGCTCTCCGCAATACATTAAGGTTGGTACAATTGCCTGCTGGTTGGTATCGCTCCTTTTACCGAGGTATAATTGCCAATTGACGCCAAACTTGTCGGCCAGCCAGCCGTAATAAGGGCTCCAAGGGTAGGAGTTTAGTGGCATTAAGGTATTGCCGCCCGCAGAAAGTGAATTCCAGATACGATCAATTTCCTCTTTGCTTTCGCAAATGGCCATAAAAGATATGGATGGGTTGGGTTTGAATATGGGACCTCCATTTATTCCAATAAATTTTACACCGTTTAGGACAGCTTCAACAACGATGGGAGAGCTATTGCTAATATGGCTTTCGGGGAAGATGCGACAGTAAAGATCAAAGGCTTCCTGCGCGTTTTGATCGAACCAAATGGATGGGATAATTGAATTATTCATCATTTTCTTTTTGTTTTAGCGTTCACCTATTTGTATTTGTCGTTCAAGCCCTTTTTAGCGAGGACCAACGGCTTAATTTTTTCAAGACGGGATTGTTTCGTTTTTTCTTGCTTGGCCTCATCGATATACTCGATGTATTCTTTCTGTTTTCCTGGTGTTAAAGCCCGGAAACTTTCCCCGAAGATCGGATCTGCCTGTAGCGCTTCTAATAATAGACCGGTGGGAGGCTTCGTTGGAGATTTAGTTGGTTTGAGCTCTTTTCCCTCGTCAATGGTTTGGATGGATTCTTGGATATAGGCGGCTATTTTTTCGACATCCATATCCATAACGTCTTCAAAGCGCCATTGTCGTAATGCTTTCGTTTTTCCTTCGGAGGCACTGATGAGATGTTTATCCTGATCTGCTAAGAATACACCATTATAAAACCAGAGGGAAAAGAAATTTTTAAAGCCGCCCCAACCGATGACATTTTTTCCTTTATGAGTATAGATATAACTCCCCCATTTGAATTCCTTTTTTAAGGAAGTTTGCAGGATGATTTGCTGCATGAGTTCTTCGGCCTCCTGCCAGTTCCCTCGGCTTTGGTACCAATTAGGACCTTGTTTGTCTTTAAGCTTATCAATATTAAAATTGACAATATCGGTAATTATTTGTGTTGGAATCGGTTGATCCAAGGGGATTTGTATCGCACCTTTTGTGGTTTTAAAATTTTTGAGTTCTGTAGCGAAGTACTCGATAGCAGCGGGTCCTGGATAGAGGCCCAAATGGTTTTTGTTCATCGCAAAATGGATGATATTACCCTTGTATCTGAAGGTCGGCATTTGATAAGAGATCGTTTCATCTGCAGAAGGAGGGACTAGGCCAGCAATAAGCTGTCTCACCTTGATCAGATATTCTTTTTTCTCCTCTTCAAATTGATTGATATATTCGTCTATTGTTGCGATGCTCGTTCCCATAATTTGTGTTATTCTTTGATTCTCGTATACTTATTTTCAATAAACTGTATCGTTTCGGACATAAGCTGATGGAGTATCTCTATATTGATGTCGCTTAATTTCTTGATGTATATGCAAGCTTTGCCTATTTTGAATTTCCCTAGCTGATCGACCAAATGTCGGTGCTCATCGGCGCCGGTAAATACATAAAGGGAGATTGCTGATTTTCGGGGGCTAAATCCGATCAATGGAGCATAGCCTTCATGCCCACTTGCATAGGTATAATGATAGTTTCCAAATCCGATGATAGTTGGTCCGTACATTTTAGCCGGCTCACCCGTTGTGGTTTCCATAAGCTGTATCAGTGTTGCACTATCGATTTGTTTTTGTGGGTCGTCAACTGTTTTTATAAAGTCTTGGACAGATGCTTCGGTATATGCAGTTTTATTTTTTGCCATGTATAGTTGAAGTCTTTGCCGGATATTCGGATAACCTTAATTGAATGTATTGTATTTGAAGCAATTCGATGAGCAGCTATTTTTCGATAGCACTATTTTTGGAACATAAAATCGAAAGCTCCAGTTCTCAGATTGATATCATATTCTAGATACGCTTTCATACACGCTAAAAAGTTGGCCCAACCTTCTGTTTGTCGCATCATAATTAGAATCCCATCTGCATCGTTGTTCATCTCGTGTTCTGTAATCTTTATGACCGTCGCGTTTTCTCCGAATGTGGATAGTGCAATTTCTACCAGTTGATTGGGAAGTCCTCCACTCCAGTCAAAAGAGATATGAGAATTGGGGCTGATGGTTTTTCCTGTCACGGGAAAACTGTCGGGAAATTCTGGAAATGTCCATTCTACCGTTTTATCTGTCTCTAGACGTCCAGTTGAAGATTTTATAAAATAGTGATTCATTTTATTAGGATCTACAATAGCCTCAAAAACTTCGTTGATTGGTTTCTGAATTTGGATGCTGGCTTTGGCGGTTAGTTTTTCCATATTAATTTAAAGTTTTAGACAAATATTCAATAAATACAGATAGCTTGTATCTGATTATGTTAAAAATATTTAAAAGATCTTTTGGTGACCATGGAGCAATCTATCGCTTAGATCACTGTTTATTTATTTTAAGATGTATATACGATATAAACATCCTATTAAAGAATAGGTTTTCTTTTTTGGCGGACTCGGATCAATATTTCCCCTAAAACGAACGAATTGTACACTAATAAAATGTAGTTTTAGATTATTTTTGATTATAGTTAAAATCGATCCTGTATTCCTTCCATTAGGTCGCCAGGAACGATAATTCAATAAATTTAGAAAGGGTGTCTGCCTGAAATCCTTCAGGTTGGATTTGCCATCTTCATAAAACCAAAGTTATGTTTAAAATCAAGTATTTTTTTCTTCTTATGCTTTCTTCGGGAATATTGTTTTCGAGCGCACAGATTAAAAATGTAAATGAGGGCAATGAGGCTTCAAATATGTTTAATGATGCGACAGCACGTGATAAAAATGCGATTGTTGAAGCAGAAACTGGTTGGTGGAAACAAGCTGCATTAACTCGTGAACAACGCCTAGAAAAATGGAAGGTAGCCTCATTTGGTATGTTTGTTCATTGGGGTGTTTATTCTCAATATGGAAATATTTGGAAGGGGAGGCCGGGAGGGGGCTATGCGGAGCATCTGATGCGTGTGATGAAAATCCCACGTAGTGAGTATCTTGATTCTGCACGTAGATTTAATCCTTTAAAGTTTGATGCAGAGGAATGGGTATTGTTGGCAAAAAATGCAGGGATGAGATATTTTATCATCACGGCTAAGCATCATGATGGCTTTGCGATGTACCCTTCTGCATTTTCAAGTGACTATTCATTGTCAAGCACCGCATTTAAAAGGGACCCATTGGCGGAATTAGCAGCAGCCTGCCATAAACATGGGCTTTTGTTTGGATTCTATTACTCGCATGCTTTTGATTGGGAGCATCCGGATGCTCCGGGTAATGACTGGGATTACAGTAATCCAGGTGGGGATAAATTGTTGGGTGGTACAAATTGGTTTGACAAACATCCCGAATGGTTGACAAAGGCCAGGCATTATGTAGATCAAAAGGCGATTCCACAGATTGAGGAACTTATTCAGCGCTATCATCCGGATTTGTTGTGGTTTGATACACCTCATAAGTTGCCGCTATCTGAAAACCTGAGAATTTTAAAGGCTATTCGAACAGCAGATCCGAATATCATAGTCAATGGTCGATTGGCGCGTACCGAGGAAAAGAATTATGGCGATTATCTGAATACGGCAGATCGACCTGAGGAGTATTATCCAGTTGCTTCTGGCGCTTATTGGGAGGCCATACCAACTACAAATGAATCCTATGGCTATTCGTCGACCGATAAGAGCCATAAACCGACCGCTCATTTTATCAAACTCTTAGCGAAGGCTAGGGCCATGGGTGGGAATATTCTAATGAATATTGGCCCCAAGGGTGACGGAAGCATCGACAGCGCTGATGTCGCTATTTTAAAGGGCTTAGGTTACTGGATGCGGGGGAGTAGTGGAAGTGTCATTGATGTTGGACCATCTCGTTTGCCTCGTCAGCCGTGGGGAGTCATTACCCAACGTAAAAATACCCTGTATTTACACGTTTTCGAACGCCCTCTACGGAATGATCTGATTGTCGGTGGACTGATTGCTAAGGTTAATTCTGTTTCGTTATTGTCGGGAGAAACGATCAGAAAATATAGGTCCGACAAAGATGGACTGCATATTCCTATAGATCAAATAACGTCTCAGGATGATGACCTGGTTGTGGTGGTGCAATTGAAGGATACGATAACTAATCCAATAAATCCTGATTTAATGTATGTGGATCATAATATCAATAAAAATCGGCTACTGACCTTTTATGCAAAACAGATAGGTAGTCCGATGAAGTTTGGGGATGGTAAAAGGAATCGCTACTATGTGACGGGTTGGGCTAGTTTAAGTCAGGGTTTGAGATGGGAAACGAATGTGTTAAATGGCGGACGCTTCAAGGTGGCTATACGGTATGTGAAAGATGTTGCAGGTACGGGAGGGAAGCTCGGCTTAAATTTAGGGGGGAAGAAGATTGATTTTACAATAGATCCGTCGTCTTCTGTCAGTTTGCATGACAATCAACTTGAATTGGGTACGGTGGTATTGCCAAAAGGCAAGCAAGTGATTGAATTAAGTGCCCATACTATAGCGGGGGCAGAAATGGTGAAGTTTTTGGAAGTAATATTGCTGCCCGAATAATTTGTATTGAGCTTAGTGAGCATCTGTCTTGCGGAATCGAGAACCGTTCAAAACGCTACAGCTAAATACATTTCGGCCAGGTAGATCGCCTATATGATCTAGGTTGGTGCTATGTGCTCAGATAGCTCTTAAGGTAAAATACCGTAGAAATATCTTTCATAATCCATTCGCATTTTATTAAATTACACTAGTAAATATTAACCGCTATCGAAGGATTGCCATGGATCAAACCGCTAAAAGATCATCTCTTATTTTATATTTCTTTATCATGTTGTTTTCGCAATGTGCCATCGCCCAACAGACTTTCTCCTATGGAAGTTTCGGCAAGCTGAGCATGTACGCGCCGAAAGGTAAACCAAATGCCTTGGTGTTATTTGTTTCTGGAGATGGGGGTTGGCAGTTTGGGGTAATTAATATGGCTAAATTTCTAGCTGCACAGGGGGCGCTCGTCGCCGGTATCGACGCGAAGCATTTTGCTACCTCAATGGCACGTTCAAAAAAGGATTGTTATTATCCTGCTGCAGATTTCGAGCAGCTCAGCATGGCCCTCCAAAAGAAATATCAGTTTGAAAGCTATCAGAAACCCATATTGGTAGGTTACTCCTATGGGGCAACCCTGATCTATGGCTTGATTGCCCAGGCTCCGGCAGGTACCTTTCGTGGTGGGATTGCCTTAGGTTTCTGTCCAGATATCAATATTGCTAAACCACTCTGTAAGGGCAGTGGATTATCTTCCCATATCTTAAAGCCCGGAAAAAGTTATTATCTGGATCGTAGCGAAAAGTTGGCCGCTCCGTTTTGGGTACTTAATGGTGTAAAAGATCAGACCTGCCCCTTTAATGCCACAGCAGATTTTCTTAAAGGGATAGAAAATGTCCAATTGGTCAGCTTGCCTAAAGTAGGGCATGGTTTCTCCATTGCCGATAATTGGCTGCCCCAGTTCCGGATGGCTTTTCAGAAGTTGCAGGTGGCGGGCCAGCCTAGCCAAAATACAGGCGTACTCAAAACGGATATGCCCATTGAGATACTGGAACCCAAGAGCTCTACAAGGGAATTGATGTTTATGATTTCTGGCGATGGTGGTTGGACCAGTTTCGACAGGGGGTTGGCCAGTGCTTTTGCGACAAAGGGGATCAAAGTGATTGGCTTGGATGCACAGAAATATTTTTGGAATGCAAAGACACCAGAACAGACGACAAAGGAAGTGTCCGAGATCTTGACCTATTTTCAGGAAAGGGAACCTAATATCACTTTTTCGATAATGGGTTATTCTTTTGGCGCCTGTGTGATACCCTTTATCGCCAACCGCCTTCCCGAGAAGTTGAGAAAAGCGACCACTGGATTGGTTTTGTTATCGCCAGATGACCAGGCCGATTTTGAGATCCATGTGGCGGATATGCTGAGTTTAGGTGATCGTAGTGAACCTTATGATGTAGTAGCGGAGTTGAAAAAAGTAAGTCTGCACAAACTGTGTATTTTTGGTTTCGGGGAAGATAGCGAGATTGCAGCGAAGTTTAGAAATACAGGAGCACCTGTAGAAATTTTGCCTGGAGGGCACCATTTTGATAATGATTACGAAGCCATTGTGGCTAAGGTGATCAGCTCCATAGCGATCAAATAACCAAGTTAATCATATACCCAGCCTAATGATGAAACATTCACTTAAGGCTAATGATTATTATTTCAAGGAAATTCTGGCTTTTCTATTCTTTTACTAACGGTACCTTCTTGGAGGGCCTTGCAGTGCTAGAGGTCTCGCTGATCGATGTATTGAGGTCTTTTTGTATGAGCAATATTGATTCGATCACTGTGATGTTGCTTTACCCGGCCTATTTCTGAGTCTTGAGAAGATCAATTTTTAGACAGTAATTAGTCCAGTCATTATTCAGTTTATACTGAACTATCATTGAGCCACTGAACGAGAACTGAACAAACACTGTAATAAGACCTACTTTCGTCCCTATTTGATCCTAATTTGTTCCGATCGAACCCTGGCGACACTTCTTTCGGGTTCAAATACTGTTAAAGCAAAAAAAGCTAATCGTAAGATTAGCTTTTCTTTTGTGATCCCGCTGGGATTCGAACCCAGGACCCATACATTAAAAGTGTATTGCTCTACCAGCTGAGCTACGGAATCCTTTCTGTTTTTGAAAGTGATGCAAAGGTAGAAAAATAAGTTATTTGTGCAAAATGTTTTTGTCTTTTTTGTTGATTAAAGTTGTAACTATTTAAAAATTACTGAATTATTTTTTGTTAAAAAAGCCTTTTAGGAAACTTGCGGATAGGATTGGTTCGTATGGAGGCTGTTTCTTGGAACGAGTGGGCGTATTTTTAATGCAGGATAGCCATAAAAAAAAGTCAGCTAATTGCTGACTTTTTTATTCTGTGGGGTCGTATTGATAACATTATTCAGTTACCACTCCCATTTTACTAAACTTATCAATTCTTTCAGTAACTAATGTATCGCTATCTTTAGCTGTCAATTCAGCAAGATCTTTCAACAGCTGGCTTTTTAGATTAGCCGCTGCTGCCGCAGGATCTTGGTGAGCACCACCTAGCGGTTCAGGGATAATACCATCAATCAAGCCGTTACCCAACATGTCTTCTGAAGTCAATTTTAATGCCTCAGCGGCTTTTTCTTTATGATCCCAGCTTCTCCATAGGATAGAAGAACAAGATTCAGGTGATATGACCGAATACCAGGTATGTTCCATCATGTAGACTCTGTTTCCAACACCAATACCCAAAGCTCCACCTGAAGCTCCCTCACCAATAACAACGCAAATGATCGGAACTTTCAATACAGCCATCTCCATGAGGTTACGTGCAATCGCTTCACCCTGTCCGCGTTCTTCAGCTTCAAGTCCTGGATAAGCACCCATCGTATCAATTAACGTGATCACAGGTTTATTGAACTTTTCCGCCATTTTCATTAAACGTAGGGCTTTTCGGTAGCCTTCAGGGTTGGCCATTCCAAAGTTGTGGAATTGACGCTCTTTGGTGTTTTTACCTTTTTGATGACCGATGATCATAACGGCATTACCATCAATAGAAGCCATACCACCGACGATCGCTTTATCATCCTTAACGGTTCTATCACCATGCAACTCGATAAATTCGTCGCAGATCGCTTCTATATAATCATAAGTCTGAGGGCGATCCGGATGGCGTGACATTTGAACGTTCTGCCAGCCTGTTAAATTGCCGTATATTTCTTTTTCAGTAGAAGCAAGCTTTTCTTCAAGCTCACGAACGGTTGCGCTCATGTCAACTTGAGTTTTTTCGGCAACTTGAGTTACCTTTTCAATTTGCAATTGCAAGTCTGCAATTGGCTTTTCAAAATCAAACGTGGTTTTCATATATCTATTTTATGAAAATATTCAGAGGGCTAATTTAGCGCATTTTTTCTTAAATTAAAATTAGGGAGGATAATATCATTGGAATTCCTTTGTTACATTTGCGTTATAATCGTACTGGTGGCTTAGTTTTTGATTGTAGGCCTGTGAAAAATGTTGACTTATGCTGAAAAAATATTTTTACTTTCTTTTGTTACTGATCTTACCTACACTTGTTCGATCAGAAAGTTATCCTGAGGTTTTATTTGACAATAGTGTTATCAACGGGAGTTATGCTAAGAGTATCGCTCATTATACTGGTGAATCATGGATCCAAAATGTAAGCTATAGCCTACCAGTTTCTGATAGCTTGTTTTTTACGCCAGGCAATTCGCTTTCTTTGCGGTACGTTTCTTCTCCTAATGGTAAATGGGAGGCAAGTATTTTAAACGATAAACAGAAATTTCCCTATTTAATTGCCAAGGATGATCAGCTAACTTTTAAGCTTTTTATTCAAAGCAATACTGAAAAGGGACAATTGCCAAAAGTCACCTTACAGCAAAATGATACAAGGACAAATGCTGTGGATATCGCAAATTATATCGATGATTTTGCTTATGATACTTGGCTTAATGTTTCCATTCCAGTCGCCAAATTTGTAGGAATTTCATTAGGGAAGCCTGTTTCGGCTTTAATTTTGGAACAGAATGGAACTGCACTGCAGACAAATCAATTATTTATCGATCAAATAGAGTTTTTGCCCAAAAACTATCCAAAGGTAAGACTGTCATCAGCAGCTATCTTATCTAAGATCAGTTCCGTGGATAAACAAGTCGAGTTGGTCTGGCAATTGCCGCTAACACCAAGTATTCGCTATGTGAAAATCTACCGTTCGGAAGATAAACTCAATTTTCAGCCGATCGCAATTTTACCCATCTATGTACAGAAGTCGCTAGATAGAGTAAATGAATATAACAAATCTTATTATTATAAGATCGCTTGGGTAGACTATAATTATGTTGAATCTCCTTTTTCTGAGGTTAGGGAGGTACAGACAAAAAAAGGTACGGATACGGAGATGTTAAATTTTATCCGGAATGCTCATGTGAATTATTTTATAGACAACTATGATGTGAATAGTGGTATGTTTCTGCCTGATCGAGGCAATAGACAGGCTATTGTATCTACAAATGAAACTGGCTATGCGATCTTGGGTTTGCTTGTGGCTGGAGAGAATAACTTGATCTCGCGACAAGCTCTTTTGGTCAGGTTAACACGGATTGTGAAATTTTTGAGTAGTGCACAACAACATCAAGGGGTCTTTACGGCGCTTTACGATGGCCGGTCGGGGGTGCCTTATTATCGCGATTCAATTCCAACATACGATTTGCGCGGAACCTCCCATATCATGGAATCGCTTTTAATCGCTCGCCAATATTTTTCTAAAGAGGATCCTGAGGAACAGACCTTGAGAAATAACATTACGAAGCTCTGGGAACGCATAAATTGGAACTATTTTACAGACGCACAGAATCCTGATGTACTCTGGAATAAGTGGTCGCCTGTAGACAGTACAGCTAGATCGAGGCCTTTGGGGGGATTTAACGAGAGTTTGGGTACCTATTTACTGGCGATGTCTTCACCTACCCACCCTTTAGCTATTTCAGCTTATATCAATGGATTTGCAACCAAACATAAAGGCAACGAATTGTATTTTGGGGATGAGTCCAATGATTTAGCTCCTGAACTCAAAATGAAATTAAATGATTCTTTAGCGCGTTCAATAAGTGCAAACCCTTTAGTTGGCGACATGGGAAATGCCGGGATTTCGATCTACTCCGACGACAAAGTTATTTTTGCCAAGAGTATTGCGGGCGGCAGTTTAAATGAATCATTGATGTCTGTTTATCGTCCCTTTTTGATTATGGATCCTAAAGGGAAAGTAGATGATTTTGTAGATTACAAGAAATATTTGTCGAATTATATTCTTGCCTATAAACGGAGAGATAATGAAATGAGTATAGGGACACGATTTACAGATATTTGGGGCGTGGAAAATGTGGAAGATACGTATCAGGGGTATTTGGTGAATCCTGCAATAGCTATTGCAGCTTACCCATTTGAAAAGGAGATTGGTCTAAAAGCATTGCGTAAATTTTACGAAGAATACGCTGATGTGTTATTTACACAATATGGTTTCAGAAGCTGGATTGATATTAAAAACAACGATGTTTCTGAAAGCTATCGTGCGAGGAATCAGGCAACGATTGCCGTGATGATCGAGAATGCAAATTCAGGCATGATTTGGAAATTGTATGAGAATATTCCTGAGGTAAAAAAGACTTTAGAAAAAGTATATACCAAGAAATAGATTTGTTACGTTAGATATGACGTAGAAGGGATGTCATATTGGACTTTTTTCGCTATATTTACGTGCTTAAATCGATATTAAATACGTTAGAAACGACATGCTTAGAAAAATTAATTTGGGAATTTTAACCTTATGTGCAAGTTTATCGTTATTTTCCTGTAAACAACAAGCTATTGTAGTCAATCCAGGTGCAGTTGTAACAAAAGATGGAACTGATGATGGTTTGAAAAATGTGAAGAAGGATTTTAATGACGCGAAAAGAACTGATGAAGGGATTAAGTTTAGTATATCGTCTGATTTATTGTTTCCAACAAACTCTTCTTACCTATCTGAGAAGGCAAAAACTGAAGTTAGTAAATTGGCGTTGATCTTGAAGGAAAGTAATAATAAGATCAAAGTCGATGGGTATACTGATGCTACGGGTACTGTTGAGTATAATCAGTGGCTTTCCGATAAAAGAGCGGCGTCTGTTAAGAAGTTCTTGGTAGATTCAGGGGTTGCTGATTCGCGCATCACGGCAAAAGGTTTCGGTCAGTCAAATCCAGTTGGAGATAATAAAAGTCCGGAAGGACGTCAAAAAAATAGAAGAGTGGAAGTTACTATTTTAGATAAAAAATAGTTTATCAGACCAATTCTTAATATAAAAAAAGCGAGATATTTAAGATATCTCGCTTTTTTTATGCAGTTATATAGCGGTTTTATACCGCTGTATATGGTCTCCCGAAACAAGGTATTTTAAAACAGGAGACACCGGAATGTGTGCTGTTCTGCAGAAATTGCTTTCGATAAAATCCGGGCCTAAGACAAATAGCGTTGAAAAAGATGAATTTAGAGGAAGAAGATAATAGACAGAAGCCAATTTTTCGGGAAGCCATGTGGTTTTGGTTTGTGTTAGGTTGGATAAGTTTTGGTGGAACAACAGGCCATGTGACCATTATGCACGATTTTTTGGTCGAAAAGAAAAGATGGGTAAGTAACAGGAAGTTTTTTCAGGCGCTCAATGCATGTATGTTGTTACCGGGACCGGAAGCGCATCAATTGACGATTTATTTAGGATGGAAGCTGCACGGCGTAAAAGGTGGTGTGTTGGCCGGGGTATTTTTTATTGTTCCCTCACTGCTTATTATATGTGGACTCAGTACGCTATATGCACACTATGGCAACTCCGCATTGCTTATTGCTTTATTTTCGGGTTTAAAACCTGCAGTTCTAGCGATCATTATATTTGCAACCTTTCGGGTAGGGCAGAAATCTCTTGTCAGCACATGGCATTATTTGGTAGCATTGGCCGCTTTTTTTCTATCGTATTTTGCTGGGGTTCCAATGCCCTGGATTATTGTGGGGGTGATCGCTTTTGGTCTACTACTATATACAATCTTGTCAAAAACTTCCCAAATTGATGCTAATCGTGAAAATGAAGATAAGCAGTTTGAATCTGCTTATTATATCAATACGCTCGAAACACTTCCTTCCGTATCCTACCGTCGTGTTTCTCTTCAGGTGCTGCTGTTTTTCTTACTATGGTTGATTCCGTTGACCATTTTGCTGTTTTTTACCATCGATACTGAATTTTGGAAGACACTTTCTTTTTTATTTACAAAGTCCGCTTATTTGACGATTGGAGGTTCTTATACCGTCATTCCCTATGTTGCGGCCCTTGTGACAGAGAAATTGTTTTGGCTTTCGAAGAGCCAGATGATAGATGGATTTGCTCTTGCAGAGACGACTCCGGGGCCTTTAGTGGTTGTTTTGGCGTATGTTGGTTTCATGGCTGGCTTCAATCATTTTCATCAGTCCTATCTCATGGCAGCAATAGGTTTGATCGCGACAGCATATTTTACTTTTTTGCCAAACTTTGCCTTGATTTTTGTTGGGGCGCCACTGATCGAACGGGCCCAAAAAAATACATGTATACAATTTATCCTATCTTTAGTGACGGCATCGGTGGTTGGTGTAATCGTTAATTTAGCCTGTTATTTAGGTTTAGGAATTCTATTTCCAAGTGGTGTCAGTTCTTGGTATGCCATTGAGCCGATGGCTCTGGTTTGGGTGCTATTCTCACTTTTTCTTTTATTCAAGTATAAAATAGGCATGTTGAAACTTATATTGTTAAGTTTAGTCTATGGCTTTCTCTTATTTTTATGGCGATAAAATAAAATGTCCATTGGCTGATGAGCTTCGCAAGCAAGTTTATTAAAGATTGAAGGGAGTCTTGTGAATTTGATAGAGCCATTCGAGGTAACATACGCGCATAAACAAGAAAAGCCCATCGTTAGATGAGCTTTCTTGTACCTAGGGCGGGAATCGAACCCGCACTCCCTTAACGGGAACAGGATTTTAAGTCCTGCGTGTCTACCAGTTCCACCACCTAGGCAGGTGAGCGAAAAACGAGATTCGAACTCGCGACCCCAACCTTGGCAAGGTTGTGCTCTACCAGCTGAGCTATTTTCGCATTGGAATTTTATTTCAATTTTCAAAAGAACCTTGCGTTCCTTTTTGGTGATGCAAATATAGAGCGAAAATTTAATATTGCAAAATATTTATTTACTTTCTTTCTGTGTTTTTTATAACTCCTTTGAATTCAGTGTGGAAAAAATTAAATCACTCTCAAATCCGCGGGATAGCGCAAACTGATAAACTTTGTTTTTCACTGTATAGTGGTTCTTACCACTAATTTCACGGAGTTTTTTGTCAACGATATGATTTAAGATTTGTTCATATTCATCTAGATCGATTTGCTTAAATGCAATTTTTATCAATTGTTCGGAGACCCTTTTTGCTTTGAGTGCCTGCTTGATTTTTACTTTACCCCAGCCTTTCATGCGGAGTTTTCCGTTACAGTAGGCAATAGCAAAGCGTTCTTCATTTAAAAAATTATCGCTGATCAAATTGGCCAATACATTTTCGACTTCTTCTTCGTTTAGTCCCCAGCTGTAGAGCTTATCGCGTACTTCTTGCTGTGCGCGTTCTTGATAGACGCAATAGCTTTCCGCTTTCAACTGCGCCTGATGCTGCGTTAATATCTTCTTGTTTCTTTTTTCTTCGTCAAACATATTGTCAAAATTTCAAAAATAATATGAAATAACTAAAAAAATGTTCAGTTTTGACACAATCAAAATATATCAGGAGAATGTACAAAATATCGGAAATCGCCCAGATTTTACATCCCAATCGCACATTTATCACGGATCCCAATTCTTTTGTCCAGCATTTATTTTATGACAGCCGTAAAATTGCCCAGGCGGACAACGGGATTTTTTTTGCACTTCAGAAGAACAGAGATGGTCATCGGTATATCCGGGAAGCCTACGAAAAAGGAGTTCGTAACTTTGTGCTTCAGGCCGATGAGGGACAGGAAATGGAGCTTTTGGAAGCTAATATTCTTTGGGTAGCGGATAGTTTAGTTGCTATGCAGGAGCTGGCAACTTTTCATCGTCAGAAATTTGATTATCCTGTCATCGGAATTACTGGGAGCAATGGCAAAACGATTGTAAAAGAGTGGCTTTTCCAGCTTATGTCTCCTGAATATAGGATTTATCGGAGTCCTAAGAGCTATAATTCTCAACTTGGTGTGGCTTTGTCCTTGTGGGGATTGTCCGATCAGTATAATCTTGCGCTAATCGAAGCGGGAATTTCAGAAAAAGGGGAAATGCTGCGCCTTGAGCAGATGATAAAACCAACTATAGGACTATTGAGCAACATCGGTGTTGCCCACAAAGCTGGTTTTAAATCTAAAGAGGAAAAGATCTATGAAAAGCTCGAGCTTTTTAAAAATGTTGAAACCATGATTTTTCCAAATAGTTACCTCGAAAATATTCAATTGCCATATAGACCACGAAAATTTTCCTGGGGGCTTGATGAGGGCCTTTCTTTGGAAGTGTATTCCATCAAGCAGGTTAATGACCGATTTACTATGGTCACGTTCTATTATGCCAGTCGCACCTTTGCTGTTGAAGTACCGTTTGTGGATAAAGGAAATGTTGAGAACGCGATAAATTGTGTAGCGGTGATGCTGCGTTTTGGTTATGAAAATGAAGTGATCGCAGCGAGGATTAAAGAGCTGCAGCCAGTGGCGATGCGTCTTGAGTTAAAAAAAGGAAAAAAGAATAGCTCAATTATCGATGACTCGTATAGTAATGATCTAGATGCACTGCAGATTGCCCTGGAGTTTTTAAATCAGCAGGGACAGCATCCGTTCAAGATGTTGATATTGTCGGATATCCCTGGTGTCCATATCGAAGATGAAAAAAGTTTGTCCAAGCTGAAACGTTTGCTTAGTGAGTATCGTTTGGATAAATTGATATTGATAGGTGAAGTGTTGCCTAAAGTGGCAGCACAATTTGAAGTGCCTTCTATTTCATATAGCGATACAACTGCTTTCTTGGCCGATATTAGGTCGCTTTCTTTTGAAAATGCCACGGTATTATTGAAAGGAGGACGTGAGTTTCATTTTGAACGTATCAGTCAGCTTTTAGTTGCAAAATCACATGATACAGTGCTTGAAATCAATTTGAATGCACTGGAGAATAATTTGAACGTATATCGACAGCTGCTGCCGAAACAGGTGAAGTTGATGACCATGGTCAAAGCTTTTTCTTATGGTAGTGGAAGCTTCGAGATAGCAAACCTTTTGCAATTCAATCGGGTGGATTATCTGACTGTTGCTTTTGCGGATGAGGGGGTTGATTTGCGTGGTGCGGGCATAAAATTACCTATTGTAGTGATGAGCCCTGATGAAAGTTCTTTTGAGTCCATTGTTCAGTATAACCTTGAACCGGAAATTTATAGCTTTAGAATATTGTTTTCTTTTTTGAATTTTCTGAAAACGAAACAAATAGCTTCTTTTCCGATTCATATTAAGATAGATACAGGTATGCATCGGTTGGGTTTTATGCCTGACGAGGTCGATCGTTTAATAGCTGTGTTACGTGCGGAAGCGATTTTAGAGGTTAAATCTGCATTTTCCCACTTAGCGTCTGCAGGTAATGAAAAGGATTGGGAATTTACACAAGGACAAATTGATCTGCTGGATGAATTTACAAAGCGTCTCGAAAGTGGTATAGGATATTCTTTTCTACGTCATATTGCAGCAACATCGGGTATTGAATTGTGGCCGAATGCGTATTTTGATATGGTGAGGTTGGGGATAGGTCTCTATGGTATCGATATCGAGCGTCATGATTTACCCATTAGGGAGGCGAGTACCTTGAAAACGAATGTGACGCAAATTAAATACCTCCCAGCAGGTGAAACCGTAGGTTATAATAGGCACGGCGTCCTGTATAGAGATAGTAAGATTGCGACAATTAAAATTGGTTATGCGGACGGTTACGATAGGCGTTTTGGTAACGGTGTCGGTAAAATGTTGATAAACGGTTTTTTAGTCCCTACTATAGGAGATATATGTATGGATATGTGTATGTTGGATGTAACGGATGTGGAAGTTGGAGAGGAAGATGAAGTTATCGTTTACCCTGATATAAAGTCAGCGGCGAAGGCTATAGGGACGATTCCTTATGAATTGCTGACGAGTATTTCCCAACGCGTAAAAAGAGTATATTTTTATGAATAATAAAGGATATTCTGCATTTTTGAATAATATTTTATTTTCAATTCATGTTTAGTAAATTAATCAGAGGATTTATTAATTATTTGATACGAGGTGTCCTGGTAGTGGTTCCTCTTGCTGGTGCTATTTTTTTAATAGTTTGGATTGTTGCATCAGTTGATTCGGCATTGAATCTAACTGAACATTTTTTGGAGGATGATAGGGGGCACCCCTTGTATATTCCAGGAATAGGTATTCTGACCGTTATTTTGGTATTGGTTTTGGCGGGGCTTATTTTTACAAATTTTGTTACAGACCCCATTAAAGTGTGGATTAATCATCAGATCCAGCGGATTCCACTTTTAAATACATTATATTCTTCGATTAAAGATTTTACGGAGGCCTTTGTTGGTGATGCAAAGAAATTTAATGAACCTGTCTTGGTGACGGTGAATGAGTTTGGTCTGAAGAAGATAGGTTTCTTAACGCAGCATGATTTAAAAAGCATTGGGCTTGAAGAAGATGTTATGGTGTATTTTCCATATTCCTACTCTTTTGCAGGACAGGTTGTTATTATCAGTGCAGACAAGGTCAAAAAATTAGATATGTCTCCAACAGATGCCATGAAACTCGTTGTTTCCGGTGGTGTGAGCGGGATAGCCCATTAGTCGGCTTTCATATCGGTTAAGTAAAAATGCTGGAAGTCGTTGTATGATTTCCAGCATTTTTATTTTTGCTTATTCTGTCTTTCTACTTGTGCGACTTTTTCCAATTTATACGTCCACGTTGTTATTGGTTTAGGACATTGCTATTGATTTTTTTTCTGCCCTAAAGTGGGATTTACAGGTGGGATTGGAATATAGCCGTCATCTCCAGGTACTTTTGGAAATTCATGATTTTCCCATTTTTCGCGCGCTATTTTTAATGTTTCAATGTCTGAAGCGACGAAGTTCCAGTCGATATATCGTTGTTCAGGAAAAGGTTCACCACCAAAAATGTAAACTGAAGTACCCGCCTTCATTTCGAATTCACATAGTTTCGCATCCTTGGCAACTAAAATCTGTTTTGGACCGAATTCCTGGCCTTCCGCATGAACAGTTCCATGAAGGATATATAATCCACTTTCGCCATATAGGTGATCGCCCAGTTTGATGGTCGCATCTTGTTCTGCTTTGATTTCAATAAGATATAATGGACTATATACGGGAACCTCGGAACGATGGTTTTTAATTTCACCTGCAATTAAACGATAAGATACACCGTCTTCGGTCCAATGTGGAAGCTGCGGTTCTTCTATGTGAACAAAATTAGGTTCCATTTTTTCGAGTTCTTTTGGTAGGGCCACCCAAATCTGCAGCCCATGTAGGTCGTGCGGGGTAGATCTCAGCTGTTCGGGAGTTCTTTCGGAGTGTGTGACACCCTTACCTGCCGTCATCCAATTGACTGCTCCAGGTTTGATCTCCACGGCATTTCCTAAGCTGTCACGGTGCATAATGCTACCTTCGAATAGATAAGTCAATGTGGATAACCCGATATGCGGATGTGGAGCAATATCCATAAAGTGCGGTTCGGCAATGTTATCTGGTCCCATGTGGTCGATAAAGATAAAAGGGCCGACCATACGTTTCTGCCTGAAAGGCAGAAGTCGGCCAACTAAGAAATTGCCTATGTCAGCGGCTCTTTCTTCAATAACTATTGCAATATTTGACATAATGTTTCCTTATTTTTGTGTTTCTAATCTACAGCAATTTAAGAAATGTCGAGTATAATCAATCGTTTTTTGGGTAAAAAGAGTGTAAGAAATGAAGAGCTTTTGGCACTTGCGGATAGGTTGTCTTTTAGGAACAGTCAGCTGGACAGTTTTTTGATAGGGCATTTTATACAACGTAACAAAATAGATCCAGTGGAGTATTTTGCTTTTCAAGAGCAGTTGCTTAAGCTTCATGTTGACCGATTTGAGGCTCTGCAGGTAGAGCTTAACTTGTTGAACCAATATTTGCAGTTGGCCGAACGTTTTCTTCCAGCAGGTTTTTCAGTCAAATGGGAAAATAAGCTACACTCTCAGGATGAAATTATGTTGCCGCCGCTCATTCTTTTTCCTGTGGTACAGCATGCTGTTGAAAATGGTTATAATACGATGTTTTCTCATCCAGTTCGTATACGATTATCGGGCTCATCAAAGCTGATTATGCTGGAAGTGAGTTATCGCGTGAACCATTACCTGGAAAGCCAGTTTAGCAGCACATTGATACGTGATTTTCGACAGCGATTGGACTATCTTTTTCCGGAAAAACATAATTTGCTGATGAATAGTAACAGCAATACTTCTCGAATAACCTTAACTATCCAACTTTAGATGATATTGAAGTGTTTTAATGCATTCCAGATGCCATTTTCATCAACGCTATCTGTTATATAATCTGCAATTTCCTTTACCTCGGGATTTGCATTACCCATAGCAATTCCAATATGGGTGTGCGCTAGCATTGTAATATCATTTCCGCCGTCGCCAAATGACATGGTTTCTTCCAAGGTGAAGTTGAAATGGTCTAAAAAAACATCTATTCCAATTTTTTTGCTTTGCCCCATAGGATTGACATCAGCAAAAACGGGCGTCCATCTCGAAGCAACTGAATTTGGCATCACATTTTCCATGAATTCAGCTTCTTCTTCAGGATTGATGAAAACATTGACCTGCATAACTGAGTCAAGATCAAAATTCTGTTCGTAATCCCGAACTGGTGGGGTGGGGACATTGACCTGCTGGTACATTTGGAATACCTCCGGTGTAACCTGGTTCAAGGAAATTTCTTTTTCAGACATGAATGAAAAAGTCAGGTCTTCACGCTTTTTAGCATAATTTAATAAGGAGCGAATGTCTTTTTGAGGAATGTTATTTTTATAAATGACGTCCTGTTCCTTCGTGACGCAATACCCGCCATTGAAGGTGATATATCCATCAAAATCGAGGTAACGAATATGCCCCAGCTGATTGTAGGACCTTCCTGTTGAAACAAATACCTTGATGTTTTTTTCTTTTAATAATTGAAATGCCTGTTGAGTAGATTCGGGAACTTGATGTGTTTTGAAACTTAGCAAAGTTCCATCGATGTCAAAAAAAATAGCTTTAATCATGGATTTTTGGGTCAAAATCAAATATACTAAATACTTGGGATAGTGTAACTATTACAATATTAAATTTGAGGTGTTTTATCGCCTAATAGTGCTTATCTCGTTTTTAATTGTATTGAGGATAAGTATGCCCAAATGGAAGACAGTCGGTCTGTAGATGTTAAGTTGCGGTTCTAGATGAAAATTTTTACCACACTTGGTGGAGATAAGTCAACATCAACCGCATAATTAAGAGGAAATAAAACCAGAGATAAAAGGGAATTAAAAGGAAGATTATAGGTATTCATCCGAATGAAGTCCGAATGAGGTCCCTATAAAGTCCCTATGAAGTACGTGTTAAAGGAGCTGTAAATTTGATGTTGGCATAATGTTGGATCTTTTGATATACATGATAAGAAAGAGCTCGAGGGCTTGATGATTTGGCCTGATATTGACTTTTTCGAGGCGCATAAAAAAAGGAAGATCGAGGAGTTTATGATCCTGTTTCTTATTAAAGCGTAGCTAGCGGCCGGTATCGTGTGAAGCTAGATTTTCTTTAGTGGATTTTCGCAAAAATCTGACACAATCTTCTCTAATAATTTCGTAAATTTCAAGTTCAAAAAAATGTAAATTGTCTTGCATTTAATGTATTGTATTAAAGAGGGTTAGAATTTTATGTATATTATTTTCGATACGGAAACGACGGGTTTGCCTAAGCGTTGGGACGCACCAATTACCGATACGGACAATTGGCCTCGCTGTATTCAGTTGGCTTGGCAAATTCATGATGAGATGGGAAATTTGGTCGAACATCACGATTTCTTGATTAAGCCAGATGGATTTGATATACCCTATGACTCTGAAAAAATACACGGCATATCGACGGCATTGGCAGAAGAGCAGGGGGTGCCGCTTCAGGAGGTCCTAGAGAAATTCAATGTGGCATTGAATAAAGCCAAGTTTGTTGTTGGACAAAATATTGGTTTTGATTTGAATATCATGGGCTGTGAATTTTACCGTTATAGTGTTGCGTCTAATATGGCTAATATGCCTGTATTAGATACCTGTACGGAAGTAACAGCTGAACTCCTGAAAATTCCAGGTGGTCGCGGTGGTCGCTTTAAATTACCTAATTTGACCGAGCTGCATTCCTATTTATTTGGAGTACCGTTTGCTGAGGCACATAATGCAACAGCCGACGTTGAGGCGACAACACGTTGTTTTCTGGAGCTTGTCAGAAGAGAGGTTTTCACTACTGAGGAACTTCAGGTCGATACGGGCTACTTTGTCGATTTTAAAACGAACAATCCTGGTCCTATACCCACTGTTGGACTGAAACATATCAACCTAAAAGCAGCTTCTGATGAAATTAGAAAACGGTCTCAGCCAGATGAAGTCAAGGTTGTCGTTGATGCGGACGCGTTAGCAGCTTTAAAGGATGCCAAATTTGCCCATTTGCATAATCACTCTCAGTTTTCGATTCTGCAGTCGACGATGTCGTACGATAAGTTAGTTTCGGCAGCAGTCAAGGATAATATGCCTGCTGTTGCGTTAACGGACCACGGAAATATGATGGGGGCTTTTGAGTTTGTTTCTCGTGTTATAGGCCATAATAAAGAAGTTGAAGCGCAAAATGCGGAGGCTGTTGAAAATGGACAGGAACCTACTGGTCAGCTTTTAAAGCCAATTGTTGGTTGTGAATTTTTTGTTTGTGAAAACCACAAAGATAAGTCGAGGAAGGATAATGGTTATCAGATTGTGTTATTAGCGAAAAATAAACGCGGGTACCATAATCTGGCTAAACTGGCTTCTTTTGCTTATACGTCCGGGTTCTATTATGTTCCGCGGATTGATAAGGATCTTATTCTTCAATATAAAGAAGATGTTATCGCTTTGTCAGGTAACTTACAAGGCGAGGTGCCGAATAAAATACTGAATATTGGTGAGAGCCAGGCCGAAGAAGCCTTGCTGTGGTGGAAAGAACAATTTGGGGATGATTTTTATCTTGAATTGATGCGTCATGGTCAGGAAGATGAAGATCGTGTGAACCAAACGTTGCTGAAGTTTTCCCGTAAATATGAGGTTAAAACTGTTGCGACCAATAATACGTATTACGAGAAGAAAGGCGATGCGCATGCACATGATATTTTGCTGTGTGTGAAAGATGGTGAAAAGCTCTCAACGCCAAAAGGTAGGGGACGAGGGTTCCGTTTTGGCTTACCGAATCAGGAGTATTATTTCAAGTCTTCGGATGAAATGAAGGCTCTATTTAAAGATTTGCCCGAAGCGATTTTAAATATCCAGGAGATTGTCGATAAGATAGAGATATTTAAGTTAAACCGAGATGTCCTTTTGCCTAAATTTGATATACCCGAAGAATTTCAGGTGGAAGCCGATCTTGAAGATGGGGGAAAACGTGGTGAAAATAAATACCTGGCCCATCTTTGTTATGTGGGGGCTGAGAAACGCTATGAAGAAATTACGACTGATATTCGAGATCGCCTAGACTTTGAGTTGGCTACCATTGAGAAAACAGGGTATCCAGGTTACTTTTTGATTGTTCAAGATTTTATTGCGGCAGCCCGAGATATGGGTGTCTCTGTGGGGCCAGGACGGGGATCTGCAGCTGGTTCAGCGGTGGCCTATTGTTTGGGAATTACCAATATCGATCCGATTAAATATGACTTGCTTTTCGAGCGTTTCTTAAATCCTGACCGTGTATCCATGCCCGATATTGATATCGATTTTGATGATGAGGGGCGTGGACGGGTTATGCAATATGTAATTAATAAATATGGTGCTAGTCAAGTTGCCCAGATTATTACCTACGGTACAATGGCTGCAAAGTCATCTATCAAAGATACAGCTCGTGTATTGGATTTACCTTTAGGGGATGCCAATGAAATTGCCAAGCTGATTCCGAATCTTAAATTATCCAAGATTTTTACTTTAGATGACGCCGGCTTAAAGGAAAAACTGAGGACTGAGGAAATTGAAGCTGTTAATAGATTGAAATCTATTGCTGATGGTGCTGGATTGGAAGCTGAAACGATCAGACAGGCCCGGGTTTTGGAGGGGTCTGTACGAAATACAGGTATCCATGCCTGTGGTGTTATTATTACGCCAGACGATATTACTAATTTCGTTCCTGTTTCTTTGGCAAAAGACTCGGATCTTTATGTGACGCAGTTCGATAACCACGTTGTTGAAAGTGCCGGTTTGCTGAAAATGGACTTTTTGGGTTTAAAGACACTGACACTGATAAAAGATACGGTCGAAAATGTCAAATTAAGCCATGGTATCGTGCTGGATCCGGATCAATTTCCGATCGACGATGAGCTTACCTATGAGCTCTTTCAACGTGGAGAGACCATAGGGGTGTTTCAGTATGAATCTCCTGGAATGCAGAAGTACATGCGAGACCTTAAGCCGACGGTATTTGCCGATTTGATTGCGATGAATGCACTCTATCGTCCGGGCCCAATTGAGTATATCCCAAGTTTTATTAAGCGGAAGCATGGTATAGATCCTATTGTTTACGATTTGGATGCCTGTGAGGAATATTTGAAAGAAACTTATGGAATTACGGTATACCAGGAGCAGGTAATGCTTTTGTCTCAAAAGTTAGCTGGATTTTCGAAAGGTGATGCCGACGTTTTGCGTAAGGCCATGGGTAAGAAGCAAAAAGCTGTACTGGATAAGATGAAGCCTAAGTTTGTTTCGCAGGCAGAGGAGAAAGGGCATAATGCAAAAGTTCTGGAGAAGATCTGGACCGACTGGGAAGCTTTTGCAAGTTATGCATTTAATAAATCCCATTCTACCTGTTATGCTTGGGTTGCCTATCAAACAGCCTATTTGAAAGCGCATTTTCCGGCGGAATATATGGCTGCCGTACTTTCTAATAACATGAATGACATCAAGCAGGTGACATTCTTTATGGAGGAATGTAAACGTATGGGACTAGAGGTACTTGGTCCTGATGTGAATGAATCTTATTATAAGTTTACGGTAAATGAATCTGGAGCTATTCGTTTTGGGATAGGTGCGGTTAAAGGTGTCGGGGCAGGAGCAGTAGATGCTATCGTGCAAACACGGCAATCAGGATTGTATAAATCTGTTTTCGATATGGCCAAACGGATTGATCTTCGTGCGGTCAACAAGAAAGCTTTCGAGAGCCTGGCTTATGCTGGTGGTTTTGATAGTTTTGACAATACGCATCGTGCACAGTATTTTCATTCGGATGAAAGTTCAACAGGAATGGAAAAGGCGATACGATTCGGCCAGCGTTTTAAAGAAAATGAAAGTTCGGCCCAGGCGAGCTTGTTTGGTGTAGGTGGTGCTGCAGAATTGCCGGAACCCGTTTTGGCACCATGTCCGCAATGGGGATTGATTGAAAAGCTTAAGTATGAAAAAGATGTTATCGGTATTTATTTGACCAGTCACCCCTTAGATACATACCGGTTTGAAATTGAACATTTTTGTCAGAATTCGGTTTCAGATTTGGCATTGATCAATAAGGTTAAGGCGGCAGAGGTCGATGAAGAGACTTTGCTTGAGTTTAATCGGATCAAGAATAAAGAATTGGTGATTGGTGGCATTATCGCATCGGCAAACCATCGATTGACAAAGACTGGTAAGCCTTTTGCGTCGTTTATCATAGAAGATTATAGTGATTCTTATGATATGGCAGTTTTTGGCGAAGAATACGTCAAGTTGAAGGGATATTTGCAAGAGGGCTATTTTGTGCAATTACGGGGTTTGGTACAGGAACGTTTCAGACAGGTTGGAAATTGGGGCTTTGAGCTGCGTAGTGTACAGTTACTTTCGGATCTTCGTGAGAAGATGGCGAAGAGTTTTACGATTAATATTCCTTTACCTAAGTTGAATGAAGCATTTCTTGACGGAATCAAAGATATACTGGCGCAAAATGAGATTGAGGGGGTTGTGCCAAATTGTCAATTAAAGTTTAAAATTTGGGATCCCCAAGATGAAATATCTGTCGAAATGCCAGCTAAAAGTCTGAAAATAAACCTAACAAATGAATTTTTGGACTGTATAGATAAGTTTGAAGGGATAAATTACCGATTGAATTAGTTTGGATTGGAATTTGTGTAATTAAGATTACAAATACATTGGTAGTTGTTACTATCTTTGTTTATTGATTTTAGCAATTAAATAGTATTAAAGATATAACTTCGGTTTATAAAATTAAAAGATTATGGCATTAGAAATTACAGATAGCAACTTTGAAGAAGTTGTCTTAAAAGCAGACAAACCAGTATTAATTGATTTTTGGGCAGAATGGTGTGGTCCTTGCCGTATGGTAGGTCCTGTGGTTGAAGAACTGGCTAAGGATTATGAAGGTAAAGCTGTTGTAGGAAAAGTAAATGTGGATGAAAATCCAGAGATTTCTGTTCGTTATGGCATTCGTAATATTCCAGCTTTATTGTTCTTTAAAAATGGAGAAATAGTTGATAAACAAATTGGAGCTGTTCCAAAATCAGTATTGAACGAGAAATTAGAAAAACAATTAGCATAACTTAGCTAAATAATAAAAAAAGCCTGAAATATTATATTTCAGGCTTTTTTTGTTTTTAAAATCCAATTTTTTTGATTTTATTTCGAATTTTAGTTGTTTTGTGTCTGTATTTTATTTGTTTTAGTGTGATTTTATGTATTTATATTGTTTTTTAACAGTGTAATGTTTTGTATTTTTTGTGTTTTTGTGTTTTAATATGGTTTTGTTGTTAGTTTTAATGTATTTGTGTTTAATTTCTGATAAAAAATCAATTTTATTTGCAAAAACCAATATTTTTTGCTTCTTTTGAGTATTGAAATTGGTTTTCGAAAAGAATTTGTTTCGATTTTTCGGTTTTGATATTGTTTTTTTTGACTCGATGATTTAGGAGTTGTTTTTTTGAAAAAAAATAGAAATTGACAAAGATTTTCCCTTTCAAATACCCTAGATTATGCCTCGCGTTGCTCTCCGTAACGCGAGTTTTTTTTGGGTAAAGTATGGTAAAAATAAAAGCGGCTATCCTTTCGGATAGCCGCTTTTTATTATTGACTAAATAAACTGAATTATTCAGCAATTACTTCGAAAGGAACTTGAACTTTCACTTCTTTGTGTAAGTTTAAGTTTGCGATGTATTCACCTAGTTCTTTAGGTTCTACTTCGAAAGTGATACGACGACGATCTACATCAAAACCTTTTGCTTTCAACGCATCAGCAATTTGAATGCTGTTTACTTTACCAAAGATTTTACCAGATTCACCTGCTTTAGCACCGATTGAAAGTTTGATAGCTTCCAATTTACCAGCTAATTCAGTAGCGTCTTTTTTGATTTTTTCTTGTTTGAACTGAGCTTGTTTGATGTTCTCAGCTAAAACTTTCTTTGCAGATTCAGTCGCTTGGATAGCAAATCCTTGCGGGATTAAGTAGTTACGACCGAAACCTGGCTTTACATTAACGATATCGTTTTGCTCACCTAAGCCTTTGATATCTTGTTTTAAAATTACTTCCATTTTCTATCGTCCTCCTTATTTAATTGCATCAGCTAAGTAAGGTAATAAGCCGATGTGACGAGCACGTTTAACAGCTTGAGCTACTTTACGTTGAAATTTCAAAGATGTACCAGTTAAACGACGAGGTAAGATTTTACCTTGATCATTTACAAATTTCATCAAGAAGTTAGCATCTTTATAATCGATATATTTGATACCATTCTTTTTGAAACGACAGTATTTTTTACGGTTGTCCTCTACTTTAGGAGCAGTTACGTATTGGATATTTTCGTTAGCCATTAGTTTGCACCCTCCTCAGTTTTAGTTTCAGCTTTTTTGTTGAATGCACCGCTACGTTTTTTCTCGTTGTATGCTTTAGCATGTTTGTCTAAGCTTACAGTCAAGAAACGCATAATGCGCTCATCACGTTTGTATTCAACCTCTAATTTATTGATTAATTCACCTGGAGCCTTGAATTCAGTTAAGTGATAAAATCCAGTAGTTTTTTTCTGGATTGGATACGCTAATTTTTTCAAACCCCAATTGTCTTCAGCGACAATCTCGGCTCCGCCTTCTGTTAAGATGTTTTTGAATTTTGCGATTACTTCTTTCGCAGCATCATCAGAAAGCAACGGGGTAAGAACGATTACAGATTCGTACTGTTGCATTGTGTTAATTAATTTTGTTATTTAAAATTCCACTTTTGTGGAAGTGCAAAGGTAGTTATTATATTGTTATGTTGCAAAGCTTTGAAATAAAAAAGTTTAGATCCTTTGGAGGGATCTAAACTTTTCTCAACCGAACTAGGCTATATTTTAGTTCAATTTCTTTAATTCTTCTTTGATAGCTGCCTGTATTTTCTCGCTAACAGGGACTAAAGGAAGTCGTAATTGATCTTTTCCGATCCCCAATTCCTGTAGAATATATTTTACACCAGCAGGGTTTCCTTCAATAAAACACAGGTCTGTAATGTCAAGGAGTTCATTATGGATCGATCTAGCTTCCGCATAATTGCCTTCAGCGCATAACTTAGCTAATGTGGCGACCTTTTTCGGTAACGCGTTTCCGATCACTGAGATGATACCAGCTGCTCCAAGAGACATCATCGGCAAGGTAACCGGATCATCTCCGGAGATCAAGAGAAATCCTGTGGGTTTATCCCGTAGAATTTCGCTGAATTGCGCAAAATTTCCAGAAGCCTCTTTGATGGCTACGATATTTGAAAAATCATTGGCCAGTCGTAATGTTGTCTGTGCTGTTATATTGCTGCCCGTACGCCCAGGTACATTGTATAAAATAACCGGAAGTGGAGAGGCGTTTGAAACAGCCTTGTAATGCTGGTAAATGCCTTCTTGTGTTGGTTTGTTGTAATAAGGAGATACGGATAAAATCGCGCAGAAGCCTGTTGGATCAAAGCTCTTAATTTGTTCCACAATTTCGACAGTATTATTTCCACCAATTCCAGCAACCAAAGGAAGTCTACCGTTCACGCGCTTGACAGTAAAATCCCAGATACGCTTTCGTTCATCATTGGTTAAAGTGGCAACTTCTCCAGTTGTACCTAAAGAAACCAAATAATCCATACCTTCGTTGATTTGCAAGTCAATTAGCTGACCTAATGCTTCGAAATCAACAGATTCATCTGAGTTAAAAGGAGTGACTAATGCTACCCCTGCGCCGTGAAGCTCGTTCATCTTGTTTTTGTATTTATATAAATTTAATTAAAAAAACTTACTTGGGATTAATGAGTTCAAAGAGTTCTTTATCATTAATCATCGGGATACCCAGTTTTTCTGCCTTCGCTAGTTTGGACGGTCCCATTTTATCTCCCGCTACGAGATAGCTTAATTTGGCAGAAATGGAAGATAACATCTTTCCGCCATTGCTTTCAATTACTGCTGCTAGCTCTTCACGTGAATGATCTGCAAATACACCGGAAATCAGGAAGGTTTTCCCTTCAAGTGCATTGCTAGCAAGGATGATCTCCTTTTCTTCAATTTCGAAATTTAAGCCATAATTTCTCAGTGCGACAATCTGTTGTTGATGAATTGGATTGTCTAGGTATTCTTTGACACTCTCCGCAATACGGCGTCCAATATCTTGTACTCCTTCGATTTCCTCTGTCGAGGCTTGTGCTAGTGCATCAATATTTTTGAAATGCTGAGCTAATTTTTTTGCAATCGTCTCGCCGACATGACGTATTCCAAGCGAAAATAAAACTTTTTCAAAAGGTTTTTCTTTGGATTTTTCGATGCCGTTGAGCATGTTATCGATTGATTTTTGACCGAAGCGTTCGAGTTGTTGTAGGTCATCTTGATGGTCTTTGAGTCCATAGATGTCAACGATATTGTTCAACAAACCTTTCTTGAAGAAAGTATCTACGGTCTCGTCTCCCATTCCTTCGATGTCCATCATTTTTCGTCCGATAAAATGCTGCATTTTGCCAACAATTTGTGGCGGGCATCCAGTTTCATTAGGGCAGTAGTGTACGGCTTCCCCTTCTTGTCGTATGAGTACTGTGTCGCATTCCGGACAAGATGTAGGGTAGACAAAACTTGTTGATCCTGCTAATCTTTTATCGAGGTTTACCCCAATTATTTTAGGTATAATTTCGCCCCCTTTTTCTACAAAGACAGTGTCATCTTCGTGTAGGTCGAGACGTGCGATTTCATTTGCATTGTGTAAGGAAGCGCGTTTTACCGTTGTGCCTGCCAGTTGTACAGGTTGAAGATTGGCAACAGGTGTAACAGCGCCGGTACGTCCAACTTGATAACTAATCGAGTTCAGTTTGGTTTCTACACGCTCTGCTTTGAATTTATAGGATATTGCCCAACGCGGATTTTTGGCAGTAAAGCCAAGTTCCTCCTGCTGTGCGTAATCATTTACTTTAATAACAATTCCATCAATTTCATAACCTAGGTTATGACGTTCGACATCCCAGTAGTCAATAAATGCAAAAACATCGGTTAACGTGCTGCACTTTCTGCTATGCTCGCTGACGTGAAACCCCCAGTCTTTGACATGGTTTAAGCTATTCCAATGGTCGTGAAATAGATTTGTTCTGTTGTCGCAGTACAAAAAGTAAAGGAAACAGTCCAATGGGCGTTTTGCAACTTCAGCAGAATCTTGGAGTTTGATGGTTCCAGAGGCGAAATTTCTTGGGTTGGCATAGGTTTGCTCCTCATTATCGGCTCTTTCCTTATTCAGGCGGAGAAACGCTGATTTGTGCATAAATATTTCACCTCGTATTTCGAATTGATCTGGATAATCTCCTTCTTTGAGTTTGATCGGTATAGAACGAATGGTTTTAACATTGTTTGTGACAACATCGCCTTGTGTACCATCACCGCGCGTAACGGCTTTACTTAGCAGGCCATTTTCATAAGTCAAGCTGATGGATAAACCGTCAAATTTTAATTCACAAACATATTCGAAGTGATCGCCGATAATTTTGCGGATTCGCTGGTCGAAGTCAAGTAATTCCTCCTGATTGTATGTGTTGCCCAATGAAAGCATTGGCCAGCGGTGTTTTTCCGTTTGAAATCGGGAGGTAATGTCTCCACCAACACGCTGTGTAGGGGAGTTGGGGTCGGCAAAGTTGGGATATTGAGCTTCCAGCGCTTCGAGTTCCTTTAATTTAAGGTCGAAGTCGTAGTCCGAAATAACACTGTTCGCCAATACATAGTATTGATAGTTATAATGGTTGAGCTCTGCCGTTAAGTCTTTTATCTTTTTTTCAATATCCATCACCAACATTTTGCAAAATTACAAATAAAAAGTACGTTTAAATAAAATAAATAAAGAATCTTGTCGTAATGACTGCTTTATTTTTAAAATGCGTTTTTCTGCATTTTATGTTACAGGGAAATAATACGCTATTTGAAATCCTCTGGATTTAGCTGAGAAAATTTATGTTTGTTATTTGTGTAAAAATCAATGATAATCGATTTTGTGTACTGCCCTTTTGTATTTTCTTTCACCTTGTATTTTTTTCGTTTTTTAGCATTTTTGAAAATATTCAAGAAGAAATACTGATGTGCGCGACTGATTGCCCAGGCATCCTTGGGTTTCCTGTCGATCAGAAACTTAGCAAGGGCTGCAAAGTCAAACCAAAGCCTGATGAAAATAATCCATATTGCTTTGCCCAGCGGCAGGTTTTTCTGCAGCATGACCATGTTATTCCTAAAATTGAGATAGGTCTTTTTGGGATTACTTGCATTGAGGGTGCCCCCACCAACATGATAAACAATAGATTTAGGACAATAGCCTATCCCATAGCCCATTTTCTTTAATCGCCAACACAGATCGATTTCCTCCATATGAGCAAAGAAATCTTCGTCAAGTCCATCTGCCTCTTTCCAGGCTTCTGAGCGAATAAAAAGTGCCGCTCCAGATGCCCAAAAGATTTCGGATTCATTATCGTACTGTCCAGCATCATCTTCTACTTCATGTAGGATTCTACCTTTACAGAAAGGAAAGCCAAAGTAATCCAGGTAGCCACCGGCCGCTCCGGCGTGTTCGAACTTCTGCTTGTTATGAAATGAGCGTATTTTGGGCTGTGCTGCTGCTAGGGAAGGGTTTCTTTCCAAGTACTCAATCACTGGTTCAATCCAGTTTTGGCTCACTTCGACATCCGAATTGAGGAGTACATAGTAATCAGCATTTACACGCTGCAGTATTTTGTTATAACCGCCTGCAAAGCCATAGTTTTTATCATTTTCAAGGATAGTAATCGTCGGATAGTACTGTTTCACAAATGAAATTGAATCATCATCGGAGGCATTGTCTCCAATGACAAATTCGACATTCGGATACGAACTGTTATATACGGATGGTAAAAATTTTTCCAGAAAAAATCGGCCATTCCAATTGAGGATAACGACAGCTACTTTTGGTAATTCACTCATTTTCTACGTTTTCTTTTCCAGCGATTATGTGACCATAACCAATATTCTGGGTTTTCACGAATAAGCTGTTCAGCAAATTGATTGTGTATATCGGTAATTTCATGTTCTCCAAAGCCACTTGGATCTTCGATTAAAGTAACGAATTTACAGAAATATTGCCCTCTTTTGGGCTTTCTTCCGATATAGCAATAGACCACAGGTGCTTTACTTATTCTAGAAAGTCTTTCGGCTCCTGTATAGACCAATGTTTCCTGATTTAGCCAATTAATAAAATAATCGGAATCCGAATACAGCGGTGTTTGATCGGCAACGAGTATACTGATATTGGGCTGGCCCTTCAACTTTACAATATGACGGAGTATTTGTTTCATTGGTACCATTTCGGCGCCAAACCGACCTCGCATATCATTGTATACTGTGTCAATGTCTTTGTTGTTGAGTGGTTTGTATACAATCAGCGTAGGGAAGTTTGTGATTAAGCTCAAACGGTGAATACCAAGCTCCCAATTGGCATAATGTGAGGTCACCCCAATTACGTTTTTGCCCGCTTCGAGGTGTTTCGTCAATTCTTCTACATTATCCAAAGTTATCTTTTTCTTGACTTCCTCAGCCGTAATCGTTTTCAATTTGATCGATTCGACAAGAAGATCCGGGAAAAAACGATAAAACTTTTTGGCAATCACCAGACGTTCTTTATCCGTTTTTTCTGGAAAAGCATTCTTTAAGTTCTGAAATACAATATTCTTCCTATATCCAATAATATAGTAGAGTATGTAATAAAGCCCATCGGAGATCAAATATAGAAACCAATAGGGGAGAAGAGAGATGATATAGATTAATGCGTTTAACGCTTTTTGTTTCATGCTATAGCTAAAATTCCCAGTGTTCTTTACAAATATCCTTAATTTAAGTTATTTTTGCGTCACTTATAACAAAAATCATCAGTTTTTATGGAATCGCAGTTATTACTTCCGGCATGTTATCTTCCACCAATATCCTATTTTCATACGATACAAGAGCATAATCTTCCGTTGATCATCGAGAAATATGAGCATTTTCAAAAGCAGAGTTATCGTACGCGGGCCCGCATTGCTTCAGCAAATGGTGTGCAGGATTTGATCGTACCCATTCAACATGGCAATAAAGAACGTGTTCCTATGAAAGATATTCGGATAAGCTATGAGTTTGACTGGCAGCGTTTACATTGGCTAAGTATTCAGACAGCTTACCGTAGCTCTGCATATTTTGAATATTATGAAGATGATTTTATGCAATTCTATGAGGAAAAGTTTGCGTATTTGGTAGACTTTAATGTTGCTCAATTAGAACTCATTCTAAAATCGATCAAACTTAAACGAACATTAGGGTTTACGGAAGAATATGTTGCTGCGCCTTCGGAAATGATCGATTTCCGTAACCTGATCCATCCTAAAAAAGAACGTGTATTGCGTGATCCAAAAGAATATTATCAGGTTTTTTCTGATAAAAATGGATTTTATCCCGATTTAAGCATTATCGATTTGCTATTCAATCAAGGACCACAATCAAAAAGTTACCTGTAGCCTGACGGTTTTTTGAACAAAATGCGTTTAATATTGTTGTTATTCAATATTGAACGCATTTAAATGAAACATTTCTTTTTTACTTTTCTTCTTTTTTCTTTGTGTTGGACTTTCGCGCGGGCTCAGGGCGGTGTTGATACGATACATTATCGAAAAGTTTACTATTGGGGTACAACGGGAATGGGCTTCCCGATCGGAAAAACCAAAGATATACTTTCGCCAAAGTTTTCTGGTAGCATTGGTTTGGATATCTCCCTGAAAAATCCAATGTTTTTTGTATCCCCCACACTTTATACACTTTCATTCAAGTATAAGCAGCGATTGGTCGATCCTAATTTTGAGTATCGTATCGAAGATGCAAATACCAATTTCTATACCCTTTCATTTTCGGGGGGCATTAGGAAGCAGATGCGATTATTGAATATCTATGGTTTTGTAGGCCCTGGTGTAGGATTGACGAGTGAGCCAAGGGCAAATGTGCTCGCGGACCAAAAGCTTATTAAGATGGAAAATAAAAATCACCTGAATTTCTCCAGCAAAATAGGTGCTGGAGCAGATTATAAATTTAACGGCTTCTTTTTAGGGCTTGAGCTTGGTTATCTCCATAATTTTAGGAAGATACAGGATACTCCTGTGAATATTTTTACCGTTATGGTGGGATTAAAATCCGATATTACACAAATTGGGGATAAAGTCATCAATGTCATTGGCATCGATGGTTCCATTAGTGGCAAAAAAGAGAAAAAATAGACGACTTATTTTAAGACCTGAATAGTATCTCCAACATGTGCTTCGGCGTCGCTGCCTGTTTTTTTAACTTTTTCCGTTTGTTCAACCGCTACTGCAAATGTAGACGGAATAATGCCTGCGCCAAATTTAATGGCATAAAATTTGGTGAATTCCGCGCCAAAGTACAATATCGCAGCCGAATAGTAGATCCATAATAACATGACAATGATAGATCCTGCGGCTCCGTAAAAGCTTGCTGTGGAGGAAAGGTTCAGATAGATTGAAATGCCGTACCTGCCTAACATAAAAAGTAAGCCTGTAAAGATAGCTCCGCCAAGCATGTCTCTGAATTTTACTTTAGCATCCGGAAGGAAGGAAAAGATAAAGCCAAATAAAATGACAATGACCGAAAATGTGATACCCGTATTGACCCATGAAATGAGTGCAATCGGAATAAAAGGAAAATAAGTCATGACTAAATTGGTCACGGCAACGATAACTCCGTTGATCATGAGTGAGGCAATTAGCAAAAAGCCAAGGGCGATCACGATGGAAAAAGAAATCAACCTGTTGATGATTAATTTTAGCCATCCTTTTTTTGGTTTCGGTTTTACTTTCCAGATATTGTTTATTGAATCCTGTATATCAACGAATAAGGTCGTGGAGGACAGAATCAATGTAACGATACCAATCGTGATCCCCATATTAGATTTATTCTCGAAAGTTATCTTCTGAAGATAGGACTGGATCTGTGTGGTCACATCCTGACCAAAAAGAACCATGACTTCCTCCAGCACCTGATCCTGCGCTGAAGATCCACTTTGAAGATGTTCTCCATAGAAAAATCCGATACACCAGATAACAATCATAAGAAGTGGGCCGATGGAGAAGACGGTATAATAAGCCAATGAAGCACTCTTCTTCATACATTTGTCATCATTGAATCCATTAAAGGCATCAACTAAGACATGCCAAATGCTTTTCCAGTAGGCGAGTGTAAATAAATCTCGTAGTGTAACGTGCTTCATAATAAGATGATCAGCTCCAATAATCGTGCAAATTGTTACTCTTGGTTTTGTTCCTGATACAATTTGTCGATTGCGGCTTCGTTCTCTTTTAAAATAATTTTTCGTTTTAGACTCAATTTTGGTGTCAATTGACCGTCGTTTATTGTCCATTCCTTTGGAAGAAGAATAAATTTCTTGACAATTTCCCAATGTCCAAAGTTAGTAGATAATCGGTTAATTTCTTCTTGATATTTTTGGATTACTTCCGGATTTTTGATGATTTCTTCGTTTGAACCACTGGTAATACCTTTTTGGTTTGCCCATTTGGACAGCACATCAAATGCGGGAACAATCAAGGCTCCGGGAAATTTTCTATTTTCTCCAAAAACCATGACTTGTCCGATTAATGTAGACTCCATGAGTTTGTTTTCAATGGATTGGGGCGCGATATATTTCCCACCTGCCGTCTTAAACATTTCTTTTTTTCGATCGGTTATTTTTAGGAAACCATCGGACGTAATTTCTCCAATATCGCCCGTCTTGAAAAAACCATTATCGTCAAAAGCTTCTTTTGTAGCTTCTTCATTTTTATAATAGCCTGTCGTGATACTAGGGCCCTTGACAAGAATCTCACCATCTGAAGCAATTTTAACTTCTAAGTTTTTCAGGGGTTTACCTACAGTTCCAAATTTCAACCCATTGGGCAAGTAAGAGTTTACAGCAATAACAGGAGATGTTTCAGTCAGGCCATACCCCTCAAGTACATTAAGCCCAGCGGCCCAGAATACACGCGCTAAACGCTCTTGAAGAGCTGCACCACCGGATACAATGATCTTAATATTTCCGCCAAGAGCTTCTTGCCATTTCGAAAATATCAGTTTTCTAGCGATCGCAAGTTTGAACTTGTAAAGCGGTCCATTATGCTCCGGTTCTTGAAATTTCAAACCAAGATCAACAGCCCAGAAGAAAATTTTCTTTTTTAATCCAGTTAAGGCTTTCCCTTTTTCAATAATCTTATCGTATACTTTTTCCAGGACACGGGGTACGGTGGTGAATACATCCGGTTTGACATCGTTGATATCGGCAACAACATTGTCTAAGGTCTCGGAGAAATAGATCTGGATTCCTTTCGAATAGTACATATATACCACCATGCGTTCAAAAATATGGCATAGCGGAAGAAAGCTTAGTGCTGTTTTGAAATCCGATCGGATGAGATGATTGCATGCCAAGACGTTGCTGTATACATTTTTGTGGGACAGGTATACGCCTTTAGGGCGTCCTGTGGTACCTGAAGTGTAGATCAGTGTCAATAGATCATCTTCTGTAACAGCCTCTCGAAGTGGAGCAAGGTCGGTTTCGTCATCTTTTGCTGTTTCGATGAATGTTTTTAGCTGCGTATAATTTTCAATAGCATCAAATGTATACAGTTGCGGGTGTATACCGTGCTCCTTGATGGCTTGTTCAATACGGTCCGTCAATTCTCTGTTGCTGACAAATAGTACGTTGACATCCGAGTCATTTACAATAAACGAAAGATCCTGTGCGGATAAAGTGGGATAGAGGGGGACAGTTGCGAGACCTATTTGATTGCAGGCAAAATCAACTAAATTCCACTCGGGTCTGTTGCCGGACATGATTCCTACCCGATCACCTTTTTTGAGACCTAATTGCAGTAACGCCCTGCTTAAGGTGTCAATTGCGTCGGTGTATTCTTTGGTAGAATATGTCTTCCACTGGCCATTTCCATCTCGCCCTGCCACCATGATGTCCTTTGCGTATTTTTCTTTATATAAGGTTATAAAGTCAAAAATTCTGCCCATATCACTTGAGTTTATTTGGTTACTACTACATGCTGTATTGACCTAAATATACAGAAATAAAGTTGGATAATTTGGGATTATTGTCATAACAAATTAAACATTGTTTCGTTATAGCTGTAATGGATATTTACCCTATTGAAAAGGTCCTTCGTAGGGGAAGTTCTGGTAAATAGTTTTTTATGTGCACTGCAATTATATTGCATATAAAAAGCAATTTATCTATGTTTGGAAAAATGTAAAGCAAAAAAAGCGTACGATTTTTATGAAAAAAATATTTTTGGCTGTCGGTGGAATGCTGATGTTTGGAGCATTATCCAATAGAGCTATGGCTCAGTTGGACAATAGGGGTGCTATTGGTGGACGATTCGGGTCTGCTCAGGGAATTACATATCGTCACACGCTTAACTCGGACCATGCATTGGAAGGAATTATGAGTATTCAGAGCAATTCTGATTTTCGCCGTTTCCGCGTTGTGGGCTTATATGAAATCTATAAACCATTGACTGCTGGGTTTAATTGGTATTATGGTTTTGGTGGCAGTATCGGTTCTTATAAGGAGAAAGACAAAATTATAGATGGTCAGCGCCATTCATTTGATTCACAGCTTAATCTAAGTATTGACGGTATCGTAGGTATTGAATATAATATTCCGCAGGCACCGTTTCAAATCTCATTGGATGTAAAACCATATTTTGATTTTCTAAACGAATCCAGTATCAAATTATTTGATCCGATCGGTTTTTCGGTAAGATATAAATTTTAAAAAAAGAATAGCGGGATTTCCCGCTATTCTTTTTTTAAATGATAATACTTCTGTGTTAGGCCATCCAGATTTTACCTAGCAATTCCTGTAGAAAAGTTTGTTCTTTGAGCGGACGGATTTCGTATATCTTTTTATTGCTCTTTCTGATTTGAACAGGGATTTCTCGCACTAAACCATCTCGTGCCACCAGGAAGTTTAATGTTTCCCCCTCTTTGGCATGTTGAACAATGAAATCAATTTCCTTGTCTTTAACATCGAGCCTGTTATTATTAATTGCAATCAGTTCGTCTTTTACACTTAATCCGGCATCATACGCACCAGAATCTTTTTCCACTGTCGCTACCGAAATTAACCCATCCACTTTGTTGGTTGTAATACCTAGTGTCAACGTGTTGTTATTAACATTGGTATCAACAATTTCATAACCAACGAGATTAAAATAATCGTTGTATTCCAGTTCTCCGTCCTGATGAGCAGCATTGAAAATGTCGTCCAGCGAAGTGCCTGCGATACGTTCAGCAAGGCTTCTCAATTCATTTTCTTCAAATCCACGATCAAGTTTTAGGAAGAACTCCTCATAAGCCTCGCGGATAACATCATCCAATTTTAGTCTACCTTCTGTAGCGGCAATAATTTTAATATCCAACAATGCTGTCAGCATTGCACCTTTGTTGTAATAGGAAATTCCTGAATTCATCGAATTTTCATCAGGCCTATAATATTTAATCCAGGTATCGAAACTTGAGGCTGCTGCAGACTGTATCGTATGCCCTGGACGGTTTAATACAATGTTGAAATCGTTAGCTAGCAAAGCGAGGTACTCTTTTTCATCATAGAATCCACAGCGTTTAATAATTAAATTATCATAGTACGAAGTGAATCCTTCCATGATCCAGAGGCCTGTGGTATAGTTTTCGGCATCGTAATTAAACGGTCCTAAAGCTTTTGGACGTAAGCGTTTCACATTCCATAGGTGAAAATACTCATGTGCAACGAGACTCAAATAGTTTTTGTAGCTTGTCTCATTTAGATACGCATTTCTCGAGGCTCCCAATACTGTTGAATTGAGATGTTCTAGACCTCCACCTCCAGATTGGTAGTTGTGGGTAATAATGACATATCGCTCATTGGGGTTCGAACCCCAGATGCGGGTTTCCTCTTCGACGATACGTGTGATATCTTTCGTCAGGCGTTCTTTATCATAGCTTCCACCTCCGACCATGGCGCATTCATGTTCGACGCCGGCAGCTTGGAATTTCCAGACATCCTGGTTCCCAGCTTCGATGGGCGTATCGTATAATACGTCAAAATTTGGTGCATAAAACTTACGTTCTTCAATTTGTTCGAGTCCAGTTGATATACTTGCCCAAGAATCTTTTAGTGCTATGCTGACTGTCGAAGGATTGTCTATACGGCCATCTATATGAAAGAAAGTTGCCGTAGGCACAATAAAAGCATGGTCACCATCGAAAAAGTTGGTACGCACAGAAACTTCAAAACCGTATACGGCGTAGATTACTTCGATCTGATCCAAAGATTCTGTGGGTATTCGCCAGGTGTTCTTTGAAATTTTCTGGTAGGCAATTGTATTTCCTGTTTTGTCAAATGATCGGAATCGTTCTACGTTTTTAGCATATTCACGAATTAAATAAGATCCAGGAGACCAGACCGGCATTTTTAGATCGACATAAGACTGATTGAGCTTTGCGATGCTCATTTTTACTTCGATATAATGAGCTTGTGCTTCTGAAAATGATACCTCAAAATGTATTTCGGGTATATTGAAATGGTCACTGTCCATGAAAAATGATTTTAGTATGAGCTTACAAAATTAAAAGTATCGTACGCTTAACCAAACAAAAAAATAGATTGTTGGTTCTACAATTATGAATCAGCGTGCTCCGTCATTGTTCTTTTAGTAGAAAAAGAACAATGACGGGAAGCAGCTAATAGTACCCTCCAATATACATAAATTTATTTAAGAAATGAGGTGTAAATCGATAGGCATAATAGCTGCTTTGGATGAAATACCGGTTTTTATTGGGCTGGGGAGATGAAGCAAAAAATCTGTTTTTTATCAGAATTTTTGCTAAGTTTGATACAGTAGTTTATAGGGGGAAAATAATCAAGAATTTGTATGATCTTAGTTGTTGATAGCGGCTCTTCAAAGTCGGATTGGAAGTTGGAATTGCCAGATAGTGCGCCTATCTCATTCAGTACAAATGGACTCAATCCTTTTTTTGTGAATGAAAAGGAAATCACACGTGTTATTAAGGAAATACCCGAAATTATTCCCTATGCCGATGAAGTTACTGAGTTGTATTTTTTTGGTGCAGGATGCATTACACCTGATCGTCGGGAAATGGTTTCAAATGCATTGACACCCTTATTCGAAAATGCTTACATTTCTGTTGAGAATGATCTTTTTGGGAGTGCCATAGCGACCTGTGGTAATAAAAAAGGTTATGTAGCGACATTAGGGACAGGGTCTGATTTGAGTTTTTTTGATGGAGAGGAGCTGATGCCCTCGCATAATGGAAATGGCTATGTATTGGGTGATGAGGGGTCGGGGGCATATTTTGGGAAAAATCTTGTCAGACTTTTTCTATATGGCCGTATGCCGAAAGATCTGAACGAAAAATTTGCGAACAAATACAGAATCAATAAAGAGATCGTCATCAAAAATGTTTATCAAAAAGAACGCCCAAATGCTTTCTTAGCATCATTTGCGCCGTTCATGTCCGATAATATTACCCATCCCTTTATTATTGATCTGGTAAAGAGTGGATTCGAAGAATTTGTTCAAGCTTCGATTTTGACCTATCCGGACTATAATAAATATGCATGTCACTTTGTAGGTTCTATTGCTTATAGTTTTGATTTAATTTTACGGGAAGTCTGTGAAACACATCAGATAAAGGTAGGTACCATTTTAAAATCTCCTATCAACGAGCTTTTTGATGCGGTACTGGAAAGAGAGAGTAATTCATTGTTAAGTCTTTAAAATAATTAAATATGATTATTGCAACTATTATGGTGTATATGTCAATGTTATTTGGCAATCCCAATTTTTATGATTTTAAGTTTACGACACTTGATGGGCAAGAAGTGAAAATGTCCGATTTCAAGGGAAAGAAAATATTGATCGTGAATACAGCCTCAAAATGCGGTTTCACAAAACAGTACAAAGATCTGGAGGAATTGCACAAAACCTTTGGCGATAAGCTCGTCATTATTGGCTTTCCGGCAAATAATTTTGGACAACAGGAACCCGGGTCAAATGCGCAGATTCAAGAGTTTTGTGAACAAAATTATGGTGTTGATTTTCTAATGGCCGAAAAGGTCGATGTCAAAGGAGATCAAATATCACCCTTGTTTAAGTATTTGACCGCTCAGGAGAATCCCGATTTTAAAGGTGAAATCAAATGGAACTTTGAAAAGTTTTTGATTGATGAGAACGGTAAACTTGTACATCGTTTCCGTTCAGCGACGAATCCGCTGGACCCGGCTATTGTAAATTGGGTAGAAAACAAGAAGTAGTAAAAATAACAAAAAAAAGCTGCAGATTTTGCAGCTTTTTTTTGTTATTGTCCATTCGATCCGAGGGCCTCTGGTTTTCCCATAAGCCTCAGCAACAAGGTTGGATTTTATGGGTTTGGCTTTTGTTTATTTGATGTAAGCTGTTGCCTATTTGATATATGCATCGTACAAGGCTCCTATGCAGTCTTTAAGCAAAGGGTTGAAGTCATCGCTATCGGGAATATTGCAGCCATTGGTTATCACAATAAATCCATATTTTTTCTTTGGATTGAAAAACAGGGCACTATATAGTCCATATGCCGAACCGGTATGTCCTGTCAGGGTAACACCATGGACAATTTTTGCATTGTTCATAATCGCTAATCCATAGCCCGATTCTTTATTTACAGCTGTCTGCATAATCTTCGCATACTTTTTAGTGATGATGTTTTTTTCCTGACTATGGCCGTAATTCATATGCATCATCATGTATCTGGCTAAATCTAAGGCAGATATTTTCATTCCACCTGTCGGAGAAAGCACAGGAGTGCTATACCCCAAGATGTACTGATTGAGTTCTTCCCGACGTGGATTATAGGCACTGGGCTCTTCATGTGGATTTCCCTTTTCATCAAAGGCATATAACGAAACCAATCTCTTCTGATCCAAGGAGTCTATACAGTAACCACCATATAAGTTGAGCGGTTTGAGGATATGGTTAACAATATAGCTGTCGACACGTGTATTGGTCAGTTTCTCTAGGACGGCTCCTGCCATATTAAAATTGAGATTACAATATTGGTATTGTGTGCCGGGTTCATAAAGATTGTAGGAATCTTTCCAGTTTGGGTTTTTGGATGGATTGATGACATCAAGGTTGAAGTAACCGTTTTTATCATTGATGCTGGACGTATGGGAAAGGATCATCCGGAGTGTTATTTTTTTTCCAGGATAATTAGGGTTTCTGATTGGAAAACCTATCAAATCACCGAAGTCGTCGTCTAACTTGCATCGGCCATCTGCTATTAATTGCATTAATGATGTTGCAGTGAATGACTTTGAAATAGAAGCAATTCTAAAGAGGTCATTCTCTCCGAGAGCCGTTTTGGTTTCCAAGTTTTTGTAACCATAATTTTTGTGATACTCAATTTTATTGTTTTTGACGACGACCACACTGAGCCCGACAGCATTATAACGACGCATAATTGCTGTGAGATCATGATCAACCTGTGTTTGCTGGCCCAGCAAAAATGTGGGAAAGAATAAAAAAATAAAAGCGGAGAGTAGGAGCTTATGCGTTCTCATTGAATTGATTAGTTAGGATGTTAGTTACGGCATAAATGTAAGGAAATCCTTACGATTAATAGAAATAGTTACAGTGAATCCTTGCAACATATAATAGATGCTACGAAGTTGAATCATTCATCTATTATAATTATAAGCTATTTTTATTTAAAACTATTCTAAACAATAAAATAATATCGTATGTTTGCGCCGACAAATAATTTTTACGAACTCACAATTTATTAACATGAAAAGAACTTTTCTAGGACTTGTTTTAAGTCTAGGATTGGTAGGAGCAATTCATTTGGATGCATCGGCGCAAAGTAAGGGGATACATGGCCGTGTTAAAACCAAAGATGGTGCACCAATTGAATCGGCTACAGTAACCATAGTTTCTTTAGGTAGGTCAACGTCGACTTCCGGTGATGGAAGCTTCCATTTTTCTAATCTTCCAGATGGAACCTATACTATTCGGATCAAAAGTATCGGAAATGGAGCTGAGGAGCGTACCATCGAGGTTAAAAATGGAAAGGCGACAGCCATTAATGTTTCTTTGAATATTTCTGAATCTCAATTGGAACAAGTGGAAGTGGTGGGCTACAACTCGCATAACAGTAAAACTGTTAATGTAGGTAAAGCAGGTATTATTGATCGGGATTTGCCGCAGAGTGTACAAATTATAAACGAACAGGTTATTGCGGATCAACAGGTTAATCGCCTGAGTGACGCGCTAAAAAATGCAAACGGTGTCGCGATGGGAGCGAATCGCGGTGGGGTCAACGAAAATTTTTACGCAAGGGGCTATAGCTTAGGCGGGAATAATATATTTAAAAATGGTGCGCGAACCAACAATGGAGGTTCGATTGAGGCAAGCACCTTGGAATCTGTAGAGATTTTAAAAGGAAGTTCTGCTTTGTTATATGGCGGTGTATCTGGTGGGGCCGTTGTAAATCTAGTTACGAAAAAGCCTAAATTTTATTATGGAGGCGAGGCTTCAATGCGCGTAGGAAGTTATGACTTCTATAAACCAACAGTGGATGTGTATGGTCCAATTTCCAATAAGGTTGCATTCCGCGTTATCGGAACTTATGAAAAAGCGGGTAGCTTTAGGGATCAGGTCACATCAAAACGTACTTATGTGAATCCTTCTGTTTTATATAAAATATCCGATAAAACTGATCTCAACTTTACATTCGATTACTTAAAAAGTGATTTTACGCCGGACTTTGGAATGGGAACTGTGGATGGAAAGTTGAATAATGAAGTTGGCAGAAACACTTTTATGAATGTGCCTTTTGCTTTCAACAGAACAAATACCTCAAACGGGCAGATCAATTTGAACCATAAGTTTAATGATTCATGGAATTTAAACGCAATAGCAAGTTACCAAACATACGATCGTGATTATTATGGATCAGATCGGATTCAAGCGAATAAAAATGGAATTGCTCCGCGGAGTTTAACCCGATCCAAATCAAATGAGTTTACGGCCAACCAGCAATTGAATCTAACCGGAACTGTAAAAACAGGATCTATCAAGCATAAGATCCTGGTGGGAGCAGATGCCGATCAATCGCATTCAAATGCGTATGCCTATAAAATTGATGCATCTAAAAATGTGGGCGGTGTATACGATTCCATTTATGTCTTTAATCCCTCACAAACTGCGCAGCATTTGGCTTCGGGAAATGGACTTCGAACAGATATGCCACAAGCTGATCTATTGACCAAAACAACAACGGATATCTTCCGTTATGGTGCATTTTTTCAGGACTTAATAGAAGTTACTGAACAATTTAAAGTATTGGCTGGTGTTCGCTATACGTATCAGCGTACACCGAATTCGGAAAAGTATACTTATGCGACGAATCAATCGGAAGAGATTATTAATCTAGATGGTCAAAAAAATCCGATCGGAGCAAAAGTCGACAAAGCATGGTCGCCTAAATTTGGATTGATCTATCAGCCGATCCGTTCATCGAGTGTCTATGTTACTTATGCAAATAACTTTACATCGAATTCGGGATACGATGTGAATTATCAACCCTTGGCTCCCTCCATCATCGATCAGTATGAAGCAGGTGTGAAAAATGACTTTTTCAATGGTAGGTTATCCGCAAATGTTGCTTGGTATAGAATTAATAACAATCGCTTTGCCCAACAATTATTGGTACTTCCGGATGGAACAAGCAATAGCGATGCAAATATGAAAGAATTTTCTGGAAAGACGGCTTCCAGCGGATTGGAAGTTGATGTTACTGGAACCTTACTTCCAGGATTGAATGTTATCGCCGGTTATTCCTACAATTATATGCGTTATACCGAAACCAATCCAATTTCAAGTTATACAACCATCGTTGATGGTAAGGAGAAAGTGACTGAAATCTCTGGAAACGAAGAAAATGTACGTTTGGTAGGAACTACAGCACATACGGCTAATGGAACCGTGTTTTATACCATTCAAAATGGAGCAGTTAAGGGACTGAAATTAGGTTTTTCTGCATTTTATACAGGTAGACGTAATGCAGGTTGGAATAATACAAAGATCAACGTACGCGACGGTCTTAATCGTTTGATCTCCGTTAGTCCATTTACAACCATAGATTTCTCCGCTGGTTATGCGTATAAAAACTGGAGTATTTTGGGTAAATTATCCAATATCACCAACGCGTTTAACTATTATATCCATGAAAACTATAGTGTGAATCCGATTCCGCCGCGTAGTTTTATGGCAACTTTAGCATATAAATTTGAGAAGAGGTAATATCGCTCTTCAACCCATAAAAAAACGGAGCCAGCAACATGCTGACTCCGTTTTTTTATGCTGGAATTTCAATAGATATCTCTTTAGGATGCATTAAAATCAAGATACTCTTTCTGGATACATGCTATAAATTCGTCTAATGCACTGTTTTTACTTTTTATATTAGAGACCAGGATCACTTCTGTTTTGCTATCCATATCCTCAAGCTTCATGATTTTTAGGTTTAAATGCGGGTATTGTTTGATAGTGGACGCAGGGACGACTGCCATGCCCAAGCCTTGTGACACCAACTCAAGGATGGAAGACATCGAATTGCTCTGATGTACAATTTTGGGTTCGAATCCCATGCGGTTACAGGTATTAATAACAAGCCGATGATATTCCGATGCGTATTTCTGATTGAAGGAAATAAAACTTTCATTAAAAAAGTTGATCGCATTAAATTCCACCTGTGAACGACCTACAATCACCATAGGGTCTTCGAAAAGGGGAGTGGTAAGCAATTCACTTGAATAAATTGGAGCACGCATAATACCCAGATCCAATTTTCCATTTTCGAGCGCCAATTTTTGTTTCTGCGTCGATGTTTCGAAAAGACTAACTCTTAAGTATGGAAATTTCTGTTGAATTTGCTTTAATACCGTAGCAAGCATTTTCTTAGGTGTCGAACTAATATAGCCCAGTTTGAATTCTCCTGAGATATTGTTGTGGATCTGTTTGGTGATCGTTTTGCTGTGCTCGATATTCTGTAGGATCTCCACAACCTCCTCCAAAAAGTATTTACCTGCTTCCGTTAGTTCGACGCGTTTGTTGGTTCGGAAGAAAAGAATAACCCCTAATTCGTCTTCTAGATCTTTAATCTGCCGGCTTAATGGCGGCTGGGACATAAATAAGCGTTCTGCTGCTCGGCCAAAATGAAGCTCTTCGGCTACTGTTTTGAAATAAATGAGATGTCGGATTTCCATCGATACTTTTTTGGTATGAATTGATGACAAAATAAATATTTTTAATGAATTCCAGTTAGTCCTACCTTTAAATTATTAAAAATTAATGGATGAAAATACGCCCGACCAGACAGTGTAAGATACTGCTGTACGGGGAATCTATCTGAACTTTAGAGAATAAACAATTTACAAATGAACAAAGCGACGCTACAGGAGATTGAAACACGGTTTGACAATGATGTCGAACGGTTCTCAAATTTAGAAACAGGTCAAGCAACCACATTGGATGCTGTATGGAACATGGAGCTTATTACGGATGCCATTGTTAGTCTTTATCCAAACGCTCAAAATATATTGGACATTGGATGTGGAGCTGGCAATTACGACGTAAAACTATTGCAAAAATTGCAGTCTAATCCAAATGTTAGTCTGTTGGATTTGAGCCAGCCAATGTTAAATAGAGCAAAGGAACGCGTTGGAAAATTAACCAATGGAGAAATTCATTTGATTAAAGGCGACTTTCGTGCTGCAGCTTTAGAGGAAAACAAATTTGATGTCATTATCGCAACATCCGTTTTACATCATCTTCGAGATGATAACGATTGGGAAAATGCGTTTAGCAAGCTGTTCCGCTTATTGAGAACCGGAGGAAGTCTGTGGATTTTTGATTTGATTGAGCAAAATAATGAACAGCTTCAAAAATTAATTTACAGGGAAAAATATGGTGAATACTTAACTAACCTGAAGGATGAACAGTATCGTGATCATGTTTTTGACTATATCGAGCATGAGGATACGCCAAGATCGCTGATCTACCAACTAAACTTATTGACACAAGTTGGCTTTAAAAATGTTGATGTTTTACACAAAAACCTTTGTTTTGCTTCTTATATGGGATTCAAATAGGGGCTGGAAAACGAGTGTCAAATAAATAAGGCGATACGGGGAGTATCGCCATAAAATCACACTAACTATTAAAAAACCTATAGGACTAGGAATTTACAAATTCAATAAACCAATGTATGTCTCCATCCCACGCTTCTCTACTTTTATTCCTCGTCACATGCGAGATGTCAAATAAATAATAAAATGTAATTATTAAGTTCAATACTTTAAAAAAATCAAGTATTTCCATTGGTTTACGTAAAGATATGTCTTTATTTTTTAAATACAAATAAAAATGATGAAAATTGAAAAATTATTATTACTTGACTGTTTTTAAGAATTCTTCCCAGGCGATTTGATCTGTTTTGAAGGTCAAATCTTCCGTTAAAACCGATTCAATTGGTACCCATCGAAAAGATTGAAGCTTATTATCTTCAGGTTTCTGATCAGGATCGAAATCAAAAGCTTTGGTAGTCGTTCTGATCTGAATAGCTGAGGTATTCTTTACCTGATAGTAAATCGATATGATTTGGCTATCGTTAAAGCTTGATTTCTCATAAAAGTCTGTGGTGTAAATATGCTTAACCACAGCAATGTCAAAATCACATTCTTCCTGATACTCCCGGATCAAAGCATCCAATAAGCCTTCCCCGTATTCTAAGCCCCCACCAGGGAATTTGGTAAATGAAACATTTTCCGTTCTTTCGTCGCTGATCAATACCTCTTGATTTTCATTGATCAATATTCCGTACACTCTTACGTTAAATGGAAACATGGGTTAATTATGTTTGTATATATTTAGTTTCTGTTTTTTTACAGTGGCATAAAACCATTGTCTACTGCAAATTCATCCAATCCGATATAGGAATAATGTCTGGGAAGAAACCAGCCTATTGCTTCCATGATATTTGTAAATTCTTTTTCAGTCCTGAATTGATTTGCAACGATATTGAATGCCAAATCTTGTGAAGCATTTTCTTCATCTTTATAATTACGGGCAAGGAGCATAACCTTTGCGTTCTTTACACCATAATAATCCAGAAATTCACGTAATTGGGTGCGGACAGCCTGTGGGAGAATTGTCTCGGCAGGTTGCCCCACTAATATTTCTTCATCTTTGCCTATAATGGTTTGTTCATTTTTCTTTGAGAAAACACTTTCATCTGTATAAAACTCTGCATTTAAAAAGTAGTTAACTAAGTCGCCATAGGTGAATACCCAGTCAGGGTTTTCATTTTGTGTATTGATAGCAATACCAAAACCTTTTGGCAACACGAAATCCTTTAGCCGATTTTTAATGACAAAAGCCTGAAAGTTCTGATCCTTAGGGACACTTTCGAGTTGAAAATAGGGAAATCCGTCAGGCCCAACAACCACTTCTGTTTCTGCTAATTTTAAGGTACATTCAGCAATATTAGCCAGAAATATATCACGCCACTCTTCATCCCGTTCTTCAAAGGGAACTTCCATCAGGCTATTTATTATAATCGTTTTTTCAAGGTCTCCCAATCGATTATCATTCGCATTGTTGCTATCGTCAAATAAATGTATTGTATTCATCTCGGATTATGATTTTTTGATTTGCTGGTAAAAGTAAAAGAATATTTATTAATTAACGACGTTTTCTTGATTTCGAGGTGCCTTTTCGTTGATTGTTTTGGCTGCTGGAAAGCATTTTCTCCCAGCTCAATAAATAAGGATGTTGATCATCAATTTTAATTTGCCGTTTTAAGGATAACTGTAATTTTATCCACTTTTCATTGTCCTCTGCATCGCAAAAGGTAAACGCCTTTCCCGCGGCTTCCGAACGGCCTGTTCGACCTATTCGATGCGTATAGAGCTCAGGAGTATCCGGAATCTCGTAGTTTATAATAGCCTCTAAGTCTGGAAAATCTACACCTCGAGCCAAGAGGTCCGTCGCAATTAATACACGTACCTCTTTTTGTCTGAACTTATCAATAATCTCTTCTCGTTTTTGCTGTGATTTATCGCCATATAATGCCGAGCAAGAAATACCGTGTCGATCTAGATCGGTTGCGATCCGTTCGACAGCATGAACTGTTCGCGTGAAAACAATTACCTGCTGTGAAATACGGTTTTCAAGAAGATAACGGAGAAGATTTTTTTTATCATTTTTATCGACATAGAGTACAGATTCTTCTATTTGGCCTTTTTTTGCTTTTGCTTCTAGGGTGATCTCAACAGGGTTAATTAATATCTTTCGAACAATTTTTTCGATTTCAACGGTTTTCGTTGCTGAGCTGAAAATGGTTTGTCTCTCAGCGCGCAATGTGCCGATAATTTTATTGAGTTCTTTCGTGAAACCGAGATCCAACAATTGATCGAATTCATCGATCACCAATGTATCTATCGTTTTTAGATCGATAATACCTTGTTCAATGAAATCCAACAAACGTCCTGGAGTAGCAAGGATCATCTGGGCTTTTGGATAAACTTCAAGCTGACTTTCATAAGTTCCCCCACCATAAAAACTAGCGATAGTCAAACCCATACCATCGATAAGACCTGATATGCGCTGTTTGGTCTGTATACAGAGCTCCCGTGTAGGAAGGAGTATAAGGACCGATAGGTGGTCTGCGGTAATCTTGGTTCGTAAGCGCTGAATAATAGGGATGGCGAAAGCCTCCGTTTTTCCCGTGCCAGTTGGGGCAATCGCCAAACAGTCTCTACCTTCCAAAATGGCAGGGATAGCTATTTCTTGAATAGGTGTAAGCGAAGAAAGCTTTTGTTTTTCAAGATTAGCGATAAGGATTTTATCGAGTTTAAGTGCTGAAAAATTCAAAATAATGAATGTAAAACCCAAAAATAAAAATTTAAAAGGACAATGGTGTTTTTGCCTGCTTATTGGAATTAAAAATCTGCAAAAATTAGGATTTTTTGTCAAAAAGTACTAATTTGAGAAATTAGAATATTCTATTTCAAATCTGAGTTATTGATTATCAATTTATTTGATAAACACCAATTATATAGAATAATATTTTTGTTAAATTTGTTGAAACAAAAAAGAATATGTTTGATACTGCATTTGACCAAAACAATGAATCTATTTCCACTTTGAGCTTTGACGAGTTCAAAAAGATTATTGTGAATGATTATCGAACTGCCTTAGAAAGTCGTTACGTGAGTTTATTGGGACGTAAAGAAGTGCTTACAGGTAAGGCTAAGTTTGGTATTTTTGGCGATGGAAAAGAATTGGCACAAATCGCGATGGCTAAAGTTTTCAGAAATGGGGACTGGCGGTCGGGATATTACCGTGACCAAACATTTATATTTGCTTCTGGCATCAGTGATGTCTACCATTTTTTCTCTCAATTATATGCCCATCCCGATGTCGAGGCAGATCCTTCTTCTGCAGGAAGGCAAATGAACTGCCATTTTTCGACTCGTGTTGTGGACGACCAAGGGAACTGGTTGGATCAAATGGTTCAGAAAAACTCGTTTTCAGATATTTCGACCACCGGTGGTCAGATGGCAAGATTGCTGGGCTTGGGCTTGGCTTCTAAGTTGTATAAGCAGAATAGAAATTTAGACTACCTATCTTATTTTTCAAATAGAGGAAATGAAGTTGCATTCTGCACTATCGGAAATGCAGCTACTTCTGAAGGTGTATTTTTTGAAGTTATTAATGCCGTAGGTGTTCACCAGATTCCAACAGTGATTTCTATTTGGGATGATGGATATGGGATATCTGTGCCCAATGAAATTCAAACAACAAAGGGAGATATCTCAGAAGTCCTCAAAGGTTTTCAGAAGGAAGAACTGACAAACGGAATTGAGATATTCAAAGTGAGAGGATGGGATTATGCGGGTTTATGTGAAACGTACGAACAGGCTGCCCTTATTGCGCGCGAGAAACATATTCCATGTTTGATTCATGTGACCGAATTGACGCAGCCGCAAGGACATTCTTCTTCAGGTTCACACGAACGGTATAAATCGCAAGAAAGATTGCAATGGGAGACTGACTTCGATTGTCTAGCGAAAATGAAAGAATGGATCTTAAGTTCTGGTATTGCTACCGTAGAGGAACTGGATCAATTGGATCAACATGCCAAAGACCATGTTCGTCAAGAACAAAAACGAGCTTGGGCCGATTATATTAAAACGTTGAGCATTGAAGCTAGGGAAGCCATTGATTTACTTCAGGGCATTCCAAATGAGCGGGCTGATTTTGCGTCAAAGAAATTACAATCGATGGTTGAGCCTTCTTTGAAAGAGGTTTACGGCCAGGTTCGCAAGGTATTGCACGAGCTTAAAGGTCAGCATAGCGATGGGCGCCAGCAATTATTAAATTGGTATAAAGAGAAGCAGGAACTGAATGAGAAACGTTATAATTCAAAATTATTTACAGATGGTGTAGATTCACCTGCTCATGTGACGGTTGTACCTGCAGTCTACAGTGAAGAAGCTAAAGTGGTTGATGGACGTGAGGTTTTGAATCTATGTTTTGAAGAGAACTTTAGACGTGACGAAAGACTATTAGCATTTGGAGAGGATGTCGGTAAGATTGGAGATGTGAATCAAGGTTTTGCAGGTCTACAAGAAAAGCTTGGTGTGCATCGCGTATTTGATACCGGTATTCGTGAGAATTCAATTATAGGAAAAGGACTAGGTTTGGCAATCCGTGGACTTCGTCCAATTGCTGAGATCCAATACCTGGATTACCTAATCTATGGTATTACGGTCGCAAGTGATGATTTGGCAAGTTTAAGTTATCGCACCTTTGCTGGTCAGAAAGCACCATTAATTATTCGTACAAGGGGTCATCGATTGGAAGGTATATGGCATTCGGGCTCGCCTATGTCGGTAATTTTAGGATCCTTGAGAGGTTTGCATGTATGTGTGCCGCGTAATATGACACAGGCAGCAGGTATGTACAATACGTTGTTCCGCTCTGACGAACCGGCTATTGTTGTCGAATGTCTGAATGGGTATCGTCTAAAAGAGCGTCTACCAGAAAACGTTGGTGAATTTACGGTGCCAATCGGTTATGCCGAATGTGTTAAAGCAGGACGTGATATTACTGTCGTATCCTATGGTTCAACTTTACGTGTTGTTGAAGAAGCAGCCGTGGAACTGGAGCGTTTGGGGATATTTATCGAAATTATTGATGCACAGACATTGCAGCCTTTTGACAAAGGAAAACTTTGCGCCGAATCGCTGAAGAAAACAAATAAACTACTTATTGTAGATGAGGATGTGCCAGGCGGGGCTTCAGCTTTCATCTTACAAGAGATCTTAGAGAAGCAAAATGGCTACTATCTATTGGATAGTCAGCCGAGGACACTGACTGCAAAAGCACATCGCCCACCATATGGTTCCGACGGGGATTATTTCTCGAAGCCATCTTCTGACGATGTTGTCGAGACAGTGTATGCAATTATGCATGAAGCTAATCCAGAAAAATATCCATCTATGTTTTAATAGATGGATATCTTTTTTTGTTTGACTAAGCTAAGTATTCCAACGAGGGATGATATCTTTTCTTAATTGAATATACTCGCAGCACCAATCATAGCTGCTTTTTCACCAAGTATTGCGGTGTAAATCTGAAATCTTTCAAATTCTTTTCGGTCACCAATGAAAATAGGTAGCGCCTTAGCGATATTGCCACCGATGATAAATATTTCAGAAGAATGTTTCTCTGCGAAGAACTGCATAAAATCAAAGAGATGTTTAGCATATTCATCTTTGATAATTTGAAATTCCTCAGTTTCCCGATGATTATCTAAGATCTCCTTAAGTCCCGTAACATCTTTTCCTGCTACTTCTTTGAAACGTTTGACGAACCATCGTGTGACAAGAAATTCTTCGAAAATACAATCTTCATAAGGGCTGTTCCATAGGGCTGCATCAAAGGCCTTCTCGCCTTTATTCCATACCGCAGAACCAAGTCCGGTACCCAACGTAATTCCTAATATCCGGTTGTTTGTTTGCAAGTTCTGTACGAATATTTCACCTTGTAGGAATGCTGCTGCGTCATTGATAAAGTGAATAGACGTAGGCGAAAGTCCCAATTCTTCAGCTAAAAGAGTTTTGACATCTTTATTGTAAAGATTGTCATACTTGCTTTGTCCCTGTATTTTAGATATTCCATTTTCGTAGTCAAAGGGGCCCGGCATGGCAATGCCGATGAACTGAATAGGAGCAGGAGAAGTGGCGATGATATCGCGTATAGCTGATGCCCAGGTTTGTAAAATCGTTTTAGCATCTCCTTGAGAAAAAACGTGGTTTCTGGCCACGTTTTCTAAGTATATATTCCATTGTTTTGTGTCAATGATACAGGCAGAAATATGTGTGCCTCCAATATCAACACCTACGACATAATTATCTTGCAGCATGTTTGTAACTTTGATTTTTAAGTAGATGATCCGCGATTACAAGTGCTGCCATAGCTTCCACAATAATTACTGCTCTCGAAACAACACAAGGGTCATGTCTTCCCTTGCCACTTGCAATAGCAGGGTTGCCATGGATATCCACTGTTTCTTGATCTCTCATGATAGTGGCAACAGGCTTAAATGCTACTTTAAAAGTAATATCCATACCATTTGAAATCCCTCCCTGAATACCTCCAGAGAAGTTGGTATGTGTGTGCACTCGATTTAAATCATGGTCATCTGCTACAAATATATCATTATGTTCGGAACCTCGCAACTCCGAACCTGCAAAACCTGAACCATATTCAAAACCATGTACAGCATTGATGCTCATCATTGCTTTTGCAAGGTCTGCATGGAGCTTATCAAAGACCGGTTCGCCTAAACCAACAGGGACATGTCTGATGACAGCCGAAATACGTCCGCCAACTGTGTCACCCGCTTTTCTGACCGAGTCAATAAACTCAACCATTTCGTTTGCTGTTGCTGGATCTGCACAACGTGCAATGTTAGCTTCCCGTGATTCAAGCAAAGCTTTTAGATCTTTGGTATCTACATTTGGTGCCTCGATAGTGCCTACCCCCGAAACGTGGGCAAAGATTTCTATGCCAAATTGATTCAGGAAGCTTTTTGCTACTGCACCTGCAGCAACACGGGCAGCGGTTTCCCTCGCCGAGGACCGTCCACCGCCTCGATAGTCACGGATACCATATTTCATCTGATAGGTGAAATCAGCATGGGAAGGCCTGAAGATATCTTTGATATGTGTGTAATCTTTCGAACGCTGGTCTTCATTTGGGATAACAATTGCTATTGGTGTTCCCGTTGATTTCCCTTCGAATACGCCAGATAAAATCTGTGCGGTATCACTTTCTTTTCTTTGTGTCGTGATCTTAGATTGACCTGGTTTACGTTTATCGAGCTCAGACTGGATAAATTCCTCGTCGATTGTTATATTTGAAGGGCAACCATCAATAATTACACCTATAGCTTTGCCGTGTGATTCGCCAAAAGTGCTAATTCTGAATAAATCGCCAAATGAATTTCCTGCCATAAAAATTAAATTTCAATAAACTTAGATAAATTTGCCTTTAAATGCAATTCTAAAGCACCAGACTGGCTACAAATTTATGGATCTGTAACTCGTATATGGCCTAATAGATTACATCACAATTTTCTGTCCCAGGCTAAAGGCTATCTGGGAGATTGAATAATAAAACAGAGATTAATGTTGATGTTAATCCCTGTTTTTAATATGTTAGTCAATTACAAAAGCTTGCGCTTGTAAATGTTTCCAAAAATCAGGATATGATTTTTCTACAACTTGAGGTTCAGCAATCTTGATTTGGTCAAAAACTAACGCCAGAGGTGCAAATGCCATCGCCATACGGTGATCTTCGTAAGTGTCGAAGGTTACATCTTCAGGCTGATATACCTGTGCTGTTTTCAGGTGATAGGTATCACCATCTTCGATCAATTCAGCACCGAACTTTGCGATTTCGGTCTGTAACGCAGCGATACGGTCGGTCTCCTTAATCTTTAAGGTTTCTAGGCCTGTAAAGGAAACATCACGTTTTAAAGCTGCTGCGATAACGACTACTGTTTGCGCGAGATCAGGACATTCTTTAAAGTCGAACAACGTTTTGTCTGAATTGATTTCTTTTTTATTTAAATGCAATCCATCTGACTCAAAGCTCGAATAAACACCAAAATGCGCCATAATGTCTGTGATGGCAATATCGCCCTGTAAACTATGTTGTCTTAGTCCGGGCAATACAATCGATGCTGTTGCGTCGGCTAGTGCTACGATAGCATACCAATAGGATGCTGCGCTCCAATCTGGCTCGACATATATGGTTTGCTTTTCAAATACCTGCGGTGCAATTTTAATCGCATTCTCCGTCCATTCATGTTGGATCCCGACACTTTTAAGCATATCTAAGGTCATGGACACATAAGGTCTGGAAGTTAATTCGCCTTCAATCTCTAACGTAAGTCCCTTTTTTAATGCTGGAGCAATTAATAGCAAGGCGGATATATACTGACTGCTGATATTTCCTTTGATCTTAACACGGTCTTTTCCTTGAAATAATCCACCTTCAATCTTCAAAGGAGGATAACCCACTTTTTTTTCATAATGGATTTCGGCGCCAATTTCTTTCATAGCATCGACCAATATCCCGATTGGACGCTGTTGCATGCGCTCTGTCCCCGTCAGGATGAAATTTCCTTTAACAAGGTTGAGGTAAGCTGTAAGGAAGCGCATAGCCGTTCCTGCAGGGCCTATGTCAATCGTATTATAACCGGGTTGCGGTTCTGATGCGATTTGCAATACGCGGTTTAGGGTAACCGTATCTGCAGCCTCAGAGAGGTTGGCTATTTCAACTTGTCCTTTACTCAGCGATTGGATAATAAGAGCACGGTTGCTCTCAGATTTTGAACCTGTGAGTTGGACCGTGCCCTGTATTTTTTTTGAAGGATGCGTCAGCGTGATGACTTCTTGATTCATTATGCTTCTGCTGTTGGTTGCTCCTGAGTATTCATGACCGCATTTTGTTTGCGGATAGATTCGTTGTGAATTAATTCGAGGAATTTCGTCGCAAATTCGCTACCTAAAGAAAGCGCTTCCGCTAATTTAGTGCGTTTTTGAACAATTTCATCCCAACGGTTAACCTGCAAAATTGTCACGTTGTTATCGCGTTTGTATTCGCCGATTTTCTCAGCTATTTTCATGCGTTCACCAATTTTTTGGATGATCAAATCATCTAATTTGTCGATATTGCTACGCAATTCTGCTAATTTATCTTCGAATGAAGGATTGTCAGAAGCTGCTTTACGTAATGTCAAGTGGTCGATCAACTCGGCCAATGCAGCTGGCGTTACTTGTTGTTTTGCGTCAGTCCAAGCGACAGATGGATCAATATGTGATTCGATGATCAATCCTTGCATATCCATATCCATTGCTTTTTGTGCGATGTATGGTAACAATTCGCGGTTTCCACAGATGTGACTTGGGTCGTTGATGATCGGTAGATTAGGACAAGCAGTTTTTAACTGAATCGCTAAATCCCACATTGGTTCATTACGGAATGCTGTTTTCTCGTAAGAAGAGAAACCTCTATGGATAGCACCTAATTTTTTGATACCAGCACGGTTGATACGTTCCAATGCACCGATCCACAACGATAAATCTGGGTTTACAGGGTTTTTAACAAATACTGGAATATCTACACCTTGTAAAGCATCAGCAATTTCTTGTACGGTAAATGGATTGGCTGTTGAACGTGCGCCTACCCATAGTACATCCACACCAGCAGCCAAAGCTTCTTCCACGTGTTTTGCAGTAGCAACTTCAGTAGCTGTTAATAAACCTGTTTCTTCTTTCGCTCTTTTCAACCACTCCAAACCAATTGAACCGATTCCTTCAAATTCTCCCGGACGAGTACGTGGCTTCCAGATACCAGCACGTAAAATATTTACTTTTCCGGTATTTGCCAACAAATGCGCTGTCGATACCAACTGCTCTTCTGTTTCTGCGCTACAAGGGCCTGCGATAATTAAAGGTTTGTCTCCTGTGTCCAACCAAGATTTTAAAGGAGTGATGTCTAATGTATTTTTCATGTTAAGTTTGATTATCTATTTTAATATTGTATGCGTAAATTGTTAATTATAGTTTTTCGTTTTTGACATACTCGCCCATAATATTGAAATTAACACTATGTTTGAGTACTTTACGTATTGCTGCTTCGTAGTCTGTTTGTTTTTTCCATTCTACGTCAACGAAAAAATCATATTCATTGCGTTTTCCGATTACCGGCATTGACTGAATTTTGCTCAAGTTGATATTCTGTTCGGCAAAGCATTGTAAAATAGTCGCCAGAGATCCTACTGTATTTCCTGTTTGGAATGATAATGACGCTTTATTAGCATTCTTATGTTCGACAACCTCATTGGATAATACGAGGAAACGTGTTGCGTTCTTCTTATTGGTTTCGATTCTCTTTTCTAATATTTCAAGACCATAGATTTCAGCAGCCAATGTCCCAGCAATTGCAGCAGTATCCGTTAATTTTCGCTCCGCAATCATTTTCGCAGTTGCAGCGGTATCAGATCCCTCGGTTATACGTACACCTTCAAGTTCAGAAAGAAATTCTTCACATTGGCGAATGGCAATCGGATGCGATTCGATGTGTTTGATATCCTTTAATTTAACGCCTGGCAATACCATGAGATTCTGTTGGATGTTTAGGTAAACTTCTCCAGTGATATGGAACTTATAATCTCTCAATAAATTATAATTCGGTAATAGACTTCCCGCAATTGAATTCTCGATCGCCATAACGATATAGTCGACTTTTCTTTGCTTCAGCAATTCACAAGTTTTTTTAAATGAATCACATTCTACAATTTCAACTTCTCTTCCGAAAAATTTAAATGCGGCCTCTTCATGAAATGAAGCCTTTGCTCCCTGTATTGCAATTTTTAAACTCATTGTTTTTTTGTTCGCTATGTTGTCTCCAAAAAAAAGAGTCCCGATCATTTGAACCGGGACTCTTCTTGTTTGTATTTTTTATGATTTATACACAATCTAATCCCGGCTCTTATTTTTAAAATAAAAGAAGTTAAAATAGAAATATGTATATGATCTGTTCATCCTGTTGTTGTTTGACATTTCAAATGTACGAATGTTTTTGAAATATCAAAGAAAAAAATAATTTTTTATTATAAATATTGAGTTAATTTCATGGTTTTTTTATGTGTTTTTATATGATTTTTTTGATTAATTTTTGGTGGTTTATTTGTAATGTTTTTAAAGTGTTTATTTTTCTTTAATTCTGGTATTATGTTGTTTTTTAGTTGTTTAAGTTTTTGTTTTGTTGTTTTTATTTTATAATAAATTATGTTTTTGTGTTATTTTTTATGTTAAAAATAGCTGTGTTTTTATGTGATTTTTTGTTGTTTTTTTTTGTTTTTTTTGTATTAAATTTATGTGTTTTTAATATTAATATTTCCGTTTTTTTTGGCTGTTTTGTTAAAAAAGTATTTTACTACCTTTGGGCAAACGCTGGATTTTATGCTAAAACGACGTAATTTTTATGTATGTGTATGTATGATCTGTTTTTTATTGACAGGTTTTACGTTTAAAGGAGAGGAAAAAGACGCGAAGGTAAAGCGCGTTATCGATGGCGATACCTTTGTCATTGAAAATGGAACCTCAAAAGGGGAGAAAGTTAGGTTGATAGGGGTAGATGCCCCGGAAACGAGACGGACAGCACGTAAGGAGATCGGTTACTATGGTCAAGAAGCGAAGCAGTATTTAACGGGGATGTTGAATGGGAAAAGTGTAAAGTTAGTCTTTGACGTTGGAAAACGGGATCGGTATGGAAGACTTCTTGCCTATGTGTATATTGGAAAGAAATTTGTCAATCGGGATTTGGTTGAACAAGGTTATGCAGTATCTTATACGCTAGCACCAAATGTACAATATGCAGATTTATTTGTAAAATTGGAACGTCAGGCTCGTCAGGAGAAACGTGGCCTTTGGAAATAAATGAATTTTGAATCATGATTTTTGTTTTATTAAGTGTCATCTGCAGCGTAACCGTTGCTGTTTTATTAAAATTGGCAAAACAAAATGGAGTCGAAACCAAACAAGTTATCGTTTGGAATTACCCCATGGCGGTTGCACTGACCTATTTTGTATTGCAACCTGATCTAAAATCGCTGGTATGGGATGCTATGCCGGTTACGTTGTATACGAGTCTGGCGATATTACTTCCTGGGATGTTTGTTTTTATAGCTTTGTCCATTCGCTATAGTGGTTTGGTCAAGACAGAGATTGCACAACGCTTATCGTTGTTTATTCCCTTGCTTGCATCATTTTTCTTCTTTCATGAAAAAATGGAGGGACATAAGATGCTTGGAATAGCCTTTGGTTTGTTGGCCATCCTGTGTTCTATTGGTTGGCAAAAAAATCAGTATAGTAGCTCGATGGCAGATAGGCGTTATAAAGCGCTTTATCCATTATTGGTATTTATCGGTATGGGCATAATTGATATCCTCTTTAAACAGGTCGCCTTGCATGTTAATATACCTTATATCAGTTCCATGTTTATTATCTTTGTGATGGCGATGTTTATTGCAATGGTGCTATTGCTGTATTTCCTTTTTGTGGAACAGCAACGTTTTTCAAAGCAAGCTATGGGATATGGATTGGTTTTGGGTGTATTTAACTTTTGTAACATCCTGTTCTATATGAAAGCGCATCGTGCCCTACCAGAAAATCCATCAGTCGTATTTACTGGGATGAATATTGGTGTGATCTCATTGGGCGCTTTAATTGGCGTCTTATTTTTTAAGGAAAGGTTATCGTTATTGAATTATATAGGCATAGCGCTTTCTATTGTTTCAGTTTTAATCATAGCATATCTATGAGTTTATTTGAAGATACTTACCGGACTATTGATGCAAAATACGAGGGAATTTTTAGGGATAAGGGCAGTAAGTTTATTGCTTATGCTTTTCCATTTAAATCCGAAGATCAATTAAAAGATCTGATCTTGGAAGTGAAAGCGATTCATCCGAAAGCGAGACACCATTGTTGGGCTTATCGTCTCACACCAGATCGTGCGGTCTTTCGCGTGAATGACGATGGAGAACCTTCAGGGACAGCAGGACGCCCTATTTTGAACGTCCTCCTATCGATGGATGTCACCAACGTTATCGTGATTGTCGTTCGTTATTTCGGTGGTACTTTGTTGGGTGTCCCAGGCTTGATTAATGCCTACAAATCAGCAACCCAAGATGCTTTGACCCAAGCAGAAATTATCGAGCGTACAGTGAATGACCATTATAGTATTACCTTTGATTACCTCCATATGAATGATATTATGCGGATCATAAAGGAAGAGGACGTGGAAATTGAAAAGCAGAAATTTGATAATCAGTGTTATTTGGAGTTTGAAGTCCGAAAAATGCAAGTCAATCGAATTGTTGATCGGTTTTCCAAAATAGAAGGTTGTCAGTTAACTTATTTATATACGATATGATCAACGAATCGGAATTGATTTTAAACTCAGATGGCAGTATATATCATCTGAATTTGTTGCCGGAGGATCTGGCAAATACAGTAATCACAGTTGGTGATCCAGATCGTGTAGCCAAAGTATCGAAGTACTTTGATCGTATTGAACTCAAAAAAGGGAAGCGTGAGTTTATTACGCATACTGGCTATTTGGGAAATAAACGGTTGACGGTAATCTCAACAGGTATAGGTACTGATAATATAGATATTGTGTTGAATGAACTGGATGCACTGGCAAATATTGATTTCGCCAATAGAACGGTAAAGTCGACGCTCAGCTCATTGGATATTGTTCGCATTGGAACCTCTGGAGCGGTACAACAAGATGTTGAGATGGGAACTATTTTGGCCTCTGCTTATGGAATAGGTCTTGATGCATTGATGAACTATTATCAGGGATCTTACGACGGTGAGGAGCAGGCGCTTCAGGCTGAACTAGCCGAATATTTTTCCGCATTAAACCTAAAACCCTACGTTGCGAAAGCTGGCGCAAGCCTTCTGGATCGAATTGCCTTTGATTTACCGAAGGGAGTCACGTTGACTGCGCCCGGATTTTATGCTCCACAGGGAAGGACTGTTCGCTCAACTAATACGATCCCCAATTTTATAGACTTGATCAAGTCCTTCCAATATAAAGATCAGCGTTTCACCAATTTGGAAATGGAAACAGCTGGTATTTATGCATTGGCTAACATGTTTGGACATCAGGCTTTATCCATCAATGCAATCTTGGCAAGTAGGGTAGATGGTCGGTTTTCTTCCGCACCTGAAGAAGTTGTTGATAAAGCTATACAGCTCGTTTTGGAACGTATTTAACCGTTTATCTGTGCCATGAAGGGAGACTTTAGTTTTTCTCAATTGATGCAGTAAAAGAGTTGAGAAGAACTAAAAACCAAATAAGGATTCAAATAGAAAAGGAGTTGTTTTTAGACAACTCCTTTTCTATTTGAATCAAATTTAAGCATGATGAACAGTAAAATGGTGAAACTCCATAAGGATGAACCACCATAACTAATAAAAGGCAGCGGAATCCCGATAACCGGAACAATACCTATAGTCATACCGATATTGATAAATAAGTGAAAAAAGAGGATGGATGCTACACCGTATGCATATATCCTGGCAAAGGCTGAACGCTGTCGTTCAGCTATATGAATAATGCGTAGCAGTAAGATGAGATAGATAAGTAATAAGGTAACCGATCCAACAAATCCCCACTCTTCTCCAACAGTGCAGAAAATAAAGTCCGTACTCTGCTCAGGCACAAAATTGTATTTTGTTTGAGTTCCCTGTAGGTAACCTTTGCCTAGAAGCTGCCCTGATCCAATTGCAATCTTCGACTGATTCAAATTATATCCTTTGCCCTTAGGGTCTTCCATTTTGCCCAGGATAATGTCAATACGGTCGCGTTGATGGGGTTGTAGCACATGTTCATACACCAAGTCCACACAGAGAACAAATACAGCGCAGGCTGCAAAAAGTATACTCAAATTAATAATGTATTTCCTTCTCTTGCGGTAGTTCCACATAACAAGGCCAATGAGCAATGCTAAAATCAAGATAAGTATCCATGGCTCGACCAATAAAGCAAGGACAAAAAGTAAAATACAGAGACCGCCAAATATTAGTAGTTCATTATTTACATAGCCCTCACGGTAGAATACAAAAATCAACGAAAAGAATGCAAGGGCAGATCCCGTATCGGGTTGTAACATAACCAAAAATACAGGAAATAAGACAATACCGGCTCCCATTGCCAGTGTCTGCATGGTCGGAGCTTTATTACTTTGTGAACTTAAAAAGTTAGCCAAGAGCAGACAGGTTGAAAGTTTTGCAAACTCAGAGGGCTGTAAGCGGAAAAAACCTAAGTCAATCCATGCCTGATTTCCGCCGACATTTCGCCCTACAACGAGCACGATAACAAGCAGGACAGCTGTTATACCATAAAATATCGGTGAAGCGGAGCTGAAAAATTTGGCGTCTATGATCAGAATGGATACCCCTAGAATAATTGCGGAAACAAGATATAAAGACTGTTTTCCATAATTGGTCCCTAAGGTAAAGAAATTGGGTAGTTCAGGATTAAATACAGCCGCACGGATATTGAATAAGCCAATTAAGCATAGCGCAAGCCAAAGAGTGATGGTTAGCCAGTCTATCTTTCCAAAGAAACTAGTTTTTTGATTATTCATATCTTCTCTTTATCTCGCTATGGTGAACAATTGTTTCCTTTGGTTTTGTTAAGGCAGCCAGCTGACGTTTTGATTTTAAGGTGTCGGTTTTCGATTTGACTGAATCCGTCTTTTTTACATCTTTAGCCTTTGGATCCACAACCTTTTTTGGTGCAGGAAGAAAATTCGCTTTATAAATGCGGTCCTGAATATATTTTGGTGCAGTTATCGTGTCTTTGAGGTATTTCTCAACCATCATACTTGCGATAGGTCCTGCCCAGGTTCCACCGTAACCAGCATTTTCAACAAAGACAGCAATGGCAATTTTAGGATTTTCTCGAGGTGCAAAAGCAAAGAAAACGGCATGGTTTTCTCCGTGTGGGTTTTGTGCTGTACCTGTTTTTCCGCACATTTCGATGCCTGGGATACGATTGGCCCAAGCAGTACCTTCGGGCGTATTGACAGCATCACTCATCCCTTGGATAACAACAGGATAATACCGCTCATCCACACCGGCACTGACTTTTTCGGTGAATTCCTTCTTGGCAATTTTCTGTGCGCCAATACCTTTAATCAAATGGGGTCTGTAATAAAAACCTTTGTTGGCAACGATAGCCATAATATTGGCCATTTGCAGTGGCGTTATACCCATTTCCCCTTGTCCAATAGATAAGGAGATATTGAAACTTGAACGCCATTTATCGTTACCATATCGTTTGGTATAAAAATCTGACGTAGGTAGTAAACCTGGTTTTTCACCCGGTAGATCAATCCCTAGTTTATGGCCAATTCCAAACTGTGTCACTGCATTGCGCCATAGATCGTAGGCCTTAGGTCCCGAAAGCCCACGTCCGTCGATCATCTTAGCATAGGTAAATCCATAGTAGGTATTACATGATACAGCTACAGATCGCTGTAATGTAGTTGATCCATGATAGTGTGTACAGCCCATCCAGCCGCGTCCACCACCATAGCTATATCCATGTGGACAGAAAAATACCGTATTGCGATCAATAACACCAGCCTGCTGCGCAGTCAGTGCCGAAACAACCTTAAATACAGAGCCTGGGGGGTAAGAGGCTTGAATAGGACGGTTAAAAAGCGGTTTGGTGTCGTCTTTCAATAATTTCATATAATTATTGCCAGACTGTCTGCCGACCATCATGTTTGGATTGTAACTTGGGCTACTTACATACGCCAAGATTTCACCCGTTGCAGGTTCAATAGCGACAATGGACCCCAATTTATTTTTCATGAGGTTTTCCCCTAGAATCTGGAGGTCCTTATCCAAAGAGGAAACCAGTCCTTCCCCTGCAACAGCAAGTGTGTCGTATTTCCCCTCCATAAATACCCCTTTCGGGCGGTTCAGCGCATCAACCATTAAGTTGTTGACACCGCGTTTTCCGCGAATAAGGTCTTCATAAGAACGTTCTACCCCACTTCGGCCAATATAGTCACCACTACGATAAAACCCATTGGAGCGTTCAATATCTTTATCATTTACCTCACTCACATAACCCAAAAATTGAGCCGCTATGCTGTCGGGATAACTCCTGATTGTTCTTTTTTGGACATAGAAACCACGAAATTGATATTGGTATTCCTGATATTGGGCCCATGTCCGTACAGAAAGCTGTTTTTCAAAAATGGATGCACGGTAAGGCGAGTGTACTCTTGCCTTTTCCATCCGTTTGATAAAGCCTTCCTTGTCAATGTCTATCAATTTGCAAAACAAAGCGGTGTCAATTTCTTTCACCTCACGTGGAGTAACCATAAGGTCATATACCGGTTCGTTCTGAACTAATACCTTTCCTTTTCGGTCCAATATAACCCCTCTGGCCGGGTACACAATGACCTTACGCATGACATTGCTGTTTGCGGAATGTATATAGGAATCGTCTATGATCTGTAAATAGAATAAGCGGGCCACCAAGGTCAATGTGATGGCAATAAAGATTCCCGAAACGACGTACTTACGCGCAAAAAAACTGTTCATAGAAATGAATTTCTATCCATCGATCTACTACAACCGATCTTTCTTTTTGTAGAATAATATGCTAAATAATAGCATGATAATTACTGTAAATATACAACTTAAAACTATACTCAATAAGGTGTATTGGATGTGCTGGAAGGAAAAAGATTCCAAGAGATACAAAAATGTATGATGAATCAATGTTCCGAAAAAGATGTAGGAAAAGAACCAGCGAATATTCATGAACCCCAACATCGGGGTAAAAAAAGATTCGCGTTCTTCAACTTCGAGCGTAATTTTCATGAAGAAAATACGGAAGGCTGCCAATGCAACACAGGCTGCGGTATTGACACCAAGGGTATCATAAAATGAATCTACGGTAAGTCCTGTGAGAAATGCGATCAAATACACCAGGAAATTAGGTGTTCCTGTCGGAAGTAAAAAAATAAATAAGATATAGGGAAATGCAGCGACCAGATTGTAATAACCGATATTTTGAAATAGGAAAACTTGCATGCCTATCAAAACGATAAATCGAATAATATTAAATATTAAAATCCTAGCCATTGTCCTTTGTCGATTCTTCTAGTGTCTTTAATTCTTTATTTAACAGGTCTTTTACAACGTAGACATGTTGCAAGTTGGAGAAATTGGTGCTCAATAATAGTCTAAGATCCAAAAAAGCATCTCCTGAAGAAATACCCGTCTGAATGACCGTCCCGACAAAAATTCCTTTTGGAAAATGTCCTGAATATCCTGAGGTATACACTTTGTCTCCTTTGTTGACTTTGATATGGTTTGGAATTTCCTTGACCATTGCCGCGCGGTAATCCATGCTATTGCCCCATACCAACGAGCCGAAGACCTCGGTATGCCCCAGTGTAACGGATATACGCGTATCTGGATGCAATAGGGATTGAACTGTCGAGAAGTTTTGGGAAACATTCAAAACAATACCAACTACCCCGTTGGGAGCGATAACACCCATACCTCGCTCTATACCGTCTTTACTGCCTTTATCGAGTGTAATCGTATTTGCCTTTTGGTGAATGCTATTGTTGATGACATTCGCAATAATAAATTCGTAACGCCCAAACTCACTGCTATCGATTGCTGGGACAGGACCGATCTTGATGCTGTCAGTTGATCGATAGGCTTGTAAGTCCTTCCTTAATTGTGCATTTTCCTTTGCAAGTGCATCGTTAGTCTCCCCGAGGTGCAGATAGCTTTTCCAGGAATTGACCTTTGCATACAGGCCTCCGATGATACTATTTGAAGAATTTAAAACAGAGTTACGTTGGAAAGAATTGTTGGTGATCACCAAAAATAACGAGAATCCAAAAAATAGGATAAACCAGAAGAATGCATTATATCGTCTCAGGAATAACCAAAGGTTTCTCATTTTTTAATGTGGGTATTTAATAAGCAAGCGATATAATAGTTTTGCATATTATATCGCTCTTTAATAAAATATTGTTATTAATTATCGAACGTTATGATTGCATCAAAAATTTAAATCGTCCAATATTTTTAAGTGCAATACCAGTTCCTCTTACGACAGCACGTAACGGATCTTCGGCAATATGTACTGGAAGTTTAGTTTTCGCTTGTATACGACGGTCCAAACCACGCAATAATGCACCACCACCGGTAAGATAGATACCTGTTTGATAAATATCTGCTGATAATTCTGGAGGAGTGATTTCAAGTGCTTTTAAGATCGCCTCTTCAATTTTTGATATGGACTTATCTAGACAATGCGCTATTTCGGTATAAGAAACAGTGATTTGCTTAGGAACACCTGTCATCAAATCACGGCCTTGAACAGCGAAATCTGCCGGTGGTTCCTGTAACTCAGGTAGAGCAGCACCGACTTCAATTTTGATTTTTTCAGCCGTACGTTCACCGATCATGATGTTATGTTGTCTTCTGATGTATTGAACGATGTCAGAGTCGAAGTTATCACCAGCAACACGAATGGACTGGTCACATACAATACCCGATAAAGCGATGACAGCAATTTCAGTGGTACCACCACCGATATCGATAATCATATTACCCATTGGTTCTTCCACATCAATTCCGATTCCTACAGCAGCAGCCATGGGTTCATGAATTAAATAGACTTCTTTGGCACCCGCAATTTCTGCTGAATCGCGCACAGCTCTTTTCTCTACTTCCGTAATACCGGAAGGAATACAAACAACCATACGTAGGGAAGGGAAAAACCAGCTCTTACCATTGTTTACCAATTTTACCATACCTCTGATCAGGTGTTCAGCTGCCGTAAAATCAGCGATTACTCCATCACGCAAAGGACGTACTGTCTTTATATTGTCGTGTGTTTTACCCTCCATTTGCATGGCCTGGCGACCAATGGCGATCACTTTGTTTGTGGTGCGGTCAAATGCAACAATAGAAGGTTCATCCACTACTACTTTGTCATTATGAATTATTAGGGTATTTGCAGTACCCAAGTCAATCGCAACTTCTTGCGTAAACCAATTAAATAAGCCCATCTGCTAATCCTTAAGCTATTTTAAAATAATATGCAAACCTACACAAAAAAAATTAATCTTTTTGAGGTTATACATCAAAAAAAACTACATTCTGAAAGTAAATTCTATCTGGAAAAAACTGTCTTTAAATTTAACGAATATAATCTGTAATTCTTACGTCCAAGGTGAAGTTATTTTTAATTGGACGCCGTGTTAAAGAAGAATTAAGCAGGTGTTTTTGAAATCATTGACTGCGAGAAGAAAGAATCCAATCTTGAAAAGGTGGTTTTGACAACTATCTGGAGAGGGCTGTTGTTTCGAAGTGTTCCCACACTCCGCTATTACATCTTTTTGGCGAGTGGATTAAACAGGTAAGATAGGGGTAAAAAAACAGCGCCATTATCGTTTGGGATAATGGCGCTGTCGATGTATTGAAATAGTTTATATAGACTCCAATAGAAAGTTATTGCGCTGTTTCTGCCTGCTGTTCTTCCGGAGTCGGCTCATCATATTTGTGAAAGATCAAACGGACACCACTGTTTTTGGTGAAAAATTTGACCGACCAGTTTACGAATGTGATCAATTTATTTCTGAATCCATAGATGGACATCAAATGGACAAACATCCACGTCATCCAGCCAAAGAATCCATTGAAATGGATTTTTCCCATGTCAACGACAGCTTTATTACGACCTATCGTAGCCATGGATCCTTTGTCAAAATAGTTGAATTTCTCGGTTGGTTGATTGGACATTGTTTGAAGAATGTGTTTTGCAACATATGCTCCCTGTTGTTGTGCTACCGGTGCAACACCTGGTAAGCCACGAGGAAGATCATCTGTAATAAATGCCGAAACATCACCAATGGCATAGACAGCTGGCATATCGATAACACGGCATTGATCGTCTGTCTGTATACGGTTACCACGTTGGATAATCTCCTTTTTGAAACCATTCGGATATTGCCCAGCTACACCTGCTCCCCAGATAACCGTTTTTGTTTCAATGCTTCTGCCATCGGCGAAAGTAATTGAATTGCCATCATATCCTGTTACCTGAACATTTAATAGTATTTCTACACCCAAATCTTTGAGGTACTTTTCTGAATCTTTAGAAGATTTTTCAGATAAGTTAGCCAATACTTTTGGAAGTCCTTCAACCAGGTACACCGACATCTCAGATTTTTTCAATTCTGGATAATCTTTCTCAAGAACATTGTTTTTGATTTCTGCAATTGCCCCCGAAAGTTCTACACCTGTTGGACCACCCCCAACAATTACAAAATTCAAATTAGCCTTACGATCAGTAGGGTTTTCTATCCGTACCGCTTGTTCGAGGTTCTGTAAAACATAGCTTCGAATATTTAATGCTTCTTGTATGTTTTTCATCGGCAAAGCATATTTTGTGATTTGTTGATTGCCGAAGAAGTTCGTTGTAGCACCTGTAGCAACAATTAAATAATCATAGTCAAAATCACCAACATCTGTTCTTACAATCTTAGCCTCGTTGTCTACGCTTTTTACGTCAGCAAGTCTAAAATGAAAGTTGTCTTGGCCTTTGAACATTTTGCGGACAGGGAAAGAGATGGAGTCCGCTGAAAGAGTACCCGTAGCAACTTGGTACATCAATGGTTGAAAAGTATGAAAGTTATTTCTGTCCAGCAACAGAACTTCAACTTCCTTATTTTTAAGCTTTTTAGCAACTTCAATTCCTCCAAATCCAGCACCAATAATGATTACTCTTGGGAATTTTCTATTTGAACTATTGCTTGGCATATTTTTAATAGTTTGTTGTAAAAATTCGGTACAATCGAATTAAGCTGCAAATATCTTAAATTTTGACTCAAAAAGCTAAGAAATATTTATTTATTGTGCTGATATGTTGTGAATTTTATTGTAAAGTAGCTAATTCTTTCAACAATATGTTTTGTACTTATTTGATTTTTAGTTCTTTATGGTGAATATTGCTGTCTCAAAAAAAAATAGATTAATAGTGTTATCATTGTGTATTTTATACACAATGATAACACTATTGTAGCGCGCCTTTTATCTTGATTTTCATACCGTTGTTGTTATTATGCAGATAAAGCTGACAGGCAAGCCGGCTTTGATCATCGGCATCCGGAAGCGTATCCAGCATATCGAGCTCCTGATCACTCGCTGAAGGAAGCGTATCCAGGCCTTCGACAACTTCGACATGGCAGGTAGCGCACAGCGCCATACCACCACAAGTGGCCAATATTTCATATTCGGATGCCTTTAAAATCTCCATGAGTGAAAGATTGATATCGGTAGGAACCTCCAACGTATTTTCGGTCTCATCACGATCAATAACAGTGACTTGAATTAAATTATCGTCCATGGCTAGAATGTATTTATACCGTTTACAGTGGTGTATTTGAATGTCAATTTTTGATCTGGGTAGACAAATTTAAAAGCACTTTGACACATAAGTGCAGCCTCATGGTACCCGCAAAGAATGAGTTTCAGTTTGCCTGGATAGGTGTTGATGTCTCCAATAGCATAGATCCGCTCGATATTGGTTGAGTAATCAAACGTATTGACCTCTATCGCATTTTTATCGATATTTAATCCCCAATCTGCGATTGGACCAAGCTTCGGCGTAAGACCATATAAGGGAATGAAATAGTCTGCATCTGTTGCGATGACTTCTTTTTCTTTATTTGTTGTTTCAACATGGGACAAGTAGTCATTGCCATGAATATTGGTCAGATTGTGGGACAATAATAAGTTGATCTTACCCTGTTGGGCCAATTTGAAAACCTTTTCAGCGGAGTCCGGAGCGCCCCTGAAGGAGTCACTTCGGTGGATTAAAGTGACCTGTTGCGCAATATCTGCGAGATGGAAAGTCCAATCGAGCGCGGAATCACCACCACCGGCAATGACGATTTTTTTATCCCGGTACTTGGCTGGGTCTTTTACCATATAATCTACGCCTTTCCCTTCAAAGAGGTGAAGATTTGGAATTTCGGGCTTGCGCGGTTCAAAGCAACCTAGGCCCCCAGCGATGACAATGACCTGTGTATGAACCATCGTATGATCATTGGTTTCTACAATAAAAGAACCGTCGTCCTGTTTTGTTATATGTTCCACACGCTCGCCTAAGGTGAATGTGGGGTCAAAGGGTTTAATCTGTTCAAGCTGTTTATCGATCAACTCCTGCGCAGTGATACTCGGATAACCAGGAATGTCGTAGATAGGCTTATGGGGGTAGATCTCTGAAAGTTGACCGCCCACTTGGGGGAGCACATCAATCAAATGGCAGCGCATTTTTAAAAGCCCAGCTTCAAAAACTGCGAATAGGCCAACAGGTCCTGCTCCGATGATACAGATATCCGTATTTATCATAGCTATTCTATATTTAAATTGTTATATATTGTATTCAAAATCCTTGTGAAAGCTTCGAAATCTTTGTCCGCTAGATTTTCCCAGGCCTTCATGCGAATCTCCGTAACAATTGGCGTAAGCGATGCTACTTTTAATTTTCCTTCTTCTGTCAAATGGAGGTAGAGACTTCGACGGTCTGTTTCGTCAGTGATCCGCTCAGCCAGATTTTTTTTAAGGAGGATATCTACGATCCGTGTCAGTGTGGGCTGGTCTTTTCCGCAGCGCTTGGCCAGTTCTTTTTGTGAAAGTTGATCTGTTTCGTACAAAGCCTTTAAAATGGTCCATTGGTCTACAGTAATATCAAATCCTTTCTCGGCAAAAGAAGATTGGGCGAACTGTTTTACTTTCTTGGCTGTTTGGTCCAAGATGAAAGAGTAGCGGTCAAATTTTTCGTTTAGCATACAAATATTTAGTACAACAAATATATTTAAAATATTTAGTGTGACAAGTAATTTGAATGCAATAAAAAAGGGCGTTCATTCGAACGCCCTTTTTTATTTTATCAATATCAGCTATTATGGTCTTACGACTTCAGCTTTTTTAGCAGTATTACCTTCTGCCAAATGCTTTCCTTTACGTAAGTCATATACTGAAGGTGCAGCTAAGATAATAGATGAATATGTACCTACGATAACACCGATTAAGATCGCGAATGAGAATCCACGGATAACTTCACCACCAAAGATAAACAATACAGCAAGAACAAATACGATTGTCAACGATGTGATAATTGTTCTACTTAATGTCGAGTTGATCGCATGGTTTACGACATCGCCAAGATCTTCATTATGCGCATTTGGTTTCGATACGAATTCACGTAAACGGTCAAATACAACCACTGTATCATTCACCGAGTAAGCAATTACAGTTAATATCGCTGCTACAAAGTGTTGGTCAATATCAAGTGAGAATGGTACGATACCATCCAAGATAGAGAATAATCCCAATAAAATAATCGCATCGTGAATTGTTGCAATAGCTGCTCCAACTGAATATTCCCATTTATGGAAACGAATCAAGATGTAAGCTGCAACAATGATGATAGAGAAAATTGCTGAGCTGGTTGCTCTGGATTTGATATCAGTAGCGATACTTGGTCCAACTTTTTGAGACGAAAGAATCTCATGTTTATTGGACGCATCTACTTTCGATAAACCTTGGTTTAATTTGTCCAATACTTCTTTATCGGCAGTATCCGAAGTTTCTTCAATATGGTAAGTTGTTGTAATACGCAATTGATTGGCTGCACCGAATACTTTTACCTCTGTTGTTTTCTTGAAGATATCATCCAAGTTTGTACGCACAGCTTCTAAGTCCACAGGTTTATCATAGCGAACAGTATAAGTACGTCCACCTTGGAAATCCACACCTAAACTGAATCCTTTTGTGAAAATTGATGCAGCAGAAATTAACACAGCAACGATTGAAATCGCGTAAAAGATTTTACGTTTCTGCACGAATTTGAAGTTTGCGTTATGCAGAGTGTTTGCAGACCAAGGGAAAGAGACTTTGATTTTGAAATCTTTCGCCAACATCCATTCAAAGATAACACGTGTAACTAAGATCGCAGTAAACAATGAAGTAATAATACCCACCATTAACGTTGTTGCGAAACCTAAGATCGGACCACTACCAAATAAAAATAGGATAATACCAATTAAGAAGGTTGTGATCTGCGAATCCAGGATGGAAGGTAAAGCATGTTTGTAACCATCGGCAACAGCCTGACGGATCGATTTTCCTAAGCCTAGTTCTTCACGGATACGTTCATAAATCAAAACGTTTGCATCGACAGCAGTACCCATTGTCAATACGATACCGGCAATACCAGGTAGGGTCAGTACAGCATTTAAGGATGCCAATACCCCCATAATGATAAATACGTTTAACAATACCGCGATGTTCGCTACGATACCCGCAGTATTGTAGTAAGCGATCATAAAGATCATTACAACGATAATACCGATAACAGCAGAATTTACACCGGCGTCAATGGCAGCTTGACCTAAAGTAGGACCAACAACGGCTTCTTCAACGATTTTAGCAGTTGTCGGAAGACGACCTGCCTTCAATACGTTTGCTAAATCTTTGGTATCTTCTACCGTAAAAGATCCAGAGATTGATGAGCTACCATTTGGAATTTCACCGTTTACAGAAGGAGCAGAATAAACTACATTATCAAGCACGATAGCAATTGCATCTCTGTTTTGAGCTGCTTTTGCTGTAATTTTCTTCCATTGATGAGCACCTTCACTGTTCATTTGCATACCAACCACAGGTTGATTTTTCTCATCAAAGTTTGCTGTTGCGTCAGTGACCACATCACCTGTCAATACAGCACCATTGTCCTGTCCAGACCCCTTAATTGCATATAATGATAGTTGCTCAGGTGTTTTTTGTTCAGGTTTAACAGCCCATAAAAGCTTTAAGTTTCCTGGAAGGATTGATTTCACCTCAGGACGTTGCAAGTAAGCATTTACTTTTGCCGTATCTTTTAATGAAGCAATACCGACCATTGAACCTGGCATAAGTGCCATTTGTTGGTTTTCGCCCATATAAACAGCTGGACGTAATACTTCAAATAATGGGTTTTTCTGACCTAGATTTACAGCAGCACTGTCTTTCTTAGCATCTTTTTTACCACCGGTTAGATTAGACAATAAATCATCTGATTTTTTGCTCGTATCTGCAGCAGCATTTGTCGTAGCAGCTGGAGCAGCTTTTAACGTTGATGCTAAAGTTTTATCGATATTTTCCAGTATTGGATAAACTTCCTGGTTTGTATATGTTTCGTAGAATTCCAATTTAGCCGAACCTTGTAATAGGTTACGAACACGGCTTTCATCTTTCACACCAGGTAATTCGATCAAAATACGGTTTGTACCTTGTTGAATTTGAATGTTTGGAGATGCAACGCCAAATTTGTCGATACGTGTACGAAGTACTTTGTATGAATTTTGGATAGCATTGTCTGCTTCTTTTTGAAGGAATGATTCAACTTTGGAGTCTGAATCACCAGGTTTAATTAGAGCAGCGTTATCTTTTGTTGAAAAGAATGTCGAAAGTGGAGTTGTAGCACCGATGGATTTGTACTCTTCCATAAATAAAGCAACGACTGTTTTTGCACTCGTTTTGCTTTTTACCACTGCTTGCTCCAACGCTTTGTTGAATTTCTCATCTTTTGGATTGTTCGCCAAATTGCGGATCAATTCGTCCAATGAGATTTCCATTGTCACGTTCATACCACCTTTCAAATCCAATCCCAAAGCGAGTTCATTTGCTTTGGCTTCCCGATAGGTGTATTTTGCAAAACCTAAATTGTACACTACTTCACCGGCCATTGAGTCGAGATAGCTTTTCTCTTTCGCCAAATCTCCTTTGGCAAAATTCTCAGCATCTCGTTCCACATTGCGGGTCACCCAAGTAAATGATAGGGAGTATAGACACGCTAATGACACCACTATCACTAAAAGTTTAATCAGCCCTTTACCTTGCATCGTCTGTTATAATTGTATTAATTTTAATGTTAAATACTGTTTATGTAATTGATAATTAGTTCTCGTTTAATCACATTTTACCAAGAATGGCAAAGGTATAAAATTTTTGTAGAATGAAAAGTTTTATTTACGCCAATCAGGTCAATGGCATAAAAATAGGAGAATTGAAGAAAAAAAGAAATATTTATTGATTTTATTTATAAAAAAAGGTCCTGCTCAAAATAGAGAAGGACCTTTTATACTGTTTAGTTGTTTTATATTATCTCAATGTGTATTTAATACCAAATGAGAATGTTGACGCATGGAAATCACTTCCATGGTTTAATTGCCAATCTGGTTTCCAGTCAGCATGAAATCCAATTGGTGCTGAAGGAATTTTAAATTCCAAGCCTAATTGTGGTCTTAAGCTTATCGCTGTATAATTATCTCCAATATCAAAGAAAGTAGCCTGTGCACCAATACCTGCATACCATCCTAATCCAGCTGCTCCACGGAAAGGTCTAGCATGTTGCCAGTCAGCCCCTATTGCTACAACATGGTCGTCAAACATCACTTGTGCTTGACCGTTGTTAGCTCCTCCGATTGATTGTTTATATTGAACACCCCAAAGATCAGCGTGTTTAGTGCCATCAAACACAACACCAATTGCTGCACGTTGAGGAGATTGAGCTTTCGCTTCCTGTGCGCCAAATGCTAATGCTGCGACGGCAGCTAATGAGAGTAATGTCTTTTTCATAATTATCTTATCTTTATATTTTCATTAATTAAAATAACTTTTCGTGTTACCAAAAGCAAATAGCCTGCCAAAAAATGATAAAGGCTGGGACGTACCCTAAGTGAATGCTTAATTCATAACGGTTCTAATTTGTCTTCCGATTGTAATTTGTATCTTTTATTTTTTATTATTGCTTATTTTTCTTAAATTTGCCTGGCAAATAGAAAACCCAATACATATTTGCCATGCAATTAGATCCACAAAAATTCGTAGCAGAAGGTCTCACTTACGACGACGTCTTATTAATTCCAGCTTATTCTGAAATTTTACCCCGTGACGTTGATACGAGCACTTCGCTAACAAAAAAAATCAAATTAAATATTCCATTGGTTTCTGCAGCAATGGATACGGTAACCGGTGCTGATTTGGCGATTGCGATTGCACAAGCTGGCGGTATTGGTATGTTACATAAGAACATGACGATTGCAGAACAAGCTGCTGAAGTACGCAAAGTAAAACGTTCGGAGAGCGGTATGATTCAGGATCCAGTAACGTTATTGGCAACAGCAACTGTGGGTGATGCCTTCAATATTATGAAGGAACACAAAATCGGTGGGATTCCTGTTGTGAACGAACAAGGTCAATTGGTCGGTATTGTAACGAATCGTGATCTTCGTTTCCAAAAAGATATGAGCCGTCCAATCAACGAGTTGATGACTAAGGAAAATCTTGTCGTTGCTCCCGAAGGAACGGATTTGGTGAAAGCGGAAGAAATTCTTCAGAACGAAAAAATCGAAAAACTTCCAGTAGTCAATGAAGAAGGTATTTTGAAAGGCTTGATTACCTTTAAAGATATCCAAAAATATAAGCATTACCCCAATGCTGCCAAAGATAGTCATGGCCGTTTATTGGTTGGTGCGGCAGTAGGCGTTACTCCAGATACCCTTGACCGCGTTGAGGCTTTGGTGAAAGCAGGTGTGGATGTGGTCACAATCGATACGGCACACGGGCATTCTAAAGGTGTAATCGATAAGTTGAAATTGGTGAAATCGCAGTTTCCTGAGCTACAGGTAATCGTTGGAAATATTGCGACAGGTGCAGCAGCAACAGCTTTGGCTGAAGCAGGTGCAGATGCCGTAAAAGTAGGTATCGGACCTGGCTCAATTTGTACAACCCGTATTATTGCTGGTGTCGGTGTTCCTCAGCTTTATGCTGTATATGAAGTTGCCAAAGCACTTAAAGGAACTGGCGTGCCATTGATTGCAGATGGTGGTATCAAACAAACAGGTGATATTGCAAAAGCAATTGCAGCCGGAGCAAGCACAATTATGGCTGGATCTTTATTCGCTGGTGTGGAAGAAGCTCCAGGCGAAACAATTATCTATGAAGGACGTAAGTTTAAATCTTACCGCGGTATGGGCTCAATCGAAGCCATGGAAAAAGGATCTAAAGATCGTTATTTCCAAGACGTAGAAGATGATATCAAAAAATTGGTTCCTGAAGGTATTGTTGGTCGTGTTCCTTACAAAGGTACATTGGCTGAGGTCGTTTATCAATATATTGGCGGATTACGCGCTTCTATGGGATACTGTGGTGCTGCAACAATTGAAAAATTACAGGAAGCACAGTTTGTCCGTATTACAGGAGCAGGGTTGAGAGAGTCCCATCCACATAATATTTCCATTACAAAGGAATCACCAAATTATAACAGCAGAGGCTAGATGTTGCTTGGATGATATAAAAACCGATAATCTTGATTATCGGTTTTTTTTGTGTAAAAATATTAGCAAGATAGCCCCAGTGATCAATAGGAAATTTGTACTTTTATACCCTATTCTCAGGTTTTAAAATTTAAGGAGTTAATTTGGATTATTTAGCGGGTTTAAACCCTTCACAACGAGGAGCCGTAGAGCAAACAGAAGGTCCTGTGATGATTGTTGCGGGAGCTGGTTCAGGAAAAACACGGGTAATTACCTATCGTGTAGCACACTTGATTCGAAAAGGTGTTGATCCATTCAATATCTTGGTATTAACATTTACCAACAAGGCCGCCAAAGAGATGCGCGCACGTATCGTTTCTGTTGTTGGGAGCGAAGCGAAAAATATTTGGATGGGCACATTCCACTCGGTATTTGCAAAAATACTCCGTGTAGAAGCTGAATTGATCGGTTATCCCAGGAACTTTACCATCTACGATACGGACGATACCAAAAGTTTGCTGCGAGCAATTTTAAAGGAAATGAATCTCGATGATAAGCTGTATAATGTCAATCATGTGTACGGACGTATCTCACAGGCAAAAAACAACCTGATTTCACCGCAGGAATATAATAAGAATGAAGCCATATTGGCCGAAGATATTTCCAATGGTCGTGGTCAATTGGGACAGATTTATATGACCTATGCACAACGCTGTTACCGTGCTGGGGCAATGGATTTTGATGACCTCTTGTTTAAAACAAATGTCTTGTTAAATAAGCATCCAGAGGTACTGCATAAATACCAGCATCAATTTCGTTATCTGATGGTCGATGAGTACCAGGATACCAACTTCTCTCAATACCTTATTGTCAAACGCCTGGCAGCAGTCAACGAAAATATCTGCGTGGTAGGGGATGATGCACAATCGATCTATGCATTTCGTGGTGCAAATATTCAGAACATCCTGAATTTCCAAAAGGATTATCCTGATGTGAAGATCTTTAAACTGGAGCAGAATTATCGATCGACTAAGATGATCGTGAATGCGGCCAATTCGGTGATTGCGAATAATCAGAATCAATTGGAAAAAAATGTTTTCTCGGATAATGAAGAGGGCGAAAAGATCAAGGTTTCACGTGCTTTCTCTGACAATGAGGAAGGTAAGATCGTTGCTGACCAGATCATCGAAGAGAAATCGTTAAAAGGACTTAATTATAAAGATTTTGTTATTCTGTATCGTACCAACGCCCAATCCAGGGCAATGGAGGAGGCCTTACGCAAAATTAATATCCCCTATAAAATATACGGTGGTACTTCTTTCTATCAGCGCAAAGAAATTAAAGATCTGATCGCGTATTTCAGACTCACCTTCAACCCAAATGATGAGGAAGCACTAAAGCGTGTTATCAATTATCCACGTAGAGGGATAGGGGATACGACGATAGAGAAGATCATGATCGCTGCAGATCAGAATCAATATCGTATATGGGATGTTGTTGCAAATGCAGCCCAGTTTCTAGACGGACGTAGTGCAACTTCTGTCGGTGGTTTTGCACAGATGATACAGAGTTTTCAGGCTCTTGCCAAAAACAATAACGCATTTGATACAGCAATGCATATCGCGCAGCACTGTGGTATTCTGAAAGAATTGTATGAAGACAAATCTGTGGAGGGATTGGCACGTTACGAAAATATCCAGGAACTCCTCAATGGGATCAAGGAATTTTCGGAACGGGAAGATATCGAAGAGCGTGGACTTGATGTCTATATGCAGGATATCGCCCTGTTGACGAACGACGATAATGATAAAGATCCAAATGCTGATACTGTATCATTGATGACCATCCACTCTTCCAAAGGATTGGAGTTTCCGATCGTTTTCATTGTAGGCTTAGAAGAAAACCTATTTCCTTCCCAGTTGTCGTTGAATTCCAGGTCGGAATTGGAAGAGGAACGAAGACTTTTTTATGTCGCTGTTACGAGAGCTGAAAAAAAATTACTACTTTCGTATGCTACTTCGCGATATCGTTGGGGAACGCTGAATAACTGCGAACCCAGTCGCTTCTTGGATGAATTGAATCCGGCATGTCTTGCATTGGATTTTAAACCACGACAAACTTCTGCCTCAGCCGGAAGTTTTCAAGGCGAACGAATTGCATGGCAACAAAAAGACAGTGATGATACGTTTTCTAAACCTAAGCCTAAGCCTATGGTTAAAACGACATCAATACTGCCGAAAGCCCACAAACCTACTGCGGGTTTTGCTCCTTCAGATACATCAAATCTTCAAGTCGGCATGGAAGTTGAGCATGAACGCTTTGGATTTGGGAAAGTTGTTAATCTCGAAGGAAACAAAGGAGATATAAAAGCAACTATTTTCTTTAAAGAGTTGGGACAGAAACAATTGTTGCTTAAATTTGCAAAACTTAGAATAATTCAATAATAAAATACCAAAACGGCATCTTGATCGTTTAATTAGGTACTTATATTAGCTATATGAACTTTGACTACAACAGCACTAGACCAAAATTGATCCTTGCAGAATATGGTCGCAATGTGCAAAATATGGTAGATTACATCTGTACTTTACCCACAAAGGAAGAAAGAAATAAACATGCGCAGATTGTAATCGATATGATGGGGGTATTGAACCCACATTTGAGAGACGTGTCTGATTTTAAACATAAACTGTGGGATCACTTACAGATTATTTCTGATTTTAAATTGGATATTGACTCGCCTTATCCAATTGCTACAGCGAAAAGTGTGAAACACGAAGTTGAGCATTTGGGCTATCCGCAGCATTCCATTAGATTCAAGCACTATGGTTTTACCGTAGAGAAAATGATTGAAAGGGCTTTATTGGCTAATGACGAAGCCAAAAGAGAGCAGATGGTTATCGGTATCGCGAATTTTATGAAAATGGCTTACCTGACCTGGAATAAGGATTCTGTTTCGGACGAGTTGATCATCCAAGATCTAAAAGAGTTATCAGGTTATCAATTGACCTTGCCAGAAGGTACCGTATTGACCAAACTTGACTTTAAAACCCCGCCTCCGGGAAATCGCGTTAAAGGTCCGGCTAATAGTAATTCAGGCGGAAATAATAACAATAGCAATAATAATTCGGGTCACCAGTCGAAAGGTGGAGGCAAGCCTCGTATGACAAGTAACAATAACAATAATACGAAGCGCAATAACTACGGAAGCAACAATAACAGCTACGGAAGGGACAACAATAATAATAATAATAATAATAGTTACGGAAGGGACAACAATAACAATAATAGTTACGGAAGGGACAACAACAATAATAGAAACAGAAAGCCTCAGGGTAATTATAATAATAAACGAGGCTAGTTCTTAAAGATTTTGTTTAAAGAAGCAGGCAATTGCGAAGTGATTAACAGATTTCTTTACAATTGCCTTCTTTTTTTAAGAACCGCACTGCTTTAATAGGTAGCATGGTTCTTTGGCCTTCCATCTTTGTATGTTAGGGGAAGGCTAAATATCCCAATGCAAATACAAAAACAGGGATATGATACTAAGAAGATATCACTTATATATAAATGAACGCATTTGAAATAATCGGTGGAAAACCGTTAAAGGGAGAGATTATTCCTCAAGGAGCAAAAAATGAGGCCTTACAGATCCTTTCTGCAGTTTTACTGACAGAAGAACCTATGACCATCAGTAATATCCCAGATATTAAGGATGTCAATAAGTTGATCGATTTATTGGCTGCTTTAGGTGTTAAAATTAATCGCATAGATAAGGACACATACGTTTTTGAAGCTAAAGATATAAATATAGACTATTTCCAATCACCCGAATTTAAAGAAAAAGGCGGTGGATTGCGTGGCTCTATTATGATTGTCGGCCCTTTGTTGGCTCGATTCGGAAAAGCCGCTATTCCGAAACCGGGGGGGGATAAAATCGGACGTAGACGATTGGATACACACTTTTTGGGCTTTGAAAAATTGGGTGCTAAGTTTGTGTACGATGCGACTACCCATTTTTTTAACGTTGATGCAACGGAGTTAAAAGGAAGTTATATCCTTTTGGACGAAGCTTCTGTAACGGGTACTGCGAATATCGTGATGGCTGCTGTATTGGCAAAAGGGACAACAACGATATACAACGCTGCTTGTGAGCCGTATTTACAACAACTCTGTAAAATGTTGAATCGCATGGGTGCTAAAATATCCGGTATTGGATCTAATTTGTTGACCATCGAAGGAGTAGAGCGTCTGGGAGGAACTTCACACCGCATGTTGCCTGATATGATTGAAATAGGTTCTTTCATCGGACTTGCCGCAATGACAGGTTCAGAAATCACCATTAAAGACGTCTGTTTTGAGGAACTTGGCGTTATTCCATCTGTATTTTCACGCTTAGGCATCAAGTTTGAATTACGTGGTGATGATATTTTTATTCCGGCACAAGAATCGTATGAAATCGATACATTTATTGATGGATCTATTCTGACGATTTCAGATGCACCTTGGCCAGGTTTTACGCCCGATTTATTAAGTATAGTGCTTGTTGTGGCGACTCAGGCAAAAGGAAATGTATTGATTCATCAAAAAATGTTCGAGAGCCGTTTGTTCTTCGTGGACAAATTGATTGATATGGGAGCTCAGATTATCTTGTGCGACCCACACCGTGCAACCGTTATTGGACTGAATAAATCACACCACCTGAGAGGTATTGAGATGACTTCGCCAGATATTCGTGCCGGGGTGTCTCTATTGATTGCAGCGCTATCTGCCAAAGGAAAATCTGTGATACACAATATCGAACAGATTGAACGTGGCTATCAAGATATCGAAGAACGCTTGCGTAAATTAGGAGCAGATATTAAACGTGTCGATGCCGAACCAAAAGGTCATTAATTAAAGCGACTAGCCTATGTGCTAGCGCAAGATAAAAGGAGCTCCGGATACAAATTCTGGGGCTTTTTTTGTGATATCTGCATCAAATAAGGTAAATTTGTCTAAACTACATTTAAACAGCTATAGATATGAAAAAATATCTAAAAAAGTACGCCTTAGTTTTCCCATTATTAGGCATAGTACTTCTTTTTCACAATTGTCAATCCTCTACACCTAAAGAGGTTAAGCTACATGAAGAATCAAATACAACAACGGATATCCGCTCTTCTAAACGGATCAATGCTGCGGTAATCGTACAAAAAGTTACTTTTCCCAATATGCCTTTTGCTGAACTAATCAGGTTGATGAATCTGACCAAAGATAGTTCACCTGCTGCATTGTGGAAAGCAATATCCACACTACCCCAGGCGGAACAAATGAAGAAAGATAGCTTTGATCTTGAAAATCCTCTGCAGCGTATGGAGCTGATGCTTGCTCCTTTACGTAAGATGGAAATTAAATTCGATCAACAACAAGCGAAATCTGATGCTGAGGGCCTGACGTACCGCTTGGAAAATTATGTGAATTATAGCAAAGGTTCAGGCGAGTTTTTTTTAGCAAATAGCGACAACGCTGCTATCAATGTAGGACTGAACTATCCAGAAGGGAAACTTAATGGATTGGCGAAGGTGCAGATACGAATAAATCCCAAAGAGTATATGATCGATAAGACCGGAAAAACAAAAGTAATTGCCGGAATTACCTGTCAGCAGGCCATTTACAATAAAATTGATGCTATGGATAAGACACTCCCTAAATTTGTCGTTTGGAAGAGCCCACGGATTCCGAAAGGAATCAATCTGCTGCATCCTTATGTGTTTGATGAAAACGAAGGAATTCTTGAAATTGATGCCTATCTCAATGCGGATGAAAATTCCCTATTGCGTTTTACAACCACAGCTGTCGTCGAAAAGCAATTTGAACCCAAAGAATTTGAGGTAGCAAAAGCACATGCTAAGCTTGACGGGGCCAAGGATCAAAACAACATCGAAAAAAATGTACTTGATGTGGTGTTTCATTAGAAAACACCATAAAAAAGGAGTTGATCACATGATCAACTCCTTTTTTATTTGGGATATATGTCAAAGTTTACATTAAAGGAGCCGGTGCTTCTTCTTCAAATAAAGGAAATTCCTTGATAATGTTGTACCATGTGATAACCTTTTTAATATCCGAAGAATAAACACGTGATTCATCATGGCCAGGAGCTACTTCACGGAAGAAATCTCTTAATGTTGCGCCATCAGATTTTGTATCTGGCAGAGCGATGCCTTTCTCTTTGATTGTTTCAAAAATATTCAATAGACGAATTTCTTCTTCTTCACCATAGATTGTGATATCTTCCAAAGTCGCCATTTTTGTAGAAGATAAACTTACTACAGTTTTGATTTTTGCCTGATCAAGGGTTTCTAAAATAAAACCACCTTTATTTTGTCCAACCAATTTGAACAATCCTGGTTTACCAGTTACGGATACTAATGCTCTTAAATTCATTTTAATACTATTTAAATCTCCAAGAATTAATCTTCGATAACTTCAATTGATAAAATACGGTCACCTTGTCTGATATCGTCAACAATGTCTACGTTTTCGATAACTTTTCCAAAACAAGTATGGTTACGATCTAAGTGAGCAGTGTTGTTACGGCTATGACAGATGAAAAATTGAGAACCACCTGTGTTACGGCCTGCATGAGCCATAGACAATACACCTCTATCGTGGTATTGGTTTTCGCCTGTTAATTCACAGTCAATTTTATAACCAGGGCCACCTGTTCCAGGGATTCCTGCAGCTCCTTCACGTGAATTTGGACATCCACCTTGGATAACGAAATCAGGTATCACACGGTGAAATGCTAATCCATCATAATATCCTGATTTAGCAAGTTTGATAAAATTGGCTACTGTATTTGGAGCATCAGCTGTGTAGAACTCCACAGTCATGTCGCCTTTTTCTGTTTTAATAATCGCTTTACTCATATTCAAAAATTTTTATGAAATACAAAGATAACGTTTCAGAGTGAAATGTGAAGTAAATCCCGATTGCCAATTTTTTTTAATTGATAGATTGTGTATTTCTCAGGATATTAAGTAATAGTATTTTTGTATATTTATGTACGCTAGCCAATTATAATTAACTGTAGATGTCAAATCCGTACAAACTAGTCATCCGGGAGTGGGCAGAGGCCGATCGACCGAGAGAGAAGCTGTTGAGCCAGGGGCGTAGGGCGCTTACCGATGCCGAATTACTGGCTATCTTGATCGGATCTGGTTCCAAAAATGAAAGTGCTGTCGAATTATGCCGGCGCATATTGGCCGATGTCAATAACAACCTGCATACGCTTTCGATGATGGAGGTATCTGAACTGAGCATGTATAAAGGGATAGGCGAAGCAAAAGCCATCGCCATTCTCGCGGCATTGGAGCTCGCCCGCCGCAAAAATGACCTGCCCGCAGAAGAACGTAAGCTCGTAAATAGCAGCCGCTTCGTTTATAACTTTATGAAACCCATATTACAGGATCTACCCCATGAAGAGTTTTGGACCCTTTATCTCAATACGGGGTATAAAATATTAGACAAACAGCTGATCGGACGCGGCGGTAATGATTTTACGCCAGTCGATGTCCGGATTATATTACGATCTGCACTTAGCCTTAAAGCACATGCAATTATATTAGTTCATAACCACCCCTCGGGCACCTTGTATCCGAGCAATGCTGACAAAATTCTGACGCAAAAAATTGTTGAAGCCTCTAAAATTATGGATATTAGAGTTGCCGATCATTTAATCTTTACCGATAACGGATATTATAGTTTTAAAGATGAAGGTATAATCGACTAGTTACAGCAATTCTTGGTATGAACAAAAACAGTATTGATAGATTCACAGACAGGATTGTCGATTACGAGAAATTTAGACCTTGTTACCCAAAAGAGATTATTCAGGTGCTTAAAGAGCAAATAGGGCTTGATAAAAAGTGGTTGGTTGCCGATGTCGGTAGTGGCACAGGGCTATCTACGCAACTTTTTCTCGAAAATGGAAATGACGTTTTTGCCGTTGAACCCAATCGGGAAATGCGTGAATCTTTACTTCATCATTTTAAAACCTATCGGAATTTAATTGCGCTGAATGCGACTGCCGAAAATACATCGATTGAGTCTGGATGCGTAGATCTCATTTTTGCAGGGCAATCTTTTCATTGGTTTGACCGGGAAGCATGTAAAAGGGAGTTCGCTCGCATTCTCACAGAAAATGGACGTATTGTGCTGGTCTGGAACCAGCGTGATCCCGGCGACGCTTTTCAACAGGAGTACGAAGATTTTCTGCTCAGTCATATACCAAGTTATCAATCTGTCAGTCACAAAAATATCAGTGATGATGATCTCAAACAATTTTTTGGATCACGTTCAATGACCAAGGTAACCTTACCAAATCAACAGATATTGGACCTTCGGTCGTTTTTGGGAAGAGTACGTTCATCATCCTATTTTCCAAAAGAGCAGGCTGAAAACAAAACGCTCTATGACGATCTCCGTACACTTTTCGATAAGTACGCAATCTCTGAGCGTATCGTATTCAAGTATATTACCGAAATTTATATCAGTTAACTAAGAAATAGGAATTTGCAAAGCTTCTTTCGTTGAATTTTTTCTCTTCCAGTCGAAAACTCTTCGTATAGGCGAAGAATGAAAAGGGAAGATTAAGATGAATAACGTTAGGATTACCCCGATAATAAATAGCCCGGAGTAGGCGTCGCGTAAGGATAGTAGCGAGGCTTGGACTTGGACCGATTTCATTATATTTCCTCTTTGTAGCACCAAGCTATTTGTTCGATCGATTATACCAGCAAGATCATTGGCATTAAAGATCTGTAGGTGGTAATACCAATTGGCAATGATGTTTGACCAGACTACAGGCACCAAAAATGAACGTGTAAGAATCAAAAATACTAACCCCGAGAGGTAATATTTGCTGGGAATATTACCGGCCATATACACGCCTATTCCAATGTAGGAGGTGATCACGCCCATTCCTCTTAATGTCAAAGGGAGATAGAACAAAGCCGTGTTTGTTTGTTGGTCGATAATTCTTGCAAAGAAAAAGCAAGATAGGGCATAACACGCTGCGGAGAATGCCAAAATGAACTTGCATTTCTTTGTTATTTTGAAATATATATAAGCGATTACTGCGCCGATCATATAACCAGGAATTACATAGGTATTTATCTCGGCGACTTCCAAGGGGTTTGTACCAAGCGTAATTCCCAAAAGGGAGGAGTACAGCGAGGTCGAGCTATAAAAAATGCCGAAAATAAAAATTGTTCCAATGGAGATAGGCAGAATCCGTGTTGAGAAGGCTTCAAAATTTAAGAGTGATTTTCGGATTAGTACACTTCTATTTATAAAAAGTATAAAAAAACAGAGCGATGCGATTCCGGTGACCAAAATAAACCTGGAATGAAACCAATTTTGTGTCAGACCATATGTGCTGAAATAGGCAAAATTCAATAATGAAATACAAAGTAAAATACTTCCAAACCAGTCATATTGATAGAGAGGTACCTTTTTAAAATCTGACGATTTCATAAAGATAATGCAGATTAACAACGCTACTGCAAGTAGTATATTTTGAAATAAAAAGACAGTTTCCCAATAGAAACGTGTTGCAAATAGAACAGATACATAACTTGCCAAGGCAGGAATGATCATTGTCATGGGGTAGTAGACTGCATATAATTGATACCGTTCTCCACGTGGCATGAGAAAAGGGATCATTTCCCCAATGATAGCCATAGTGACAATAATCTTGGCACTTCCGATAAAAAATGTGGACATACAGATGTTGACACCATTATTGGCATGTTCCAAAACCGTATTGGAAGCGAGGATAATGAAGATAGATACGATTAATATCGTCTTTTTGGAAAATAATTTCAACAACCTAAATACCAGTGGTATGGCACATACCATTCCCGCATAATAACAATATGTAGCCATATTCAGATCTGCGGTGGTACCGGCGTATCCATTCATGACATACGTGTTAATGGATGTTGGGATTCCATTATTGAACGAAAATAAAATATTGAGTACAAACAGAAAGAACAATTCCCAGCCTGAACTCAACCAATCTCTGAATATACGATCTTTCATGATTATTTAATACGTATGATAGCATTCATACCTACGCGAAGCATGGCAAGATCTTTTTGGGTATTGGATGCTGTAAAATTAATTCTAACTGGAATGCGCTGTTGTACCTTAACAAAGTTCCCCGTAGAATTGTCAACCGGGACAGCAGAATACTTAGATCCTGTTGCTTCGGATATGGCGGCTACTTCACCTTCAAATGTCTTCCCTGCCAATGCATCAATTTCAATGTTGACTTTTGCCCCGAGGGCAATATTTTTTAGTTGACTTTCGGTATAATTTGCCGTAATCCATTTCTGCTCATCACGTACAATATTGACCAATGGCGTACCGTTTTGCACCAATTGTCCCTCTTCTATCGTCCGCCGTCCCAATACACCATCGTATGGCGCAGTGATAACCGTATACGAAAGGTTTAACTTGGCAAGATCAATCGCAGATTCGGCCTTTAGCAATGAGGCATCATTGATTGATAGCTTCTGTTCAGACTCATGCGTGTTAAGTTTCGATACACGCTCTTGCGCCAAAAGTGCCTTGTATTTGGCTAACATGGCCTCATAATCTGCTTTTACCTGATCGAATTGATATTGCGTTACTGCTTCATCTTTTACCAGACTCTCGTAGCGCCTATAATTCAATTCCATATTATCTAGCCGGGCTCTCATCTCATCGATATTGGCATTTGCTATCGCAGTACTATTGCCGGCAATGGCAATTCCAGATTGCGATATTGTTTTACTTGCTTTGGCATCGGCAAGGGTGGCTTGTGCATTTTGTAATAAAATTCTGTACTCAGCATCATCAATAATGACGAGTGTATCGCCTTTGTGAACTTTTTGATGCTCATCAAATCGAATTGTTTTGATATAACCGCTGATACGCGAATTTATAGGGGTAATATGGGCATCTACCTGGGCATCATCTGTATAAACAGATTCGTTGATGTGGAAAAAGACTAAGATACCCCAGATAATTGTAACCACAATGACGACCGCAGATAGGATGTTGATGATCCATATCTTCCGCCTTCGTTTTATTTCTTTCTCACTTAATGTTGAATTGCTCATGACTCAATTACTTATCTTATTTTTTTCTGAAAATCAAGGCTCCCGATACTATTGCTTATCAATAATTGCGGTCAATTTTTCGAGAGTTTCTGTAATTTCCAATACTTTTTTTTCTGATATCTCCTGCAGGATCACACGGTAGAGGTCTTGTTGGACAGGGTCTAATAATGTCCTATATTCGTCTCCCTTTACCGTTAATTCGATTAAGTTATTTCGTCTGTCATTGGGATCGCTGACGCGTCTAACCAGATCTCGTTTACAAAGATTATCGATCAGCGGAGTGACACTTGCTTTGTTCTTTTGTATCGCTGTGGCTATATCTTGCTGATTCATTTGCTCCTTTTTCCACAGTGCCGCCAATACTTGCAACATTTCATAGGTGATATCCAACTGCTGTTCCTTTATTTTCTGGATATAGTATTGTTTTAAGCTCGTTCGCAAAGCAATGATACTATCCACTAAGGGTTTTACTGGATTCATGGATTCGTTTTTCATAGCACAAAGTTAAATATAAAACAGTTAAATATCAAACTAATTTGCTTTAGTTAAAAATGTGTTAAAGATGAGTCCTTTAGATAGAGATGGCATTTTATTTGGGAGTACTTAAACGAAAGGAAAAAAAGATATGTTAGGAGTTGAATTAATCTTCTTTAGACGTTGCCTACTGCCACTGCTGATTTTAGGAGGCGGGATAAGTATTGTAAGGGCCCAGCAAATGCATGCTTTTAATAATTTAGAAACCGATTATCATTTTGTATATCGGTGGGTAGATCCATTCTTCCCTTTAAGCCCACAGGTAGATGTGATGACCTTGGGTGTTGCGCCGATCGATAAAGAGCCGGAGCAGCAGGAGAAAATAAAAACGTCAACAGGAAAACAGCGTTTTACTGGCAGGGTGAGTGAGCGCGTATATGAAGGTTCGGAAGTAATCGCTAGCCCTGGAGACTCGGTTGGAAATATAACCTACAGCTCCATTAACTCACCCACACGGTATCGAGTTGCCATTGATCGACGGAGTAATGAGCAATACCATGGAAAGCCTGTATTTATAGATGCGAAGGGAGTAAAATATATAATTGATTCGAAATTTAGAAAACAAGTTGTCGAATAATTCCTTGGCTAAGTTAAAAAATTGTTAAAAATATTTTTTTCAGGTAATTAAATCGAAATATGGCATTTGTATTGTACTTTTATTTACAATTATTTATATAACAATTGAGTTATGAAAGCAATAAATCGTTTCAAAAAAATCACAGCTGCATTAGCTTTGATCGCTGCAGTCGGATTGGGACAATCCTATGCACAAACGGCTCCTAAAAAAATGGAAAAAGAAGCCAAAAAGTCTGAACAAAAAGCAAAAGAAGTAAAGACTAAAGCCAACGAGGCCGAAACGAAAACGAAGGCAGCGCCGGTGAAAGCTACAGCGAAGAAGGAAGCTGCAGTGAAGGAAAAGTCAGCGCAGACGAAAAAGATGGCTGATACAAAAACACCGCCAGCAGCACCAGTGGAAGCGAAGGAAAAAGCCGTGAAAAAAGAAAGCGCTAAAGCTGAAAAACAAGCTACTGCTGTTAAAAAAGATGCCGTAGCTACAGCTGATAAAGCAACAAGTGAAAAATATAACGGCCATACAGTCTATCTCGGTCCAAAAGGTGGTAAATATTATATCAACGGAAATGGTAACAAAACGTACATTTCTGACAAAAAATAAAGAGCAGCTGACAACGAATTATATCAAAAAAGGGGACATCGATCGATGTCCCCTTTTTTCATTTCAATAGTTTATCGTAGCAAATTCATTAAATAGCTTTTGTCCAGATAAAAGACATCTAAACTTCCGCCGTCATCCAGAATGCTGTTGCTAATCTCCTTTTTATGTTGCTGTAAGGTCTGAATTTTATCTTCGACTGTGTTAGGACTGATTAATCGAACAGCGGTAACCGTCTTTTGTTGACCCATGCGATAGATCCTGTCGATCGCCTGTTGTTCAACAGCAGGATTCCACCAGGGGTCTACCAGGTACACAACATCTGCTGCGGTAAGATTAAGTCCGGTACCACCTGCTTTTAGACTGACCAGAAAAACGGGGATATCCTTGTCGGATTGAAAGTCGTTAACCAATTTACCTCGATTTTTGGATTGGCCCGTGAGCATCAACGCGCGAATACCCTGTTTATCCAAAGCTTCTTTAATCAGGTTGAGCATACTGACAAACTGTGAAAACACGATCATTTTGTGCTGGTCTTTTTTATGCTGAATCTGCTCGATAAGCATTTCGATTTTGGCAGAGTCCGCAGCGGTAGTCAGATCTTCGTATTGGAGAAGTTTACTTGAATTACATATCTGACGCAATTTTGTTAGACCTTTTAGTACATGCATGGGACTTTTCTTGATTTCATCGCCATCTTTGGCAGAGATAAAATCCCGAAACTCTTTTTCATAAAGATCATAAATCCGCCGTTGGGCAGTTTTCATCTCACAGTAAAGAACCAGTTCATTTTTTGCAGGAAGATCACGTAATACATCCTGCTTTGTTCTCCGGAGAATAAAAGGCTTTATTTTCTCTTTCAGCATTTTTTTTCTCTTGCGGTCATGGAAAGCATCAATAGGAGTCGTATAGACATCTTTGAAATATTTTTTGCTTCCTAGCAGACCCGGTACAATAAAGGAAAGCTGGGCATAAAGATCCATCGTATTATTCTCGATAGGAGTTCCTGTTAAGATGATGCGATTTCTTGATTTTAATAAATTTACCGTTTTGTATCGCTGGGAATCCGGGTTTTTGATTTGCTGCGATTCGTCCAATATGACATAATTGAAGGTTATTTTTTTTAGCATATTGATATCCGTCAGCAGGTTGTGATAAGAAATTAAAACAAGGTCATACTGTTCAAACTGCATCCCTTTTTCTATTCTATTTGGACCATCTAAAACTAACGTTTGAAAAGATGGAAGGAATTGCTGGATTTCATGCCGCCAATTAAAAATTAAGGTCGTGGGAAGTACAAGTAATGTTGGTGCAGATTGTCCCTTTGCTTTTTGAGTAGCCAGAAAGGCTAATATTTGGATCGTTTTGCCAAGTCCCATGTCATCGGCAAGACAGCCGCCAAAGTTAAGCCCGTCCAAGAAATGCAGCCATTGTAGTCCTTGTTGCTGATAAGGACGTAAGTTTCCGACAAAAGTTGGAGGTACCTGGACCTCGGATAGCGAAGAAAAATTAGCTAGCTGCTTTCTCAATGTGCTGAGCTCAGCCAACACAATGGGGTCTAGCTCGGACTGATCAAATAGTTGATCGATCTCATTGAATTTGTATTTTGGAATTTCAATGAAATCATCAGCGATCGATTCGGCAGCATTAAAATAGGTCTCAAATTTATCGAGCCACTGTTGCGGTAAAATCCCCTGGGTGCCATCATCCAAGGTGATGAATTGCGAGCGGTTCCGTACTGCCTTTTCAAGTTTTTTTAGGGAGACACTTTTGGGACCAAACTTGACCTGTATATTGGCATTGAACCAATTTTGTCCACTGAGGACCTCCACATGTATTTTTCCCTTAAAACGGCTTAATTTATTTCCACGTAACGTATTAAATCCAATGATCTGTATACCCTGATGCTGCCACTCGTCAAAAGCATCCAGAAACCAGTTACTGTCCAGAAAGTATTTGCGATGCAAATAAAAATGCTGAAAGCTTCCCTCATCCATTTGCTCCTGAAAATAGGGATGCTGTTTCAGTAACAGGGAAATAACTTTTGTTTCAGCTTCACGTTTCCGATCGACCAAAAATTGTATACCCTTGCTGTCTGTACCGAATATATTCCGCTTACTTAAAATAGGAATTTCGACTTCACCATAACGCATGACAGGAATAAGGTTGACAAAATCTTCCGATTCCTCCAGAAACAAAAGTGGCTGCATGTCCTGATAATACAGATTTTCCTTCAACTGTGGCTTGCTTGCTTTGGGAATATCTTTAAAATTCAACTCCACGGAATGTGCTATCTGTTCCAAAAACAATCTGTTGAATTCTTCGAACTTACGCTGATGGATCAATAATTGCTCCCCTTTGTTGCCAAACAAACGGATCAACTTGAGGTGAAACTTATTTTCAATCAGAAAAAGCTGATTTTTGATGAGAATGAAATGGTCCAAAAGAACAACTAAATCCTGTAAATTGTAGGCTATCGTATGAATATGAATTTCTCCCTGAATGGCATAAAACGCACCTTTTTTTGTAATAAAGAGCTTAATATCACCTTTGTTTAGGTTAAATTGAATCGGCGATAAGGTGGAGGCTGTTATATTGTCGGATTTCTCATAGTCATGCAGATAAAAATCGAGGTGTAACGGGTTTTTTGCAATCGCCTTCAGGCTGGAGCTGATTTCGATATCCTGTTGCACAGCTTGAGAAAATTGATAAACAGCTGTGTAAAATTGCATTTCCTCAATCGAGCTGCTTTGCCAGATACGAAACTGGCTCTCACTAGCGGAAATCGGGTTTTTAGGTAGGCCAGATTTCGTCATTGGAGCTTGGCACAGGAGTATTTGTAGATTTTTGTAATACCGGTTGCGCGTTAACACCACAAAATGATGATGCTGTTCGGCTGTCGTCTTGGCCTTTGGGGCAAGAGATTCCTCCACTAGATCAAAGTCATCAATGGAGGTTAGCTGTTTGTCTTTTAATAGAAACTCAAGCTTCCCTGCTTTGATCTGGGCTGAAAAATAGTTTTCTAAAGACGATTCCTTTTCCAGTCCATATTGTGCCGCAACCTTCTTGAGGAGATGCTGATAGCGGTTGTGATCAAAAAATGCCAGCCAATTCTCCTGTGTAAATAGTTTACTTAAAGCCGCCTTTTGATGACGGCAGAATCCTGTTTGTGGACAATTGCAAAAGACGGCTGTTGTGGGCAATGTATGTATGATCATCACTTCAAAATCGGTATAATTCTCCAGTACCTGAAAAGTTGCCTGATTGACCTCCATTTCCATCGCATTGACCTGAAAATGGGCCAGTGTCAGGTCCATCCAAGGAAAATAAGAATAACGGCTCACCTTGGTGAAATCGATATCGGTCAATGTATACTGATGGAATTCCATGATGCTTGGTTAAAAATTAAAACTCATTCCGCCATAATAATTACGTAATGGGGCAGGATTAAAATACCGTCCTCCAAAAGCATTTATATCGTTTCCAAGACTATATTTTTCATTGAGCAGATTGTCGGCCCCAACAAAAAGCCTGATTTTATGCGGTGAACAGACAGATTTGCTCCAGGATAATTTGGCTTGCAAAAGATGATACCGGTTGGCATAAACAGTGTTTGCGTCATCCAGTGGTATTGCTGCAGTTAAATTGGAAAGGAGATCCAGTTGGAATTCATTCGGGAAAAGTATATCCAACGAATTTACCCATACTGTTTTAGGAACTGCAGGGAGTTTATTGTCCTTATAGTTTTTGTCGCCTACCTGATAGGTTTTGAACCTGTAGTCATTGAGGGAAAAATTACTGGTCAGTTGTAGGCTACGGACCATACCGGTTGTTTGAGGCCTGATCAAATACATGAATAGCGAGGCTTCCAATCCCTTTTGGTTTATTTTACCCGCATTTTGAAAATATTCAGCACCATTATCCCGTACCTGTCGGATAATGGCATTGTTCATTTGATACGTGTAGGCCGCTGCATCTAAAATAATCCGGCGATTCCACAAATGCCAACGAAGCCCAAATTCATGGTTTGTACCTGTTTCTGGTTTCAGCATCGTATTAATTGTATTGTCTGACGAGCGGACTTCAGCAACAGTTGGTGCAGAGAAACCTTTAGAAATCGATGCTCTAAGTGCAAGGATTGGTGTGATCAAATAGGATAGTGCTGCTCGTGGCATCCAGGTACTTCCGAAATCAATATTTTCTTTGTTTTCTTGTGCGACAGGATAACGTTGCTGGTAGCCAATTTTATTCTCATTTAATCCGAGCGACAGCTCTACCTGGAGGCGCTCTAGCCACTCCAGTTGGGTGCGTGCAAAAAATGATTGCTGACTGTTTTCCAATTTGTCCTTGGCCTGAGGATCGGTAGCGACACCTTGGGCGTTGTCATAATTGTCAATAGCATACCAGCCCTTTTGTGCTTCCAAGCCCAGTTGGACTTCATATTTTAAATCTTGGCTCAACAGATCGGCATAAGATAAATACAGGCGCGTTCCTAAATTCTTTTCATCTCTTTTCTCGTAATTGGTGATGAAGGGATTTTTGATCTGATTGGATGAACCAAATACACTGGCGAATAAGGTCATCTTAGAACTGAGGTGCGTCTGGTTGCTCAGTCCACCAAAGAATGTTTTATCGTAGATTGCTGCTTTTTGTTCAGCAGCACCAGGATTTGGTCCGCCCTTAGGCCGGGCCTGTCTGCGGTCGCTCTCCATTTGTGCTGCGGTGAGCCCTCCCGGAGTTTGGTAACCAAGATCCGAATAGAAACCGGTGAATTTTAATTCGGATGTTTTTGCATATTGCCAATTGTAATTAAGCTGTATATTCTTTTTGTTTAAGGCTGAATTCTGGCGATAACCGTCACTTCTTGTCCAACTTTGATTGATGGCAAGTTGCTGACTCTGGCTGAGGGGTAATATTGCATTGAGCTGTTCCTGGAAAAGACCGTAGGAGCCCCCCGTTAATTGGAGGTTGACTTCAGGTTTGTCAGATCGATCAAATCCCTTACTATAAAAGGAGAGTACACCGCCTGAATTGGCCCCATAGATCGATCCATCTGGACCTTTTAATATATTGATTTGTCCTATTGCGGATGGATCTATCAAGTTAAGATAGGTGTTCCCGCCTGCGTCAGTAAATGGAAAGTCGTCCAGATAGATTTTGACATTGCGAACACCAAAAGGTGAACGGATCATACTCCCACGGAGTGCTAGCCGGTAACTCCCAGGGGAACGTTCTTCCATGCGTAAACCCGGCACCCTGTTCATTGCTGAAACAAAGGAGGGCGACTGCAGGGATTGGATCATTTGGCTGCTTAACACAGCCGCAGAAGATGTCAGTCGCAATAGTGGTTGTTTATTGAAGTAGGCTTTAACTTCGACTTGTTCTAGTCGATTAGTCGTAGTATCCACTTCCTGCGCATATAATTTGCTACATAAACCAAGGGTAGCAAGTAGGTAATATCTTTTCATCGTTAGGGTTTGGTCGGCTTAGTCTGCAAATTCCTGACTGAAATAAATTTCAAAAATCTGCTTTTTCTTATTGTATTTTAGGCATTGAAAATTCGCATATACGGAGCTGGTCGGCACACAAAGACTGTTGGCCATGGCTTCTTTTGAGAATTTTTTGTTCAGACAGCCCTGCTGCAAATCAAAGTTTTTGTTCGTCGAAATATCGGTCACATCAAAGGAATTGTCGTCAATCAGGTAATTTGAATTGTTTAAACGAATATAATCCTCTTGATAAATCAGTTCGGAAGCAACGAGATAATCGAGCGATCCAAAGCTGGATGAACAATCTAGATTTTGAAGGGTATTGACAACTTTTAACTCTTTATACAATGTGTTGTATGTATTGCGTTTATGATCGAATAAGGTGATCTCGATGTGATGATTATCTTTGTTGTACAGCAGATACCCAAGGTCTCCAGAGCCATTTTCGAAGATATTCCCTTTCGCGATCGCTAAAACAGCCAAGTTAGGATGCCCAAGAAAATAATCCTTCTGGTCTGCACTTAGTGTTGTCGTTAACTTCTGGTGAAGTTTATCGAAGAGGCCGGCGTCGTTCATTTTTATTAACTGCTGCGTTTGTTCTTCAATTCTGTCTGCAAAACGCGGGCTATCGTAGCTCGAAGTATCCGATGGGAGCGGTGGTGATGCAGGGGGGACTACCTGTTCTTTCTTTTGTTCGTCATTTTTCGTTGTTTTTGGCGTCTTTGTCTGATGACAGGAAACAAGAGCCAATAATAATACAATGTATAGAAAAAAGGTTTTTAAATTCATGATGAAGTATCGTCAATGCCAATTCAGTCACTCTTCGTGAATAGAAAGAGCAACAACATCGGCTAATTTAGTTATTTTATGGCAAACAAAGCTGTCGCAATCTGGAATTAGAAGGCTTCATTCAGCCCTAAAAAGAAACCACGGGAACCATATTTTCCAAAGGCATAGTCCAGACATAGATTTGTGCGTGTTGCTTTGTTAAAGAGCACCCGTAATCCGGCACCACCCCCAGGTTGCCACCTTTCAAAAAGTTTGGTACCCAGTTCGTCGCTGGCAGTCTGTAGGTTGAAAAAAGCAGCTCCGCTCAAAAAGTGATTCTTTAAAATTGGGAAGCGGTATTCTGTTTCGGCATAACCGAAAGAAATTCCTTTGAAATAACCAATGGTATAACCCCGGCCGCTTCTGACGGCTACGTCTCTTCCCGTTCCTGGGAGATCAAAATAGGGAAGTGTACCACCAAGTTTATAGGAACCCCAATACCAGAAGGCAAGTACATGAGCCGGGTCGGACTGAGATAGACTAAAGTATTTTCGAAAGTCGGTGGTAAGCTGTACAGCACTTTTGCTACTGCCCAACAGCGTTGTGTTCCATCGCACACCAATATCCGAATAGATACCCTTGTAAGGCCTATTGGGATTGTCTCTTGTCATATATTGCATATTGAGCAATAGTCCATTGGAATTATAACTGTCGGGATCGAAGCCATGTTTTTCGGTGTAGATGGTATTGGGCGTAATGTTGCCATTGGGGCCGCTGCTGGTTATTTTTCGTCGTAAGTCAAACGCCAATCCAGCTCCAACAAATAGTCCGTCGGCGATACGTTTATAGACTTTTTCATTAAATGTAAATGCGTTATATTTTGCTCCGTATTTTTTATGGTCGGGGTTGGCAAGGATCTCTTCATCGGCATTGTTCCATTTTCCATGGGGAGTCATGCCCAAACCCGCATCTAAAGCGACCATTTTGACAAGTGCAAAAGCGCCCTGAAAATTTAGTTTATTGTTGGGGGTAAAGATATTATGGCTGATATAGAAGACCATGATGTTTTTTGTGGTGATTGAGGCGGATGTCGCTGCGATCGACATGGTCGTTGTTTTGGGGTCACCCAGTACTTTCCCCGCGACAGCCTTGATTCCGATCTGACCACCAATGGTTGGGTTGTAGGCAATGTTGGGCATTAAGGTGATGGGAGAGCGTTTACTCGCGTGTTCCTTTTTTCGTTTGGGATGGATTATTCGTCCGATTAAATCCGATATATCGTATTGACTGGCCATGGCCGAGTCACGCTGATGTTTGTACTGTGCAAGAGAGTCTGTTTTTGCATCGGTTTGAGCAGCGAGCAGCGTAGGGATTGAAATCAAAAGTATTCCTAAAAAAGCATGTCGGAAGAAATCGTTAAAACGTAAAAGTTGATGCATACATTCGGGTCTATCTTAAAACTAAACGTCAAAAAAAATAAAATGTTTTCTCAAGTACTCGGAGCCTGTCTTTTTTTGATCTTTGAACAAATGCAAATACGGTATTGTGTTGAAGAAGTTTATTTTTCTTGCGAAGCTGGAGAATTAAACTTGCAAATCACAGCAAATTTATCTTAGTTTGATTATTTAAACTAGGATATGATAGGACGCACTATATTTAATTATGGATTGACTTTGCTTTTATTGACAGGGGTAGCTCATGCGCAAGAACTGTATACCCCAAGGAATATTCAGCAAGCGATCGAAAAGGGAACCCGTACCAAAACGGGTCTACCAGGGAAAAACTATTGGCAGAATTTTGGTAAGTATGATGTGCGGGTGCAATTGGATCCGGCTACAAAGATGGTGAGTGGAACAGAGACTATTGTGTACACAAACAATAGTCCCGATACATTGAAACGCTTGGCTATCCGATTTGTGAACAATGTACACAAACCTAATGCGGTACGTGCTGCATACGCTTCGGACGACTACCTGACTTCGGGCCTAAAGATTAAATCGTTTAAACTGAATGGTCAAGTTTACGAAGTAAACAGCAAGGACTGGGGAACGGTGAAGTTAGGTGATTTTGGGCAGAAAATCCTTCCGGGAAGCACTGCAACATTGGACATTAGCTGGGAATATCCGTTATCTGTCGAAAGCGACCGTGAAGGGCTGTTGAATGCTTCCACCTTTTATTGTGCTTACTCTTATCCGCGTGTGTCTGTATACGACGATTATAATGGCTGGGATCTTCTGGAACATAATGGCCGACAAGAATTCTACAATGGTTTCAACGATTATCAATTTGAGATATCCGTTCCGAAGAACTTTGTTGTTTGGGCGACAGGTGAATTGACAAATGCGGCTGATGTACTGCAGAAACCTGTTCTGGACCGTTTCGAAAAATCAAAAGTCAGCGACACGCCAATACATATCGCGACAGATGCCGAAATGAAAGCGGGGAAAGTGACAACACAAGAAGCCTGGAATAAGTGGAAATTTAAAGCAACCTATGTGCCTGATTTTTGTTTCAGTGTGAGTGATAATTATATCTGGGATGGCGGGAGTGTAGATTTGGGAAGTAAGCGCGTGAGTGTGCAGTCAAGCTATGTCACCGGAACAGCAGATTTTGAACAATACATTGGTTGGCAGCAATATTGCATTGACTGGTTTTCTAAAAATTGGCCTGGTGTCACCTACCCATACCCAACAATGACGGCCGTTCAGGGATTTGCAGACATGGAATATCCAATGATGATCAACGATTCTAGTGTCCCAGATAATCTCGTGGATGCGCGACAAACAGCAGACCATGAAATTGCACATACCTATTTCCCTTTTTACATGGGTATCAATGAGACGCGATACGGTTATATGGATGAAGGCTGGGCTACTGCATTGGAATTCTGGATTGGAAATGCGGAGATTGGTGCCGAAAAAAACAAAGAACTTTTCAAAGATGCCCGTGTAAAGCGCTATATCTTTGACCCTTCTACCGAAGAAGACCAACCCTTGATTACCATGACCTCTCAGTTAAGTGGTTTAGGGTACGGCAACAATGCCTACATCAAGGCCGCATTGTCTTATATTGCATTACGGGATTACTTGGGCGATGAACTGTTTAAAAAAGCATTACACCATTACATGGAGCTATGGCATGGAAAACATCCGACGCCTTGGGACTTCTTTTATAGCATCAATGCTGGAGCTGGGCAGAATTTAAACTGGTATTGGAAAAATTGGTATTTCACCAATAATTACATCGACCTTAAAGTGAATGATTTTAAACAACTTGCTGGCAAAAATACACTGACGATCACTAATGTCGGGGGATTTGCAATTCCGTTTGATGTGTTGATTACCTATACGGATGGATCGGTGGAGACAAAACATCAAACTCCGTCAATTTGGCAACACAATGAAAAACAGGTAATCCTGACTTGGACTTCGACTAAAAAGGTGAAAAATATTACCTTGGACGGTGGCATTTTTATGGATTACACAGCCAAGGACAACAGCAGGGACGTTATTAAATAACCAGATCGATCGTGTCAGCCTTTATGTTTGAAAAGGTTGACACGATTAATGACTGAATGCTGTTGAAGTCTGCCTACAAATAGGTGTCCATTCCTGTAAGCCTTACCCTGGGCCTGTAAGACTACAGCTGATCGATGCTTCGAAATGTCAGATTAATTCGTGCACTGAACGCCTTTTTTGTCGGTGGAAGCCGATGCAACCAATACGTTTGTGTAACACCTTTCATCACCAATAAACTTCCATGGCCCAAGATGATGTCTATTTTTTCTTTGCTCGTTTTATGTTTAAAGGCAAACTTTCGTTCAGCACCAAAGCTTAAAGAAGCAATTGCTCCATTTTTTTTGAGGTCTTTTTCACCGTCGCTGTGCCAGGCCATTCCTTCGTCGCCATTGTGATAAAGATTCAACAGGCAGGAATTATACGTCTCCTGTGTTTGTTCTTCGGCAATCTTTTTCAGCTCAAGAAGTTCCTTTGTCCAGGGAAGCGCTCTTTTAGTAGTGTTGGAATAGCTATATTCGAAAGCCTGGTCGCCATACCAAGCCACTTTTCGTTTGGTGACGATTTCGTTTCCAAAAATAATGGCACGGTCATTTACCCATTCGATCGAGTCCATGAGTCTATCAAAATAGTGGTTTGCTTTCTGTGGAGGCAGTATTTTACCATAATAATTGACAGTCCCATCGTAAGGGAGTAGATTTCTATTGCCATCGAAGAGATTGTCGAAAAGTTCCATGTTATCGTATTGTGTGTGTTTACTAAATAGCCGTATGCAAAGTCTCCCATCCGATCATCGCTGTTTTCCGCATTGGATCCCATCGGTAACCACCAAATATACCGCTGTTTTGTATAACACGATGACAGGGGATAAGGTAAGCTATCGGATTGCTTCCAACAGCTGTGCCGACAGCACGGGAGGCTTTGGGGTTTCCGATTTGAGAAGCGATAGCACCGTAAGTGCTTAAGTTACCCATAGGGATTTTTAATAAAGCTTCCCAGACTTTCAATTGAAAATCAGTGCCTTTTAAATGTAATTTTACCTGACGGATATCTTTATCTTGGGGATTTAATGCGCTGAGTGCATTCTCGTGCATGCTGTTCCCCTGTTGTAGGTATGTTGCGTTCGGAAATCGTTGCTGAAGAGAGTCAAAAGCTGTTATGTTATCATCCGCGTAGGCAATATGACAAATACCTTTTGAGGTGGATGCAATTAGCATTGTGCCGAATAAGCTCTGATAATACGCGTAGGAAATCAATAAATTGGAGCCTTCATTTTTATATTCAGCGGGAGTCATCCCCTCAATGTTGATAAATAGTTCATGAAGTCTACTGCTGCTGGAAAGGCCAAGCTGGAATGTTGTTTCAGCAATGTTATTTTCCTTAAGCAATGATTTTGCATAATTTATACTTACGTACTGTAAGAATTTTTTGGGGCTTGTACCTGCCCATGCGGTAAACATGCGTTGAAAATGAGCTTCACTCATGTAAACATGAGAAGCGATCTGACCCAATGTAGGTTGAGACTTAAAGTTTTCCTGTAAGAAATGTATGGCCTTGGCGATACGTTGAAAATCTACTTCTTGTTGAATAGTCATGATTGTTCATTTAATTTATACAAAGTTGCTAATAAGAAGAAGTCTTTAAAATCCGATTTATGCTAAATTAAATGTTGGATGAAGGAGATTTGTCCGAATGACCTAAGGATTTATCTGGTGCGACTAGATCACGGATCAGTTGTTTGAGTTCTTTTATTTCGGGGAATCGACCGGCTCTTTTTCGATCGAATATCTCCTTATCCGCTACCCGTATTGTATAACGGCCTGCAATTTCGCTGGGGACCAGCATCACTCCATGGATCTCATCCGTGAACGAACTCAGTACCTCCTGCGCCATATAGGCGGCGCGCAGCATCCAATTGCATTTTGGACAATATTCAATTTCAATAACAGGTTTTGTTGCCATGAGTTAAGTTCAAGTACGTTGTTTTGTTTCAAACAAATTTATCAATCCTAGCGCTGCAATCCTAACGCTTTTTGTCATGGAAATTTCGAGATATTTCCAACTCAGCGGAGTGCTGTATACAACAAGCCCATTCCATTGGCCTTTTTCTCGGTTAATGGAATGGGCTTGTATTGTTGGATATTCCTGATAGGTATGCTGGAGGCTTAACCGATTTTCAAGGAGGTCATGGTCAGCGATCCAGCCACTGAATTGTCGTTGAAGAGAAACAACTCGTCATTTTTCTCCTGTAAACCCAAGGTATAGATTAAAGGGAGGTAATGTTCAGGAGTTGGAATTGCCAAGTCGAACTCTTTGCCTTGTTTTCTGAAATCTATGAGCGCCTGATGGTTGCCGTTCTGAATAAATTTCTTCATTTTTTCATTGGCTATAGTAGCCCACTCATACGCATAGCCTGCCGTATCGAGTTTATCCCAGGCGACCATCCGTAAGTTGTGCACCATATTGCCGCTACCGATAATGAGTACCCCCTTCTTTCTTAGCGCGTTTAATTGCTGTGCAATCTCATAATGGTATGCTGCAGGCTGTGTGTAATCGATGCTCATTTGGATAATAGGAACGTCTGCATCAGGGTATAGATGTTTGACGACAGACCATGATCCATGGTCCAGCCCCCATTTGTCGTCGAGATGAACATCTGCTTTGTTGACAATACGCTGTGTTTCTAAAGCGAGCGCCGGGCTGCCTGGAGCTGGGTATTGAACATCAAATAACGCCTGAGGAAAACCGCCAAAGTCATGAATGGTGGTGGGATGCTCCATCGCTGTGACAAATGTTCCACGTGTTTCCCAGTGTGCCGAGACAACAAGAATCGCCTTCGGTTTTTCGAAAGTTTGGCCAATTTTTTTGAATCCCCGGACAAATTCGTTGTCCTCTATGGCGTTCATGGGACTTCCATGTCCTAAAAATAAGACCGGAAATTTGTCCGTTGCCTCCAGTTCCCCGGAAAATTTATATAAAGAGTTTGCTTTATGAGCTACTCCAGCTAATGGTAATGTTGCCATAATTTTAATAAAATCCTTTCTACGCATTTGATATGATGTGGCTGCGTCAATTTTTACTACAAAGGTAGGGGTTGGGGCTGGCTAGGCGGTATAATTATCCTGTCAATCTGTTGTACTATTCGGAAATCTGTTGTACGCTATTCTGAAATAAGTTTTTGGATTTCACTTCTAAATTCCGAAGGCGTCATGCCTGCTTTCTTTTTGAAGACATTGGTAAAGTAGGCTTTATCTTGGTAGCCGAGTTCAAAACCAATTTCCGAGATCGTTTTAGTCGTTGTCAACAAGAGGTTTTTTGCTTCAATAAGTTTCCGTGTTTCGATAATCTCAGAAACGCTTTGTTGTAATATGCTCTGACAAATTAAATTTAGGTTTCGTGTCGACATAAAAAGCTTCTCCGCGTAAAAATTAACGCCTTCTGGACGGCGGTAGTTCTCTTCCAGTATAGATAGAAAGCTTGTGAACGTTGTACTCTGATTTTTCAATTGCTGTTGGCTGTCTGGAAATTGCTTTTTCCGTTCAGATTCAATCATGGTAAAGATGGTGCTCAATAACTGCTTGATAACCGCATAATCTACGCTATGTTGTAAGCATTCCTGTTGCATTAGCTCACACAAGACTATTAATCTCCCGAAGCAGTTGGGGCTGGCGAAGGTCAAAGTCGCATTGTCATGAAAGTGGGCGTAGAGCTGGAAAGTCGTTTCGGGGATAAATTCACTTTTAAATCGAACGACCCAAAATTCAATGTTATTATTATGCAAAAGAGGTTTGACGCGGTGGGTTTTGCCCTGAGTGACAAAACTTATAAATGGAGCGGTGTAGGTTTTTGTTTTAAAATCGATAAAATGTTCGAGCTTTCCTGCCACACCAATAATCAATTCCTCGAAATCATGTTGATGTATTTCGTTTTTGGATTGCTGTATGCGCAGTGCCTCGTCGGCGTCAACTTTGTAAATTTTGAAAAGTCCGTTCAAAATAAGGAAGATTTTAATTTGCTATTTACGAATATACGGTTTCAATTACATTTTGTTTGTCAAAGACCTTCTGTGGGCATCTTCGAGCTATTTATTGGAGCAAATTATTAGATATATTTCGGGTGAATCGTAGTTTTCTAGACCTCGTAACTTTCCTGTATCTAAGGGGGCTTCAATCAGATGTTCCTTTAGGGGTACCAGAAACCTAAAATGAGGTTTTTATTGATCTATGATGATTATATCCTTAAAAACTTCGCATTGTTTTGGCCATTAGGGACGCAGTATCTTTCAAGTCAACTTCGGCAATAGGGCCTGCGTCTACATATATATAGGTTATATGACTATTTAAATAGTGTTCTATTTATTCGCTTTTATTTACTTCTTCTTTAAGCTAGATTTTAATTGGTATTTAGTTAGCTTTTGGTTAGGGTTAGTTTAGCTATAACCTAAGCTATACCTAAACAAACCCTAAGTAAACCCTAAGTAAACCTTGAGTAAAAGCTATACCAAAATGAAAATTGATCAAGGTTTACTTTAGACTGGTTCCGCCATCCTCTATTCTGCTGCGGTTGCAGTTCGCGGTCACGTCCTATCTCTATTATGTATATCGATGGTATTAAACGTTGCGGAGCTCTGTTGTTACGTTGCTTATGTTTAAATTGAATACTGATTTGTAATTAACAGCACTATTGCACCGTTTTAACAGGGGGTTAACAAGGGTATACCCCTGCTAACCCCCTGTTAACCCCCTGTTATCCCCCCGTAATACCCCTATTAATTAACTACAAAAGTTGAACGAAATTGGTAATAGATCCAATACGAAGCCTGCCTCCATACTATATATGATGACCTGGGGTTCTCCGAAGGCCCAATCTGGACTTGGATCTACCATGCCAGCCCTCCGATCACCTGTTTTACGAAAAGAATCTCGCACCGTTACAGGCAGTTAAGGGCGAAATGAAATAAATAAGAACAAAAGGCTTGGAAGTTTGTTAGTAAACTCCCTATCTTTGCACCACTCCGCAAGGGAGGAACGGTTACCCCGAAAGAGGGAATCATGAAAAAAGAAGGGTTTAAGAGAAGCCTGACGGGATTTAAAATCCCGTTCAGTTTATTTTAAAC